>JAYVKZ010000001.1:0-5239 GCA_043767985.1 Betaproteobacteria bacterium
CGAGCGCCAGCCAGCGATTTCGCCCGCGAGCCACTCTCCACTTCGGGGCCTCGAAAGAATAGCCAGCCTCCAAGGTTCTACGCTCTTTACCCATCGGCCTTCAAATGCTCTCACGAACTTGAACTTTAACGGCCGAGATAATCAGCGCGCAGCCGATGCTGGCAAAGTTCAAATTGTGCGAGACTCTTCCTCGCACAATTTGAATCTTTAACAGGTGCTTCCCGCGTCTGATTCATCCACTGGTTAGACCTGTAGCCACTTGCTAGGCTCTGCGCACTACAAGATTTTTCCTGCTTCATAGGATACCTCGACTGCCCTTTCATTCACTCGCGATACTGCAAAGGCCGTGGACCCAGCCCACCAACTCACGACTTTAGACAATACCCCATTTTCATATAAAACGGCGGCATGATCGTCGATTGCCACTGAGGCCGGAATCGCCCCCGCTTCGATGGCTGCATGCAAACGCTCCTTGCGCGATGCATCCGAATGATAGTGAACACCACAACCACCTTTCAGAAGACCGAGGCAGGCAAGCGGCTGATAACCTGCCCCCCAGAAAGAATCCGTGAGCCCGGCATCAAACCAACACATCGCACCCGCACTCATGCCGGAGAGCAATACACCCTTGGCATAGGCCTCTTTGAACGTGCGATCAAGACCCCACTCTCGCCAAACCCCCAGCGCAGACTTAGTATTGCCGCCTCCAACGAACACGATATCTTGGCTTAGAATATGCTCATGAAGATTTGCTAATGCGACGCTGCCCGGCATCGGCTGCCTGAAAAAGGCTAGGTGCGAAGGCTCACAAGCTTTTGCGCCAAAGGCGCCATAAAACTTCTCGATGTGCTCCGGGTGATCACCGCTCGGTGTGGAAACGAGACAGATTTTTGGCTTTGGTTTGTCGACTAGATCGAGCAGAAATTGATCGATTGGAGATGACCCATCTTCCATCAAAAACCCGCCGCCGCCAATTGCTAGAATTCGTTGCACAAAAAGTCTAACGGCCGAGTTGAGCTGCAGCCAGCAGACGCTTGCCGAGGACAAAAAGGGCAAACTCTTCCTTGCCCTTTTTGGCCGAACCTCCGCTTTTCACGCTGTCAGCTCCAACCACAAGTTAAGCCTGCCACCAACGAAGACTGGCCGACGCACTGAGAACTAACTTCATATCGCGCTTTCATTTCGATAGTTTGAATGAGGAACTTCTGGCTTCCGGAAACTTAACATCGGATTTACAAATTGGGCAACTCCACTCACCTTTTTTGCCCGCAAGCTTGATACGCAAGCGATCAAATCGAAGCGACTTACCGCAATTAAAGCAAAGACCAATACGCGAACGAACCGCCGCAATTTCGAAATCTCTTTCCTGGACCAAAGCCTGATAGGCTTTGGACAGCATTTGCCACTTTTCCAGTTTGCCTTGAATAAAAGTTCCAACTCCCGCACCGATTCCGGCAGACAGTATAACCAGCCCAGCGTCTTGGATTTTCGGAAAAAAAACAGAAATACCGAGCATCACAAGAATGAAGCCCGCTAGCCAGCAGGGCCAAAAAGGCTGCGCGGGAAATTCGCTTCTTGTTCTAATTAAAAATTTCTCGCGAATTGCTTGTTCCTCCGCATTTAATTCTTCTTGAATTTCGGCTTTGCGCCTAGCTTCTCGGTCAATCGTAAACCGCTCAGCCTCCAAAAGCTCAATTTTTTCCCGGTTAGCACGCCTGTTTGTTTCTAAAATTGCGCTACGCCCGCCTGCCCTTCGAATCGCAACAATCGCCTCTTCTAAGGTACACCTAAAAAATTCTTTACCCTCTCGATTCGCCAGCAGAAGTTTGTGTGACTCTTGCTCAATCTCGTACGGGTTCTCGATTAGCATGTCGTACTCAACAATGTACGGATGAGGCACGCCAGTGTGCTTCAGCTCGGCCGCACGCAACTCAGGGTCTTTTGACGAGTAGCCAATCTTGAGCAGCCCCGGCATCGACTTGTTTGAGATTACATAGACCCAACCCTTCATTGCGCTGTTCATGACCAAAGCTTAACTGGAAATTAGGCCTGAGGAATTAGGCATAAGGAAATAGTGAGAGGAAATAGCCATCATAGAAGCAATCGCTAATTTCTAGATCGCAAAACTCTGGCAAGTCATTTGCTCCATTCCTTTTTTTCTCATCCTTCTGGCCTAGCCATCAAGCTAATTGTGCAAGAGTCTATTTTCGCAGATTCTGCATCGTATGAAACAAAACCCGCCACCTCCACGAATACCTGTTCGCACAGACCTTCCGAAACTAGCCTTCAGGCGCACACCTGGGGGTCGCCTTTCACGCTCTGTAGAGTTCCCACAGGGAATGAAGATCCTCGACAAACTTCGATATGCCATTCGATCCCGCCAATATAGCCTCAAAACCGAAGAAGCCTATGTTTTTTGGGTGCGCCGCTACATTTTGTTTCACGGCAAAGAACATCCTTCTCGGCTACCACCAGAAGCTGTCGCCACATTTATCAACCATCAAAGCGTCTACGAAAAGTCAGCGGCATCCAGTATTCGCCAAGCGATGTCGGCATTAGTGTTCTTTCACGCTCACGTATTGAAGCAAGATCTGCCCTGGATTGAAGGGCTTGTATCTCCTAAAAAGCCTTACCTCCAGCCCGTAGTGATGACGCCGAGTGAAGTAGCCCGGGTGATCGCGCAAATGGAGGGTACTTGGGCCCTGATCGCCCGTCTACTTTACGGATCGGGAATGCGTTTGAACGAGGGCCTCAGCATTCGCGTCAAGGACTTAGATTTAGAACGCCTCGAAGTGACAGTGCGCCAGGGCAAGGGCAAAAAGGATCGGCCGACATGCCTGCCGGCCAGCCTAGTTCAGCCGCTGACCGAACACTTGGCGCGGATTCGTCAGATCTGGGAAAGGGATACGCGAGCTCAAAGTCTAGGTGTCCTTCTGCCCCATAACTTGGAAAAGAAATATCCAAATGGCGGGCGCGAGTGGGCCTGGTTTTGGGTATTTCCGTCGCAGAAATCAGCTTTTGATCCTAGAACTAGACTAAAACGACGTCACCACGTTTTCGATCAGAGCTTCGCAAGAGCACTTCATATAGCCGTCAAGGCATCGGGAATCCAAAAGAAAGTCACTGCCCATACCTTCCGCCACAGCTTCGCAACCCACTTAATCGAGAATGGGCATGACATTCGAACAGTTCAGGAACTTCTGGGCCACAGCGACGTTAGCACGACCCAGATTTACACCCACGTCCTGAATCGAGGAAGTCTTGGCGTAAAGAGTCCGGCGGACGCTCTAACCGTATGATCTTAGCGGCTTTCCAGCAATTTTGTTTTTCGTCCTAGCGCAGCCAGAAGCGATCAACCAACGCTGGTATACCCACCATCCACCGTCATCATCGTCCCCGTCACATACCTTGCCGCATCCGAGCACAAAAACAAAATCGGGTCCGCGATTTCTGAGGGGTCAGCCCAGCGCCCCACGGGGACCCGACTCATGATTTGCGCGCTACGCTCAGGGTTCTCGCGCGCGCCGCGCGACAGCTCTGTGAGGACCCAGCCTGGTGCCACCGCGTTCACCCGAATGCCTTCTGGTGCGTAAGCAGCAGCAAGCGACATGGTCAAATTTTTGACGGCGCCTTTCGACGCCGAGTAGGCAGGTTGCTTAGGTCCACCAAAGTACGACATCACCGAGCCAATGAACACGACGCTGCCTTTGGCGGCTTTCAATTTCTCGCGAGCCGCACTGGTGACGCGCATGCCACCATTCAGATTGACGTCAATGACTTTGACAAAGATCTCAGGGTCGTGCTCGCCCTCTCGGCGAATAATGCCCGCACTATTGACGACCGCATCGATCTGCGGCAGGCTCGCGACCATTGCAATCACGGCAGCACCATCGGTCACGTCAAGCTGGCGAAACTCAATCCCTGCGTTTTGAGGGGCGGCTTGGGCGGCGGCGACCTCGGCCTGGGTCGCTCCGGTGGCCAGCACCTGCGCACCGGCCTTCTTGAATGCAAGCGCGGCAGCGCCCCCAATACCGGAGCTTCCCCCGGTCACCAAGACTGTCTTACCCGAAAAATCAAACTTGAAATTCATTGCATACCTTGCTTAGGCTCAGGACGAAAGAGAAATTAACAGCGAAAAGTAGCGCTCCGCTCAAGCTAGCGCCGCTTCAACAAGAAAACCCATTTCTTGCTTTCTTCGACACTGGACAGTAGTTCGTGCCCGGTTTGGCGTGCGAAAGCTTCAAAATCACGCTTCGAACCCGGGTCGGTAGCGATCACTTTTAGGACCTTGCCACTTTCAAGGTCGGTGAGTGCTTTTTTGGCACGCAGGATCGGCAGCGGGCAATTCAGGCCACTCGCGTCGACTTCGCGATCAACAACAATTCCATCAGACATGTTATTTTCCAGATAAATCTTGCTCAATCAGGCAGACTCGGCACCCTTGAATCAGGGTTTGCAGCGTCATAACAACCAAAAGCAGCAAAACAAGATGAGCGAGACATTCACTATTAACCTTCGATTTTATCGGAACGAGACAACATGACCCCACCAAGCACTTCAATTAGGCGTAGGAACCTCTTAAAAAGCAGTACAGCGTCTGCGGGTGGCGTCCTCGCCGGCGTTCTCGGAGGGGGTCTGGCTGCCGGCTGCGTCTCAGTGACTGCCGGTGCAGGAGCTAAAACCTTGTTCGATCTGCCAGTTACGACGGTACCTATTGTCGGTAGCAGCGAGTTATTTCCTGTACGTCGCATTTACTGTATCGGTCGAAATTACGCCGCCCACGCCCGTGAAATGGGCAGCGACCCGACCCGTGAGCCGCCGTTTTTCTTTCAAAAACCGACCGACGCCATCCAGTACGTGGCGCCCGGCACGACCGGCAATCATCCCTACCCGCCCCTCACCAAGAACTATCACTATGAGGTCGAGCTCGTGGCCGCTCTCAAATCTGGCGGGCGCAATATCCCGATCGAAAAGGCGCTCGAGTTGGTGTTTGGCTACGCTGTGGGCCTGGACATGACTCGCCGCGACTTGCAACGTTTTATGGGTGACCAGAAAAAACCTTGGGAAATTGGCAAAAGTTTTGATATGAGCGCGCCGATTGGACCGATTCACCCGGTAGCCATGGTCGGGCACTACACCAAGGGCGCCATCTCCCTGAGCGTCAATGGCCAGCAAAAACAAAGCGCCAACCTGAGTTTCATGATTTGGAGAGTGGCTGAGCAAATCGCTCAGTTAAGTG
>JAYVKZ010000002.1:0-20804 GCA_043767985.1 Betaproteobacteria bacterium
CTCTACGTTAATTACTTGACGGTATCAAACACTGCTTTTGCCTGTGCATGGCAAAACGGTGGTTCGTAAGCGCCATGATAGTTACCGTAGTAGGTTGCAAAGGCCGCGCTTGTTGGATCCGTAGGGGCTTTGCCTGCCGTGCCATACGTGGCTTGAACGAAGGCATCCACGTCAACTGAAGTCACTGTCGTCACACCCCGAGCATCGAAATCCGCTTTCGCGACGTTTTGCTGCAAAGCGGGGGGTACAGTCGGATCACCGGCGCCACCGCATAGCAAAGTTTTCGCCTTCGGAGTCCAACCCAATAGGTCGTTTTTCTTGGCGGTTAAATACAAGGCATTGCTGTTATTAGTTTGTACATCACTAATGAAGGCGGCCTGAAATACTGCGTCGCGTGCTTGAGTGGGAGATACGCTGGGACCTCCGGGCAACTTGCCGGTCGTTACAAGCGTGGTGTAGTCCAGGGTTGGACTAGGCAACAAGCTCTCAATGTAATCAGCATACGGCGCTTTAAACGCTTGCGAAACGGGGCTATAAATACCACCGTAGACTTTTTGCCAGGCGGTGACCAGGTAGGGCACAAAGAACTGATAGCCCGCGATCACCACTGGGCTCTTAAACGAACCTGATAGGTTGTAAGGACCCGCCAAATGAGCGCCAGCGGCCACCACGATCTCGCCAGGAATGTCTCGCTCAATCGCGCGATGTGCAGCCATTGAGGAGTGGCCCCCTTGCGAATATCCTGTCAACATGACCTTGCCGGACAAGGCGAGTCCGACCCCTGCTGCAGCCAAGCGAGCTGCACGGATCGAATCAATAACCGAGCTGGCTTCCGAGTCGGCGTGTAGGTAAGGATGATAGGCATAGGTGGATTTCGCAAAACCGAGATAGTCCGTAGCAACAACTGCATAACCTTGAGCGGCGTACATCGCGGCGAGCAAGAATGTTTCGCCATCGGCCGGGTTAGCCAGGGTGCGGGGTTTTTGAACATCGGTGCCCTTGGCGTAGGCCACCAGCGGCGCTGCCGCCGTACAGGCACCGGCAGGGGACAGGAGAACGCCGGAGGCATTGGACGCCTCGCCATTGACCCCAGGGGTGGAGTAGTACAGGGAGGTGACCTTGACATCGCATTTCGCTTTTCCACTTAAGCCTTGCAGACCCGAAGCGGCCGTGGATGCGTCAATTTGCGCGGCGGTGAGTGTTGTCAGTGTGACGGGTGCTTCAAGTAGGGCGCCGCGGTTGGTCGAGTCACCGCAAGCGGCAAGGACAGTGACGATGGCTGAAAAGCTCAGCAGTCTTATGAGTCGGTTAGTCAAGGTAGTCTCCTCTAGGTTTCGATTCTGTGTATGCGGTTCCAGATTTTTGAGTCTAGGACCGACTTTGCCCAAGTGCTCAATGTTCTCGCGAACGCACGTTGTTTCCCAATGGGCAGCTAAATTGTACGCCCCAAATCTAAGTAGGGGGATATCGGTTAGGAGTTGGCGCTCGAGTGGACCTTGGGAAGGGAAAAATTGCCAGGTCAGTTACGATGGCGCCATCTCTAGTCAATTGGCCCTTCGTGGCGACATCCATGAGTCCATCTCTTCTTACGGTTGCGGGCGTTTCGGTATCGCCTGAGCACTACATTAATGGTCGCCGCGCCCCGTCGAAGCAGTGCTTCGATCTTTTTTCGCCCATCGATCAAACGAGGCTCGGCCACGTTGCTGAAGGTGAAGCAGAGCATTGCGAGCTGGCGGTGCGCGCCGCCTTAGACGCTTTTCCCGCATGGTCGTCGTTAAGCGCGCAAGCGCGTAAGCCCTATTTGGATCGCTTCGCTGAGGAAATTGGCAAACGCGCTGACGCACTCTGCCTGCTGGAGAGTAACGATGCCGGTGTGTTGCTGTCGCGCATGCGTCACGGCATCGTGCCGCGCGCCATGCTCAATATCCGCTATTTCGCCGAGCATGCACTGAGCTTGCAGGATCGCCCTATTCACACAGAGCAGGCCGAGCACAAGGTACGCCACGATCCCGCTGGTGTGGTGTTGATCATCACACCCTGGAATGCGCCCCTGATGCTGACCACCTGGAAGCTTGGCCCCGCCTTGGCTGCTGGCAACACCGTGATTGTGAAGCCACCGGAGTGGGCTCCGCTCACCTGCTCTATGCTTGCGGACTGTGCAGAGGCAGCCGGCCTGCCAGCGGGGGTTCTGAATATCGTGCAAGGCAGCGGTGCGAGCACCGGTGCGCGCCTGGTCAGCGACCCACGCTTGGCGCGAATTTCCTTCACGGGTTCGGTGCCCACGGCGAAGCATATCGCCCAAGCCGCTGGTGCAAATCTCACGCCATGTAGTCTCGAATTAGGCGGTAAAAGCGCCTTCATTGTTCTCGCCGATGCTGATCTGGAAAGTGCTGCGGCGACTGGCGCGCTGATGTATCGCAATGCTGGACAGGTGTGTTTGGCGGGTACCCGATTCCTAGTGCATGCCAGTGTTCGAGACTCCTTTTTGGAGATCATGCGCGGCTATGTTGAGAAGCTGTGCGTCGGCGACCCCCGCGAAGAGAGCACCGAGGTGGGACCGATCATTCACCCGCGACAAGTGGAGCGAGTCAAAGGCTTTGTGGCGCGAGCACTTTCGGCTGGTGCAAAACTGGAGTGGGGAGGTTCGGTACACCCCTTCGGCGCGCAGTATTTTCAGCCGACCATGTTGAGCCATGTCGCGCAAGACTCTGAAATTGTTCAAAACGAGGTCTTTGGCCCAGTGCTTACTATTCAAAGTTTCGAGAGCGATGAAGAAGCGCTTGCGCTTGCCAATGGCACAGACTACGGTCTAGGCGGTGTTTGTTATGGCGAGCTTGCACATGCCACGGCGGTTGCTGAACGGGTGCGCACCGGCTTCATCTGGGTGAATAGTTTTGGGATTCGTGATCTTGCGGCGCCGTTTGGCGGTATTAAGCGCAGCGGCATTGGGCGTGAAGGCGGCGACTGGAGCTTTGAGTTCTTTTGCGACGTAAAGGATGTGGTGGTGCCTAAAAAGCCTTTCAAGGCCAGTTTTAGTCATCGGTGAACGGGCAACCGTAGTTCAACAAGGAAAATCACATGGGCCAAATTGTTGGCGCTGCCATTGTTTCTCATCATCCAGGGCTCATGCAGTGCGAGGAGTTTCGCGTCTTACAAGGGGCGGGTTCGGATTCCGATCTGATTCCGGGCTATGCTAGGTTGCGCCAGAAAATTGCCCTAGCCAAGCCGGATGTGGTGATGATTTTTGACACCCATTGGTTTACGACGGGCTATCATCTTATTGACGGTGGCTCTCATTATCAAGGCACCTATCTGTCCGAGGAGATGCCTTGGTATCTCTACGGTGTGCCCTATGATTATCGTGGCCATCCAGAGCTCTCGCTCGCGATTGAAGATGTCGCGCGCGAGAAAAAGGTGCAAAGCAAGGCGGTTTGTAATCCGGCCTTGCCCCGCCACTATCCGAGTATCAATGTCATTAAGCAATTGCGCTTAGAGAGTACGCCGATTGTTTCCGTCAGCTCCTGCCAAAATTGCCAGCCCAAGCACTTTTTAGAATCGGGGGAGGTGATTGCGGAAGCGATCCGCCGCAGCGACCTACGGGTAGTGATGTTGGCCTCGGGAGCCTTGAGTCATAAATTTAATGAAATCGATTGGCGCCCAACTCATCCTCGCATTTTTCATGAAAGCAATGTGTCGCGTCCGGAGAACGTGGTGAGTGATAAGCGAGCCATAGAGCTGATGCAGGCCGGGCGTCATGACACGATTCTTGAGAACTGGGATAGCGACTACCGTAAGCTTCCTTGGGAGGCGTTCGGTGCGCACTACTTGCAAATGATTGGGGCACTTGGCGGGGCCAGTTGCCGGGCTAAGGGTACGACTTTGTCCGATTATGAAAATGCACGGGGCACCGGCAATATTCATGTTTGGTTCGACCTCTAAACGATGCGGAGCAGTTAATGAATTTTGAGTTTCCCTATAAAGAACTTCCTGCGATTCTGCGTGGGCCTAGAGTTGAGCGTAGACGTGTCTTAATGGGTGGCAGCGCTTACTGGGGGACGATCATCGAGAGCGACGAGTCGGCCGGCCTGCTTCGCCTGGATGACGGGCGGATTGTCGACCCAACGCGCATGCCTCATTTGCCGCCCGTTGAGCCAAGCAAAATTATCGCGGCCCATATCTCGTTTGTGTCCAGAAGCATGGAGACACGAAACCTTCCTAGGCCGACGCCTACTCCCACCTATTTCACCAAGCCACCGTCATCGCTCAATGGGCATGGCGGGCAAATTCTCAAACCGGCCGATTGCCTCTACCTCAATTACGAAAGTGAGTATGCGGTGGTGATTGGGAAAACTTGCCGCAATGTGCTTCCCGATGAAGCTTGGGACTATATCGGTGGTTTTTGCCCCGCCCTCGATATGGGCCTTCAAAATTTCCGTGATACCGATCAAGGCTCAATGCTACGGGTTAAGGGGGCGGATACATTGCTACCCATTGGCCCCGGCATTGTGAGCGGCGTCAATATCTTTGAGCAGACGCTGCGCACCTATCGCAACGGCCTGGTGGTGCAAGAGGCGCATATTGGTGACGAGGCGATCTGGGGGCCACACTATGTGATTGCTGATATTGCAAGACACATTACCTTGATGCCAGGCGATGTGATTCTGATGGGCACGCCCTGTCACTCGCGCTCGTTGGATCCTGGAGATCTGATCGAATGCGAAATTACTGGGCTAGGTCGTTTGTCCGGCTTGGTCACTGCGATTGACGCACCCAGAGCTGCGGCGCTAGGTGTTGGGCATCCGCCGAACGATAGCCCCGAGGTACGGCGGGTGGCGTTTGGATTTGACGAGCGGGTTCCTGAACGATTCAAGGACAACTATCGTCGTGCCGCTTCCTTGAAGAGCAAATAGTTTAGGAACCATGCAATGAAGGTTTGTATCGTTGGGGCGGGCGCCATTGGAGGATTTATTGGCACCAAGCTCGCCATCGCCGGAGAGGCTCACGTCAGTGCCGTCGCGCGTGGAGCGACACTTGAAGCCCTGCGGAGCAAAGGGTGGCGCCTTGATACGGTCGATGCCGCGGGCGTCGCTCAACAATTACGATCTCCGGCCCAAGCGAGTGATCGCCCTTCTGATATAGGCCCGCAAGACGTACTGGTGATTGCTGTGAAGGGTCCCGCCCTGTCAGGTCTATCTCAAACACTGGCCCCGCTGATCGGCAAGGACACATTAGTTGTGCCTGCTATGAATGGTGTGCCTTGGTGGTTTTGTAAGGGGCTTCCGGGCTTTGCTGATGCGACCTTGCAAAGTGTCGATCCGGGTGGACTCATTTCTCGCGCAATACCTTCTGAGCAAGTCATCGGATGCGTCGTCCATACCAGTACGTCGACGCCGGAGCCCGGCCTAGTACTCCATAAATTTGGCAAGGGCCTCATTCTGGGCGAACCCTTTGGCGGCCAAAGCGAACGCGTACAAGCGTTGGTTAACCTCCTGGCTCGCGCTGGTTTTGATGCGTCCCAGTCCCCCAACATTCGCTACGATATTTGGTACAAGCTGTGGGGCAACCTCACGATGAATCCCGTCTCGGCCATGACCGGTGCAACGATTGAACATATCCTCGCAGATCCTTTGGTGCGTGAGTTTTGCTCAGCGGCGATGCGCGAGGCGGCGCAGATTGGAGAGCGCATCGGCTGCCCGGTGACTCAATCACCCGACGATCGCCATGCCGTGACAGCGAGACTCGGCGCGTTCAAGACCTCGATGTTGCAAGACGCGGAAGCAGGGCGAGCGTTGGAGCTTGATGCGATCGTGAGCGCCGTGCGAGAAATTGGACAACGTTTGGGGCAAGCGACGCCCAGCGTGAATGCCTTATTGGGCTTGACTCGCTTGTTCGCACGGACCAAAGGTCTTTATCCGAGCGAGCGCCTCTAGATTTTATGCTGTGCACCGATTGAATTCTCTTGCAAGCCTGCGCCGTGCCGTCGTCATTGGAGGAGGTCCGGCAGGATTGATGGCTGCAGAGGTACTCGCGTCGGGCGGCTTTCGGGTGGACGTTTTTGACGCGATGCCCTCGGTGGGTCGGAAGTTTCTGTTGGCAGGGCGAGGGGGATTAAACCTGACCCACGCTGAAGCGCCAGAGATTTTCATGACTCGCTATGCTGAGCGACATCACGAGCTAGTGAAGCTCATGCAGAATTTTAAGGGCGGCGATTTGCGTGCCTGGGCCGAAGGCTTAGGCATCGAGACCTTTGTCGGCACCTCGCAACGCGTTTTTCCAAAGGAGATGAAGGCCGCGCCTTTATTGCGCGCTTGGTTGCATCGCTTGAGAGCCTCAGGAGTGCACTTTCATGTGCGCCATCGCTGGGTTGGATGGGACAAAAGTGGGGCGCTATGTTTCACTGTCGACGGGAAAGAGGTGCTGACCCAGCAGCCTGAATCCAGTCAAGAATCTTGCATCAAGGTCAAGGCGGATGTCTGTATCCTGGCACTGGGTGGCGCGAGCTGGCGCAAGCTAGGCTCAGATGGAGCGTGGATGCCATGGCTGCACGAAAAGGGTGTGGAGCTTGCGAGCTTGAAAGCGGCCAATTGCGGGTTCGATCTGGAGAACGGCTGGAGCGAGCATCTGCGCACCCGTTTTGCAGGTCAACCAATCAAGCCAGTGGTACTAAGCTTCACCGATTCGAAGGGCCGGTCATTCTCACGTCAGGGTGAATTCGTCGTGACGGATACGGGCATCGAAGGCAGCCTAGTGTATGCCGCTTCGGCGCTGTTAAGGGACGAGATCGCTGGCTTTGGAAGCGCGACGCTCTCGCTTGATCTCTTACCCGACAAGACCCTTGCTCAAGTCGAGCGTGCCACCACGGCACCTCGAGGTTCGCGTTCGCTCTCGAACCATCTAAGAGCCAAGCTAGGCTTGCAAGGCTTAAAGCTTGCGCTGCTCTATGAATGCCTCGATAAAGCTGCGTTGGCGGACCCGTTGCGCCTCGCCAAAGCGCTCAAGGCTTTGCCCTTAACCCTGGTTCGTGCCAGACCTATTGACGAAGCGATCAGTACGGCAGGCGGCGTGCGCTTCGAGGCCATGAACGAGCAACTCATGCTGAAAGCTCTCCCCGGCGTTTTTTGCGCAGGTGAAATGTTGGATTGGGAGGCTCCCACGGGCGGCTATTTGTTGACGGGGTGTTTTGCAAGCGGTCGCGCCGCAGGACTCGGTGCCTTAGCCTGGATACAGCAAGAAACCAGTAGCAAGGCAAGTGCTTAAGCCTTGGCCTTAAGTTTAGCGCGCACCATGGCGATGTGCGATCTGAGGTGATAAACCTCATCGGCATGGGATAGCGGCACATTTAGGTTGTTCACTTTGTCTTCAATCTCATCCAGGCGCTCGAACATATCTTGATTGAGCCTGGTGCTTCTCTCTGCCGTCGTTACTTGGGTTTGCTTTTCAACATCGCGCAACTGTCCGTACCAGCGATAAATTCTGGAGCGAATTCGCCAGGTATAAATGGGCGGAAGAATTCTCGACAAGGGGATCAGTAAGGCACCCAGAGAAAGCAGTACGACCCACATCCGCTCAACCAAGTTAGCGAGCCAAAAAGGTAGGTAGCGTTGCAGAAAAGGCGGGCCACTTTGATAAAACCGCGCCGCTTCTTTGGAGATGGGTAATTCGGTGCCGACCAGCGTCGGAAATTTACGTGCATCTGCGAACCAACTGGCTTCGGCATGGATCGAATGGGCCGCCTGAATCAGGAGGTCGACCGTCGCCGGGTGAGCATGACTGTTATGGACCAAGGTCGCCGTGGGCGCCACCATCGGAATATCTTGAGGCGGCAGCTCCTCGCCGACATCAATCATTCCACGAGGTACGGCAATTGCCGCTAGATTGTGCAACTTTCTAGAATAAGCGAGTGCTTGCGGGAACGGTAAAAGTTTGATGCCGGGCGTTCTTAGCAACATTTGAACCATTTGCGATTCTGGCGCGCTCACGATCACCAGCGCGTCAATCTGACCCTCAAGTAAGCCGATCACAGACTGCGTGGTGTCGAGTTGACTGGCTTTGAGGTCGCCACGCGCAAGCCCGTTCTCGCGCATCAGGGCTTCGGCAATTTTGGCCGAGCCGTTACCCGGCGCGCCGAAATCGACGCGTAGACCTTTCAAGTCTCGAAGGCCTTTGAGGGGAACCGCTTCACGATAGAACAGCCAGACGGGTTCAAAGAACAAGCTTCCAATCGAGGTCAAGGCCTCGGTCTTAAGGTCCTCACCGATCGTGGTGCCGCTTCGCATAAAGGCGATATCTACTTTTGCTGCGGGGTCCAACAATAGGGTGAGATTTTCTCGAGAGCCTTGCGTGATGCGCAGCTCGACATCGATGTGATGCTTCGCCAATTGCTCTTGATAACGCTTGGCCAGGATGTAATAGTCGCCGTTCTCGGGGCCGGTTGCGATTGTGATCTTCGTTGGAGGGGCAGGGTTGATCAGCCAAAATGCCCCCACCAGCAGCGCCAGACACAGGATCACGAAGGGCCCTGCCGTCAGGGCAAGATCGCGCATCGACAGCAGCTTTCGCATCATTTGTTCGCTCATAAGTCGAAGTTTAACGACCAAGGCGCAATTAGTCCTTTTTTGTGCAATGCTTCGCCTAGGCTTGGCTAGGTCGGGCGACGAGAGTTCTGCCATGTGGGAGGAATATCACAGTTTAGGCTGTGGTATTCCCCCTACTTCCGTTAAAGGGTATTGGGTGAATCGGTTTCAAACGCTATAATGCGCGCTGTCCGAGGAGCGCTGCGACAACTTGCCCGGTGGTTTTATACCCAGGGTGTTGCCAGGCTCGGACTTTAAATAACGGCGCTCTTTATGTTCTCTTCCAACGACATAAGGAGCTTTCAAAATGTCAGCCGTTCTAAAATCCGCTCAGTCCAACGATTATCACGTTGCAGACCTTTCCCTCGCCGCCTATGGCCGCAAAGAAATAAAGATTGCCGAAACCGAAATGCCCGGTTTGATGGCGATCCGCGAAGAATTCAAAGTGAGTCAGCCGCTCAAAGGCGCTCGCATCACGGGTTCTTTGCACATGACGATTCAAACCGCCGTACTGATTGAAACCTTGGTCGCCTTGGGTGCTCAAGTACGCTGGGCCTCTTGCAATATTTTCTCAACCCAAGACCATGCTGCTGCCGCAATTGCAGCGGTTGGTATTCCAGTGTACGCCTATAAGGGCGAGACTCTGACTGAATATTGGGAATACACCCACAAGATTTTTCAGTGGGCCGACGGTGGCCTGACCAATATGATTTTGGACGACGGTGGCGATGCCACCCTGTTGTTGCATCTCGGCACCAAGGCTGCAAAAGACGCGTCGCTGTTGGCCAACCCAAAGAGTGAAGAAGAGATTGCTCTCTTTGCTTCGATCAAGGCACAACTCGCCAAGGATCCCGGATTTTATGAGCGCAGCCTGAAGGCCGTCGTGGGTGTGACCGAAGAGACCACGACTGGCGTGCATCGCCTGTACGAAATGAGTAAGAAGGGCGAGCTTGCCTTCCGTGCGATTAACGTCAACGACTCTGTGACCAAGAGCAAGTTCGACAACTTATACGGTTGCCGGGAGTCCTTGGTCGATGCAATCAAACGTGCCACCGATGTGATGATCGCTGGTAAGGTCGCGGTCGTGGCCGGTTATGGCGACGTCGGCAAGGGTTCGGCTCAAGCCTTGCGCGCTTTGTCGGCCCAAGTGTGGGTAACTGAGATTGACCCCATTAACGCCTTGCAAGCCTGTATGGAAGGTTACCGCGTTGTCACGATGGATTACGCTGCCGATAAAGCCGACATCTTCGTCAGTGCCACCGGCAACTACAACGTGATCACTCATGACCATATGGCCCGCATGAAGGATCAGGCGATTGTTTGTAATATTGGCCACTTTGATAATGAGATTGATGTTGCCGGTCTCAAGCAATACCGTTGGGAGAACATTAAGCCTCAGGTCGACCACATTATTTTCCCTGCGGCGAATGGTTTGCCCGAGCGTCGCATCATCTTGCTTGCCGAAGGCCGACTCGTGAACTTGGGTTGCGGTACCGGTCATCCGTCCTTTGTGATGAGCTCGTCGTTTGCCAATCAAACCATTGCTCAGATCGCTATTTGGACTAAGCCTGAAGATTTCGAGTCCGGCAAGGTCTATGTCTTGCCTAAGCATTTGGACGAGAAAGTGGCTCGCTTGCATCTCAAGAAGTTGGGCGCTCAATTGACCGAGCTATCGACTGATCAAGCCTCCTATATCGGTGTTGATGTGAAAGGCCCTTACAAGCCTGATACTTATCGGTATTAATTGTGAAGAACTTCAGTTTTGAGTTTTTCCCACCCAATACCGAAGTTGGCGCACAAAAGTTAAGCCAAATCCATGCGGATTTGGCGGCCTTGGGTCCTGAGTTTTTCTCGGTGACCTTTGGTGCTGGCGGGGCCACGCGAGAGAAGACACTCTCCACGGTCGCCTCCTTGCTGGCGACTGGTTCCGACGTTGCGCCACATGTCTCCTGCATTGGCTCGACAGGGGAGTCCATCCGGCAATTGATTGATGGCTATCTGGGCCTGGGTGTTGAGCGAATCGTGGCGCTACGCGGCGATATGCCTTCGGGTATGGGGTTTGGTTCGGCAGGTGAGTTTCGTTACGCCAGCGAGTTGGTCGCCTTCGTACGCAAGCACTATGGCGATACGCTGCACATCGAAGTCGCTGCCTATCCAGAAGCACATCCGCAGGCGAAATCAGCAAAGGCGGATCTTAATGCCTTTATTGAAAAGGTACGGGCTGGCGCGGATTCAGCAATTACCCAGTACTTCTTTAATGCGGATGCTTATCTACATTTTCGAGACCAGGTCGCGGCCAGCGGTGAAGATATTCCGATTGTTCCGGGCATCATGCCTATCACGAACTACGCGCAGTTGTCCCGTTTCTCCGACGCCTGCGGTGCGGAAATTCCGAGGTGGGTGCGGCAACGCTTGGTCGATTTTGGTGATGATCTGGTGTCACTCAGGGAGTTCGGCCATGAGGTCGTTCTCAAACTATGTGAAACCTTGATCAAGGAGGGTGCGCCGAGTTTACATTTTTATACATTAAATCAAGCCCTTCCAACAACACAACTGGTGAAGGGGATTCGACCGCTGGTCGGTTAAATGGGTTCGCCGACGCGATTGAGTTGCCGTTTGTCTTCTGAAGGTGGTTGTTTCCACGTCAAATAGATACATTGAGGGGGTGGAAAATCTTCTGACAATTACGAAAAAGCCCAAGGGACCCGATCCCGAACAAAGCCGTGGTAATCGCTTCAAAATTGCAAGCGAGCAAATTACTTTGGGCATGTTCGTAGCTGAGCTGGACCGGCCTTGGCTGGATACACCTTTCCTAATTCAAGGGTTTCTCATTGATCGTGACGATGAAATTAAGGCGTTACGCAAATATAGTCGCTATGTCTATATTGATTTGAACCTATCCCATCCCGAGCTTGCTGATGTGATTCGCGCGGCAGAGCTGTTGGGTGAGGATTTAGCTGAAACCAAAGATTTCCGAAGCTTTAAGGAATCTGGGCTGAAATACACCCAAGATAATGGGCTTAGCACTGGCCGGGAAGTCGATGCTGGTCCCGAGACGGTCTACAAGAAACCCAGCTCGAAGAAGACTCGCTTGACCCGGGTCGGGCCCCCGGACGATCCTAAGCCCATGCGCGCGCGCGATGGCACTGAACGTCGCCAAAAAGACCGGGTGGTGCGCGATTTGCTGAGGGTGGACTTTCGTCCACCCGATTCGACCAGTTCTTTGTCTTCGGTCAAGAGCTGGCTGCAAAGCCTTTTTTCGATGAAGCCCAGTCGAGCGGAAATCGAAAAGTCGAAGAAAGATAACCGAGCAGAACTCAAGAAAATTCTGCCGAAAGAAGTGACCTTTAAGCGTTATCAAGAGCCAAAACCTATTGAGATTGTTCTGCCTAAGGCAGAAAAAGCGTTTGAAGGTACGCGCAAGGCCTTGGAAACCTTGTCACGTGACCTGCGCAATGATCGAATTCCGCAGATCGACCAGATTAAGGATGCAGTGTCCGATATGGTGGGCACCATGATTCAGAATCCCGATGCCTTGATGTGGGTCGCTCGTCTAAAAGAGGACGATGCGCAAGTGTATGACCACGGCGTCAAAGTCGCTATTTACTTGATCGCACTTGGGCGACACCTTGGATTCCCCAAGGACGAAATGGCGCAACTAGGGACCATTGGACTGTTGGCCGATGTTGGGAAGACCAAGATCGCAAAAAATGTGCTTGAGAAACCTGGGATGTTGGACCCCTCAGAGTTCACTGAAGTCAAGCGCCATGTCGAGCTTGGCTTAAAGCTCTTGAAAGGGTCGATGAAACTGCCCGAGAGCGTGATGGAAGGAATATCGCAACATCATGAGAGACTCGATGGGTCTGGGTATCCCCTCGGCTTGGTCGGTGAACAAATCAGTATCTATGGCCGAATGGCTGCGATTGCCGACAGTTTTGCGGCGCTGGTTAGTACCCGCCCCTATGCTAATGCGAGTTCGGCGCAAGATGCGCTCATGAATTTGTATGAGTGGTGCGGGACATCGTTCCACGAGCCCTTAGTGGAGCAATTTGTGCAAGCCATTGGTATTTTTCCAGTGGGTTCGATGGTTGAATTGTCGAGCGGTGAAATCGCAATTGTCTTGTCACACAATCGGACCAAGCGGCTTGAGCCCAAAGTGCTGATCATTTCATGGCCCGATCATCGCCCCTTGAGTACCCCCTTAGAGAGAGATCTCAATACAAAACCGCTGGGTGCAGATGGCAGTCTTCTGCGTATTTCGCGGGGGCTGGCCTCTGGCGCCTATGGTTTGCAGGTAAAGAACTATTACGGTAACGAGTTGGCCAATGCAAACGGTCTCGTCTGAATCGCCTCAAGCCTTTCAAGATACGCTTGCCCCGACAGCGTCACCTTTAAGGGTCACCGTTTCTGAGCTGATGCATCATGTCAGCCAAGCCCATTTGTCGCGACCCGAGCAAACCCATGTTTTTCTACTTTTGCAGCTGCATCGTTCCGATAGATTGCAAGCCTTAGCTCAATCTGAGGCCTCGCGCCTCGTCCACACCGAAGTGTCGCGACGCTTTAAACGCGTGTTGCGTGCCGGAGATTTTTATAGCTTTGTATCTATCGATGAGGTATGGGTGATGCTCACCAATTTGCCCAGCGAAGGCTTGGCGAAAATGGCAGCCAGAACCTTGCGGGATCATTTGTCTCGCCCGATACAGGTTGAAACCGACCTACAGCAAACCCTACTCGTGCAACTGCGGCCCCTGGTTGGTGGCGCGTGGGTCGATTCTGGCAATTTCGTGGACTCTCTTTCGCTAGTTACCGCTGCCTTTGATTCGCTGACCAAGGCCCGAGGCCATGATGAGCATGTAGTGGTTCAGAAAGCTGAGAATTCAAGCTCTGCGGTGGAGCGCAACGCGCTTGAACGGGATTTGCGTAGTGCCATTCTAGGCAACGAGCTTGAGGTCTACTTTCAACCGCAGATTTCTAACCATGATGGCCGATGCATTTCGGCGGAAGCCTTGATTCGCTGGAAGCGCGAAGGTCAGTTTGTCAGTCCGGCCTTGATCGCGTCGATTTGTGAGGAGCGCGGTCTCATGAATCACTTGACTCAGTTTGTGCTTAACAGTGCTTTGCGTCAGCTCATGTATTGGAAGACTAAGAAAATCGACATTCGTATAAGTATCAATCTTTCCGCTGTAACGATGACGGATGAGGTTTTCCCTGATGTGGTTGGGCAAGCGCTTGCCACCTGGGGCGTCCCCGGTGAGAGGCTTACTCTAGAGCTCACGGAAAGCTCCATTGTGCAAAACGAAGCCTCGGCCATCGACTTTATGAAGAAGCTTAAAAAGTTCGGTTGCAGGCTGGCGATTGATGATTTTGGCACCGGCTACTCGTCCTTCGCCTATCTAAGAAAATTTCCTTTGGATGAGCTCAAGATTGATCAGAGCTTCGTTCGCAATTGCTCGAGCGATCCGGCTGATTTGCGCATTGTTAAAACCTTGGTAGATCTGGCTCATGGCTTTGGTTTGACAGCGCTCGCCGAAGGGGTTGAGGATGCTCAGACCCTGGCGACCTTGAAGGAAGCGGGTTGTGACGAAGTGCAAGGCTATTATTATTCTAAAGCAATGCCCTCTAAAGAGTTCTTGCAATGGTGCTTGAGCCGGTAAATCCGTCTAGCGCCGCTTAATGGTCTAGGCAAAGACGGGCCGCCTTTCGCGAGTTTAAAGAAGCAGCGGGCATGCTATGCTCGAAGTGCCCATGGTTGATTTAGACGAGCCTAGCTCCTCATGGGCACTTTTTTGGATCAATGCAAGCCTCATGTTTTTGAAGAATTCTCGATCACTATTGCTACTTGTTCTGGGCATCATCGGTTTGGCCTTCCATCCTTCTCAGGTTGAAGCGCAACGTAAACCCCGTCCTAGTGCTACTCGCGCAGAACAAACCCTAACGGCCGACGATGCAATGATTGCAGCGCGCTTGGCTGCCGCCAACAGTCAACGAGAGCGTTTAGGCAACCTCGCATCGGCGGTACCGGAGACGCATCCTCTGCATGCTTACCTACCCTATTGGGATTTAAAGCTGCGCCTGGTGGAAGAACGTGCCGTCGACGGCAAAGACTTCGGCCCACTTGATACCGAAGTACAGGCTTTTTTGAGCAAACACGGCAAAAGTTTGGTCTCGGATCTTTTGCGCCGCGATTGGATGTTGCAATTAGGCAAGCGCCGTGATTGGGCGCTGTTTGACGCCTACTATCCGGGCTGGCAATTGCGCGACGACACCCGGGTGTTTTGCTTGGCGGGTATTTCGTCTTTGTCCAAAGCGCAAGCGATTTCCGAGGAGTCGAGTAGTGCACTCAACGAAGCCAAAGGCCTAGGCAGTGAATGCGGTGATTTGCTCGAGGCTCTTTTGAAGGCGGGTACCTATAAGCGGGCCGATGTATTGAAACGCATGTACGAGGCCATTGAAGATAATTCCGTCGACAGCATGCGCCGCAGCGGCTCACTGCTGGGGCTAGATCCTGCCGCTGTTGACATGGCCTTGAATCGCCCCGCTAAAGTGTTTGAGTTGAAATGGGGCCAAGATGTGGCCTTGATCGCGATCAGTCGCTTGGCAAGGCAAGATGTTGACGCAGCGGCCAAACGCTTGGAGGAACCGGGGCTGAGTTTCACCGCCGCTCAGAGCAGCTTTGCTTGGTCGCAAGTGGCTGCAAGCGCAATGCGTAAGCTTCAACCGGAAGCCCTGGATTGGACCCGCAAGGCCATGTCCTATCAAGGTGCCGCAGGTGCATTACAGGGCGAGTCCATGGCCTGGATGCTCCGTGCAGCCTTGCGAGCTCAAGACTGGAAGCTGGTCTCAGAGCTTTACTCACGACTGCCTTCACTACTGAAGGAAGACCCTGTCTGGGTCTATTGGCAAGGCCGAGCTTTGAAAGCCGCCAAGAAAAGTGACGAGGCCAACCAGCTTTGGCACAGTATTGCTGGCCTACCCCAGTTCTATGGTCAGTTGGCGGCGGAAGAGCTTGGGCAACTCACCACCGTACCGCCTATTGCGGCGCCAGCGAGCGAGCCGGAAGTCATTGAAGCTGCCAAGAACCCCGGGTTGCTACGCGCCCAAAAGTTCTACGAACTTGGTTTGCGAATGGAGGGCAATCGCGAGTGGAACTATCAATTACGAGGCGTGAGTGATCGCCAATTGCTGGCCTTTGCGACTTACGCTTGCAAGAAGTCCATTCTTGATCGCTGTGTAAACACTGCCGATCGCACCCAGTCTGAGCACAACTATAGTCTGCGCTTCATCAGCCCGTTTAAAGAGCAGCTGACGAAAGAAGCCCAAGAGCGCAATTTGGACCCAGCCTGGGTCTATGGTCTGATTCGGCAGGAGTCTCGGTTTTTAATGGATGCACGCTCGTCCGTCGGTGCCAGTGGCTTGATGCAAATTATGCCGGCAACTGGGCGCTGGATCGCACGTAAATTAAGCGTTGCGGATTTTCGAACTGAGCAGCTCAACGAGATGGACACCAACTTACGCTTTGGTACCTTTTACTTGAAATCGGTTCTCGATGATTTGGACGGCTCTCCGGTGATGGCCTCGGCGGCTTACAACGCTGGGCCGAATCGTCCCCGCCAATGGCGAGTGAATTTGCCCTCAACTGTGGAGGGAGCGATCTTCGCGGAGATTGTTCCTTTTTCGGAGACTCGAGACTATGTTAAAAAGGTGCTCTCGAACGCCACTTATTACGCGGCACTGTTTTCGGGTAAACCTCAATCATTGAAGGCGCGCTTGGGCACGGTATCGCCTCGGGCTCTTGCACCCAGTGAACTTCCTTAGTGGAATTTCCCGATCCGATATTTGAAATAAATATGACCCATCAAAGAATTCTCGTTATCGGCGGCACTGGCTTTATTGGTCAAAGTATTGTCGCGCGGTTGGCCTCAGAAAACCGCCAAGTCGTCGTCGCAACCCGTCGTCGCGGTGCAAGTAAGGCGCTTTGGCCTTTGCCCACGGTCGACGTAGTCGAGGCCGACATTCATGACAGTGCGGCGCTTGAGAAGCTCATGCAGGGCTGCGATGCAGTAATTAATCTGGTGGGCATCTTGCATGGACGCCCGGGTCGCAAAGCCGACCCAAAGCAACTTGGGGACGGGGGCGATCCCTATGGACCTGACTTTAGCAAGGCGCAAGTTGAGTTGCCCAAGCGTATCGCTGATGCTTGTTTGAACATTGGGATCAAGCGCCTCCTGCATATGTCGGCACTGGGTATCGGCGACGGTGACAAGCGCTCCCTGCCCTCGATGTATTTGCGCTCGAAAGCGGCGGGTGAGCAAATGATTAAGCAAACCCTGGGCCTAGAATGGACGATTTTTAGGCCCTCAGTGGTGTTCGGCGAGCATGATAAGTTTCTCAATACGTTCGCTCAAATGCAAGCCTATCTTCCCTTCATTCCCCTGGCTCGCGCCAAGGCGCGTTTTCAGCCGGTGTATGTTGGAGATGTCGCTGAGGCCTTTGTGAACGCGCTGGATCGTCACGAAACCATTGGCAAGACCTATGACCTGGTAGGGCCACAGGTCTATAGTCTCAAGGGTTTAGTTCAGATCGCAGGGCGCTTAGCAGGTCATGAGCGTCCAGTGTTCGAGTTGCCCGATGCATTGGGTCGTTTGCAGGCCTTTTGTCTGGAAAAAGCGCCTGGGCCAACACTGATGTCGCGCGATAATTTTGATTCGATGTCGGTTCAAAATGTGTCTGCCGACGGCCTGGCCCCTGAGCTAGGTCTGCAAGCCAGATCAATCCATGAGATCGGGCCAAGCTATCTCTCTCTCATGGCCGATCGCTACGGCGAGGCGCGCGCACGCGCCGGGCGATGAAGGTCTATTGCGTTGGCGGAGCACTTCGTGATGAGCTGCTCGGGCTGGCGGTCCAGGATCGAGACTGGGTCGTGGTGGGTGCAAGTCCCGAGGACTTAATCGCACAGGGTTTTACGCCGGTCGGCAAAGATTTCCCGGTGTTTCTACATCCCAAAACGCATGAAGAATATGCGCTCGCACGTACCGAGCGAAAAACAGGGCCCGGCTACCGTGGCTTTGAGGTTCAGTTCGATGCCAATGTCACTCTCGAGGACGATCTTCTGCGCCGTGATTTGACGATCAATGCCATGGCGCGGGCAGAGGACGGTCCGTTGATCGATCCGTATCAGGGGCAGCGCGATATTGAGGCGCGAGTGTTCCGACATGTGAGCCCAGCTTTCGCCGAAGACCCGGTGCGTGTTCTTAGGGTAGCCCGTTTTGCAGCGCGTTTCACTGACTTTACGGTCGCGCCGGAAACACTCGCCTTGATGCGTTCGATGGTGGAGGCGGGCGAGCTTTCGGCGCTTGTCCCGGAGCGTGTCTGGCAGGAGCTCGCTCGAGGCCTGATGGCCGAGCGGCCCTCGAGACTGTTTGATGTCTTGCAACAGGCTAATGCCTTGCCCGTGTTGTTCAAGCCGCTTGCGGCCGCGTGGGCAGAGCCTGCGTCGCAAGCGGTTTCTTCGTCTTTCGTCCAGGCTTCTTCTAGGCCCTCTCTTGCGTCGCTTTTGGATCGTGCTGCCAAGGCCGGTCTGAATTTGGAGCAACGCTATGCCGTGCTCTGCCACCGGTTGGACAAGGATGTGAGTGTCTTGGCCCAGCATTGGCGCGTGCCCAGTGAATGCCGCGATATGGCGCAAATCGTCGCGCGCGAATTTGAGCAAATTCAAAGCTCAGAAACGCTAGCGGTAGAGGGGCTAGTGTCGCTCCTAGAGAAAGTCGATGCAAAGCGTAAGCCTCAGCGCTTTGATGCAATCCTTGATGCCTGCGAGGTCATCGCGCCGTTTGTTCGTGGTCGCTTGAAAACAGCTCAAAGCGTGTTGAGCGAACTGGACGAAGCTGCCGTGGCCAAAGCGCAGGTGAATCCGGCTGCTATCAAGGCCGCAGTGTCATTGGCTCGGATCGAGGCTTTGCGTAGAACGTTTAGTTTTTAGAAGCACAAGTTAAAGTAACTTTACCAGCAAAGCTGCAATCCCCGACAGCAAGAGTGTCGATGTCAAAGGAATCGAAAACTCCTTCCCGCGAATCCGCAGACGAAAGTCTCCAGGCAGTCGGCCCAAACCGTAGCGGCCAAGAAAGGACGATAGGCCTGAAAAAAGAAACAGTGCCAATATCGTTGCAATCAACCACTTCATAAGCGACGCCCGCCCGGCTCAAACGCAAAGCTGGCATTCAGAAGACGCTCAAGCACCTGCGGATCTTTAGCCTTGACCCATGCGATAGCCTTGAACAACTCACCCATCTCCGCCTCGGAGAGGAGCTTGCCCACCGCATGCGCCTGACTGGCGTAGGCCAAGGTTTGATTCATGGGCTGCTGCTTCAGGCGATCTAAGATGCCGGTGTTCATCAAGAAGCGCGCCTGTCCACAAAACCCCGCCAACGTTAAGTTGGCCTCAGCCGCGCTGTGGTTGATACCCGTGAAGTCGACATGGGCCGTGATGTCTTGCTCGCCTAGATGAATAAAGGGATCAAAACCTACCCGGTGTTGGTGGTGGCATGCGAGCGTGCCGCGGTCACGTTGCTCATGAAAGTATTCGCGCGCGGGAAAGCCGTAGTCGAGCGTGAGAATACCGCCGGTTTGCAACTGCTCGGCGACCGTGCGAATCCACGCCTGACCCTGTTCGTGAATCTCTGAGATGTAGGGCGAGGGCAAATCGGCCAAGCTTTCGATGCCGGCCGTCATAAGGGCCTCCTGGACGGATTTCTTGAACGCCTGACTAGCAAGATGGTTCACCCAAGCAAACCTTTGCGTCGTCTCGTCGAAGCTAACCCCTCGCTCAAAAAGCGCCTCCCCATCCCAAGCGAAAAGTCGCACCGGCATCGCATCTAGTAACTCGTTGGCGAAAACAATGGCGCGTAAATCGCCAGGAATATGATCCAACCAGTCAACCAAGTGCGCGGACTGCGGGCTGAGGGTTTCCAGAGTGCCTTGTTGCTGCGAACGAAGGTTAGCGGAAAGCTCCACAATACTGTAGCGCGTAGGGGGGGCACCTAGTCTACCGAGTTCGTTGAGGATTTGCGTTGCAAGCTGGCCGGTTCCCGCGCCAAACTCGATCAAATGAGAGATGTCCGCCGCTTCCATCCAGGCGGCAATCTGCTGGGCCAAGCAAGCGCCGAACATCGGTGAAATCTCGGGGGCGGTCACAAAATCACCATGCGCGCCAAATTTACGGGCCGGACCGCTGTAATAGCCGACACCCGGTGAGTAGAGGGCCAGGGCCATAAATTCGTCGAAACCCATCCAACCCCCTTGCTTGAGAAGCTGGCTTCGAATGGCTTGGGTGAGTCGCGCGCCTGCTGACTCGGTAGAATGGCGGTTTTCCATGCAGTCGAATATGCCACAAGCCAAAACTGTCCTCGTCACGGGCGCCGCTAAGCGCTTAGGGAAGGCCATCGCCCTCGATTTGGCGGCCCATGGCTGGCGGGTGGCGCTGCATTACCACCACTCCAAGGATGAAGCCCTTGCAACGCAGGCGGAGATCGAGAGGCTTGGGCCGGTGGCGAGCTTTCAGGCAGATTTGTCTCAAGTACAAGCTTGTCGGCATTTATTTGATCAAGTGCGGGGCCATTTTGGTGGCGTGGATGCGCTGGTAAATAGCGCGTCGCAATTTGAGCATGACGATGCCCATTCCTTGACCCCAGCTCTGGCCCAAGCGCACTTTGCCGTGAACTGCGTGGCGCCGATCACGCTCGCTCAATGCTTGTATGCCCATGTTCACGCCAGAAACGAAGCGGCGCGCAATGCTGGGCTTGATCGGGCAGTGCCGCCCGGTCTTGATGGCGTAGCGACTTCGGGCCCAACAAACTTGTTACAGGCAGCGGTGGTGAACCTGTTAGATCAAAAGCTTTGGAATCTAAACCCGGACTTCTTGTCCTACACCTTGTCTAAAGCAGCCCTGCAAGCGGCTACAACGATGATGGCGCAGTCTTTTGCGCCGCTTCTTCGGGTCTGTGGCGTTGCCCCTGGACTCACCATGCCAAGTTATTTGCAAGATCCGGCGGCATTCGCCAAAGCGCATCAGGTGTCGCCTTTAGGGCGTTCCAGTCGACCCGAGGATGTCGCACGAACGGTGCGTTTTGTGCTCGAGAACGAATCTATGACCGGCAGCCAAATTCTCGTCGATGGTGGTCAGCACCTGATGCATTTACCGCGCGACATTAGTTTTCTATAAATGGCCTTGCTCAC
>JAYVKZ010000003.1:0-14121 GCA_043767985.1 Betaproteobacteria bacterium
ACCTACGGGGTCCAGTCCGGCTGGTCACCTCTTCAACGCTGCGCACCCGGGTTTCAGTTGGGAGCTGTATTGAAATACAACACCTGACTGAGCGCCAAGTGCCTGGATTGATGTCAGTGGGATTGCCGTCCAGGAGTTCCACGTGTTACCGCAGCACTCTCCCGCCATACTCGCACTCGCAGATGGCAGCATTTTTCGCGGCTACTCGTTTGGTGCCTCAGTCCAAACCGTCGGTGAAGTGGTGTTTAACACTGCGCTGACCGGCTATCAGGAAATTTTGACTGACCCAAGCTATTGCCGCCAGATTGTTACCCTGACCTATCCTCACATCGGCAACTATGGCATTAACCCGGAGGATAACGAATCCACCGGTATTTTTGCCTCGGGTCTGATTGTGAAGGATGTACCTAAACGCGTCTCAAACTGGCGAAGTGTTGAAAGTCTGTCCGACTTCTTGCGCCGCCATAAAATACCTGGCCTAGCCGGTATTGATACGCGTAAGCTCACGCGAGTACTACGCGATAAAGGGGCACAAAATGCCTGCTTGGTCGCAGCCGATTTTGGACAGGTGATCGATGAAGAGGCCGCACTGGCTGCCGCCCAGGGGTTCCCGGGCCTGGCAGGCATGGACCTTGCGAAGGTCGTGTCTGTGAAAGAGGCTTATCCCTGGAGCGAAGGAGTTTGGCGCTTAGAAGGGGGCTATGACCTGTCGCCACCGACTCGTTTTCATGTGGTCGCTTTCGATTTTGGTGTGAAGCGCAATATCTTGCGCTTACTGGCTGATCGAGGCTGCAAACTCACGGTGGTTCCTGCTCAAACGTCGGCCGCCGAGGTCTTGGCGCTCAAACCCGACGGCGTATTTTTGTCGAATGGCCCAGGGGATCCTGAGCCCTGCGATTATGCGATTGCTGCCAGTAAGGCCTTGATCGAGCTGGGCATCCCGACCTTTGGCATCTGCCTGGGGCATCAAATTATGGGCCTGGCCTCGGGTGCCAAAACCATGAAGATGAAGTTTGGTCACCATGGCGCGAATCATCCAGTGAAAGATCATGACACGGGGCAAGTGCTGATCACGAGCCAGAACCACGGTTTCGCGGTCGATCCTGCGAGTTTGCCCAAGAATTTGCGAATTACGCATACCTCGCTGTTCGACGGATCGATTCAAGGCCTAGCCCGCACCGACAAGCCTGCCTTCTGCTTCCAGGGGCATCCGGAGGCCAGTCCAGGGCCGCATGATATTGAGTATTTGTTTGACCGATTTATGGCCCTCATGGACCCGGCCGCTCAAACGGCTAGTGCCGGAACCAACGCCTAGCCGCTTTGCGTGCCAAGCCCTAAAAGCTGCCGAGTGAACCTGTGTTGAATCGTTGTCAAAATGTTAGAAATTGTCCACGCCAGTGCCATGATCGGGAAATGGCTCGATCAACTTCCAGCCGATGTGCGCGCCTGGTTGTCGCAGAGCTATTGGTACTTCATCGCCGCTTGCGTGGGGATCGTCGTTTGGCGCGTGTCGCATTCAAAAGACACCTTGCCGCATGGCGAGGTCAAGTTGACTTGGTACAAGCCGTCGGCGTGGTTGAGGCGTTGGTTCACGTTGCGCGAGCAGGGATACGCCAAGGCGCCGTCCTGGTTTCCAAAGTATATGAGGCTGGTGCAAACCTTGCACAACTGGATCGGCGGTTTCTTTGTGTTGATTCTGGCGGTGTTCTGTTTAGCGATGGCCTATGTGTTGGACGACCTCTGGCGCCTTCTGTGGCTGATCGGTGGCTTGTTCGGCCTATGGGGGGCTTGGGCCATGATTAAGCCTGACAAATCGTCACCGCCGCAATGAAGCTTAGCCCAGTACAGCCAGCAAAAAAATTTAGCTAGACGCAAAAAAGAAAGTAAAAAAGAGGCCCTTATGCCTAAACGTAGTGATTTAAAAAGTATTCTGATTATTGGTGCCGGTCCGATCATCATTGGTCAGGCCTGTGAGTTTGACTATTCCGGTGCCCAGGCCTGTAAGGCCTTGCGCCAAGAAGGCTATCGCGTCATCTTGGTGAATAGTAATCCGGCCACCATCATGACGGACCCTGAGACCGCTGATGTGACCTATATCGAGCCCATCACTTGGCAGGTGGTCGAGCGGATTATCGAGAAGGAACGCCCCGACGCCATTTTGCCGACGATGGGCGGTCAGACGGCCTTAAACTGTGCGCTCGACTTGCATCATCACGGCGTGCTGACGAAATACGGTTGTGAGCTGATTGGTGCCTCACCTGAAGCCATTGATAAGGCCGAGGATCGCTCTAAGTTTAAGCAGGCCATGACCAAGATTGGTCTGGGTTCGGCGCGCTCTGGGATCGCGCATACGGTTGAAGAGGCCTGGGTCGTGCAAAAGACCTTGGGCTTTCCCGTCATTATTCGTCCTAGCTTTACCCTGGGCGGCACGGGTGGCGGCATTGCCTATAACGGTGAAGAATTCGAAGCGATTTGTAAGCGTGGCATTGAAGCCTCACCCACCCACGAGTTGCTCATTGAAGAGAGCTTGATTGGCTGGAAAGAGTATGAGATGGAAGTGGTGCGTGATCGCAAGGACAATTGCATCATCGTCTGCTCGATTGAGAATTTAGACCCGATGGGCGTGCATACCGGCGACTCGATTACGGTTGCCCCAGCGCAAACCTTGACCGATAAAGAATACCAACTACTGCGTAACGCCTCGATCCAAATCTTGCGTGAAATTGGTGTGGATACCGGCGGCTCGAATGTGCAGTTCTCGATCAATCCCAAAGATGGCCGCATGATCGTGATTGAGATGAACCCGCGTGTTTCGCGTTCGTCTGCCTTGGCCTCGAAAGCCACGGGTTTTCCGATCGCCAAAATCGCCGCCAAGCTGGCGGTGGGCTACACCTTGGACGAGCTCCAAAACGATATCACTGGCGGCGCCACCCCAGCGTCCTTCGAGCCGTCAATTGATTACGTTGTGACCAAGATTCCTCGTTTCACGTTTGAGAAGTTCCCGCAAGCGGATTCGCGCCTGACCACCCAAATGAAGTCGGTCGGCGAAGTGATGGCGATTGGGCGTAACTTCCAAGAAAGCTTCCAGAAAGCCCTGCGTGGTTTGGAAACCGGCATTGACGGGATGGATGAACGCAGCACCGATGAGGACGACATTACCCGCGAGATTGGCGAGCCTGGCCCCGAGCGAATCTTGTATGTGGGCGATGCCTTTCGCATTGGTATGTCGGTGGAAGATATTTTTGAGGAGTCCGGCATTGACCCGTGGTTCCTGGCGCAAATTGAAGAAATCATTCAGCTTGAAAAGCAGATCGCCAGTCGCGACATTGCGAGCTTGTCGGCTGCTGAGATGCGCTTTTTGAAGGGCAAGGGCTTTTCAGATCGTCGCATGGCCAAGCTGGCGGGGACGAATGCCGACCTGGTGCGCGAATTGCGCCATGCCTTAGGCGTGCGCCCCGTGTACAAACGGGTGGACACCTGCGCCGCCGAGTTTGCAACCCACACGGCCTACATGTATTCCACCTATGAAGATGAGTGCGAGGCCAAGCCCACCAATAAGAAAAAGATTATGGTCTTGGGCGGCGGCCCGAACCGAATTGGTCAGGGAATTGAGTTTGACTACTGCTGCGTGCACGCGGCCTTCGCTTTGCGCGAAGATGGCTTTGAGACCATTATGGTCAACTGCAACCCAGAGACAGTCTCCACCGATTACGATACCTCGGATCGCCTCTATTTTGAGCCGCTCACCCTCGAAGATGTCTTGGAGATCGTTGCCGTCGAAAAGCCGCTGGGCGTGATTGTTCAATACGGTGGTCAAACGCCCTTAAAACTGGCGTTGGCACTCGAGGCCAATGGCGTGCCCATTATTGGGACATCGCCTGAGTCGATCGATATTGCAGAAGACCGTGAGCGTTTCCAAAAACTGCTTCATGAAATCAAGCTTTTGCAGCCGCCCAACCGCACCGCGCGCACCGAGCCGGACGCGATTCGTCTTGCCCAGGAAATTGGTTACCCGCTGGTGGTGCGTCCAAGCTATGTTTTGGGCGGACGGGCCATGGAAATCGTCCATGAACAACGCGACCTCGAGCGCTACATGCGCGAAGCGGTCAAGGTGTCGAACGATTCTCCGGTTCTCTTGGATCGTTTCCTAAATGATGCGATTGAGGTGGACGTGGACTGCATTTGTGATGGCGAGCGCGTGTTCATTGGCGGTGTGATGGAGCATATTGAGCAAGCCGGGGTGCATTCGGGTGACTCGGCCTGTTCTCTGCCTCCTTATTCCCTGTCGCAAAAGCTGATTGACGAAATTAAGCGTCAAACCGAGATGATGGCGCGAGCACTGAAAGTGGTCGGGCTCATGAATGTTCAGTTTGCGATTCAGCGTGACCCTCCTGGGCAGGAGTCGGCCATGGGTGGCACGGTGTATGTGCTGGAGGTAAACCCGCGCGCATCGCGTACCGTACCGTTTGTATCGAAGGCAACTGGCCTGCAACTCGCCAAAATTGCCGCACGTTGCATGGCGGGCATTTCTTTGGATAAGCAGGGTATTGGTAAGGAAGTCGTTCCCAAATATTACTCAGTGAAGGAAGCGGTTTTTCCGTTTGTCAAATTCCCTGGTGTGGATCCTATCCTCGGCCCCGAGATGAAATCCACTGGCGAGGTGATGGGGGTGGGCTTTACCTTTGGCGAAGCGTTTGTGAAGTCACAGATGGCGGCCAGCGTGAAACTACCCACGGGCGGCAATGTGTTTATCTCGGTGAAAGACCAGGATAAGCCGCGCATGATTTCCGTGGCTCGGTCATTGCATGAAATGGGTTTCAAACTATTTGCCACCAAGGGAACGGCGGCTTCGATTCATTCGGCAGGTGTGCCGGTTGAGCAAGTCAATAAGGTGCAGGACGGCCGCCCGCATGTGGTCGATTTGATGAAGAACTCGGAGATTGCTTTGGTGATCAACACAGTGGAAGAAAAGCGCGGTGCGATTGTGGATAGCAAGCAAATTCGCATTACGGCCCTGTCGCAGCGTGCTGCCTACTACACCACCGTTGCTGGCGCTTGGGCGGCCGTGGAAGGTATGAAGCAGCTTGAAGTGATGGATGTGTACAGCTTGCAGCAATTACATGCCCAGCTTCATTGATATTGCTGAACATTTTGTTTTATTATTTCAGCAATCCACACTTAATTTAACGGTCCTAGTATGAGTTCAGTTCCATTAACTAAACGCGGCGCAGAGCTTTTGAGAGAAGAGCTCCATCGCCTCAAGGCCGTCGAGCGCCCTGCGGTGATCAATGCCATCGCCGAGGCAAGGTCGCATGGCGACCTCTCTGAGAATGCCGAATATGATGCCGCGCGCGAACGGCAAGGCTTCGTTGAAGGCCGTATTGCCGATATTGACGGCAAGATTTCCAATGCGCAGATCATCGACCCGGCCACCTTGGATGCGGAGGGCCGGGTGGTCTTTGGGGCCACGGTCGACCTAGAAGATCAGAGCACCAGTGAGGTGATTCGCTATCAAATTGTGGGGGATGACGAGGCCAATATCAAGGCCGGCCTGATCTCCATCTCTAGCCCCATCGCACGTGCTTTAATTGGTAAGTATGCCGGTGACATCGCCGAGGTGCGAGCCCCCGGCGGCACCAAGGAGTACGAAATTTTAGACGTGCTTTACGTTTAGGTCAGTCGCGACTACTCGCGACTACTCTTACGGCGCGGCCCGCGATCCTCTTCTGAGCCTTGCAGCTTCTTAGGAATATGCTCTTTCGGCGAAGCGATGGTCTTGGGTTTATAGACCACTAACAATTTCCCAATGGCCTGTACCTTTTCGCAAGCTAACTGCGAGCAGATGGTGCTCAACATGTCCATGCGGGCCTCTCGATCATCGCCGCTTACTCGTATTTTGATGAGGGCGTGAGATTTTAGGGCAGCACCGATTTCGCTTATTACGCTTTGGCTCAAGCCCTTGTCACCAATCATGACGACGGGGTCTAGATGGTGGGCCAAAGCCTTGAGCTCTTTGCGATCTGCTGAGGTCAGGGGCAGGGGGATGAGAAACGCTTTAGGAATCGGGGCGGCTTCTGGCGCACGCGACGGCGCGCCGCGCGGCGCTGCCGACTTGGCAGTGCGAATCGCAGTTTGAACGGGGCTTAGCCTTGAGTGGCGAGTTTGCATATTTGCTCTGAAGTCGTGGGGTCAAAATTGGAGGGGTCCAACCAGTGAAGGAAGGACCGTTTGATGGAGGGCCATTCGCGGTCGAGCATGGAGAACCATGCGGTGTCACGATTGCGGCCTTTGTTCACCATGTGTTGTCTAAAAATACCTTCAAATCGAAAGCCAAAGCGCAAGGCCGCTTGGCGCGAGGGCATGTTCTCGGAATCGCATTTCCACTCGAAGCGGCGGTACCCCAGCTCTTCAAAAATATATTGAGCGGCGATAAAAAGGGCTTCGGTGGCCACGCGTGTCTTGGCGAGATTAGGCCCCCAGAGAATATTGCCGATCTCGATGACGCCATGCTCGGGGGTGATGCGCATCAAAGCCTGACGGCCTTCGCAGCGCCCCGATGCAAGATCGATCACTGCGAAAAACAAAGGATCTTCGTTGGCGGTGATTTTGTCGATCCAGGCATCGAACCGATCACGTGAGACCGGGGAGTCAAACAGATAGCGAAAACGTTCCTCGGCGCCCGGAGCCATCGACGCCTCATAGAGGTGATCGCCGTGGGTTTGGGAATTGAGGGGTTCCAGGCGACAATACCGACCTTGAAGCGTCGTGCGTTGCGGTTTGCCTGCCTTGTAATTGTCGAGAGAGGCGGAAGGTGTCATGTCGTGAGTTTAACCTGTGGCCCAAGTGTGAGCTGTGGCAAAAAATAAATTTAGTAAAGCCTGGTTAGATCGCCATCGGAACGATCCTTACGTCAAGCTAGCTCAAAAGCACGGTTATCGTGCGCGCGCCGCCTTTAAGTTGATTGAGATTGATGAGCAAGATCAGCTCATTCGACCGGGTATGCTGATTGTTGATCTTGGCTCGACGCCGGGGGCTTGGAGCCAAGCGATTCGCGAGCGCTTGCGCATCAAGTCTGAAGGACAAACCGTGATGAGCGGGCGCATTGTGGCGCTCGATATCTTACCGATGGAGCCGGTCGCGGATGTCGACTTTATCTTGGGCGATTTCCGTGAAGAGTCCGTGCTGAAAGAGCTTGAAAGCAAACTTGGTGGGCAAAAGGCTGACTTAGTGCTGTCCGATATGGCCCCAAATCTGAGTGGCGTTGAGCTGACCGATGCGGCCCGGATGCAGCACTTGATCGAGCTCGCCTGCGATTTTGCTCAGAATCACATGAAGCCAGACGGGGCATTATTGGTGAAGTGTTTCCACGGTAGCGGCTACAACGAGATCGTGCAACGCTTCAAGGCGACGTTTAAGCAGGTTGCTAGTCGTAAACCCAAGGCTTCACGTCCTGAGTCCTCTGAGATTTTCCTGCTGGGGCGTAAGTTAAAGAGTGCCTAGGCGACCCTTCAAAAGTATCTTTTTGTCGCCAGACGGCCGAATTCAACCGACCTAAGCCTTGAAATGTTTGGCTTAGGCACCACCTTGCTGAGGCAAAGCCTTACAATGACGTGAAGGGTTTGGCACAAAACCTGATTTTTTCAAGACTCTTAAGTGACTCCTCAGTCCCTTGTTTTCCTCCGGGATCAAAAATGAATAATATTTTTTCCAAAGCCGCCATCTGGGTGGTCATTGCCGTCGTGTTGTTTTCGGTATTCAAGCAATTTGATACCCGTCAAACGCGTGGCAATGACGTTTCGTATTCTCAATTCATGGCTGAGGCCAAGGACGGGAGAGTCGAGGAGGTCATGATCGAGGGCCGCATCCTTAAGGGTAAGAGCAAGGACGGCAAGAGCATCACAGCCTACGCACCGAGTGACGTGTGGATGGTGGGCGACTTACTTAAGTACGGCGTACAAGTGCGTGCCAAGCCGGAAGAAGAGCAGAGCTTTCTATTGAGCATTTTTGTCTCTTGGTTCCCAATGTTGCTGCTGATCGGCGTCTGGGTGTTTTTCATGCGCCAAATGCAGGGTGGCGGTCGTGGCGGTGCATTTTCCTTTGGTAAATCCAAAGCCAAAATGCTGGATGAAGCTAACAATACAGTGACGTTTGCCGATGTTGCAGGTTGCGACGAAGCCAAGGAAGACGTTCAAGAATTGGTCGACTTCTTGCGTGACCCGTCAAAGTTTCAGAAGCTGGGCGGGCGAATTCCACGCGGCATTTTGATGGTCGGCTCACCAGGTACGGGTAAAACCCTCCTGGCAAGAGCGATTGCGGGTGAAGCCAAAGTTCCCTTTTTCTCGATTTCCGGTTCGGATTTTGTGGAAATGTTCGTCGGTGTCGGTGCAGCGCGTGTTCGCGACATGTTCGAGAATGCCAAGAAACATGCCCCATGCATTATTTTTATTGACGAAATTGATGCCGTAGGTCGCCAGCGGGGTGCTGGTCTTGGCGGCGGTAACGACGAGCGCGAACAAACCTTGAACCAAATGTTGGTGGAAATGGACGGCTTTGAAACCGGCCAGGGCGTGATTGTGATCGCGGCCACCAATCGTCCGGACGTGTTGGACCCGGCGCTGCTTCGCCCTGGTCGTTTCGACCGTCAAGTGGTGGTGCCTTTACCCGACATTCGTGGCCGTGAGCAGATTTTGAATGTTCACATGCGGAAAATTCCAATGGCCACCGATGTGAAGGCGGACATTATTGCGCGGGGCACCCCTGGTTTCTCAGGTGCAGATCTTGCCAACTTGGTGAACGAAGCTGCTCTTTTTGCTGCGCGCCGCAATGGTCGTACCGTGGAGATGAATGACTTTGAGAAAGCCAAAGACAAAATCATTATGGGTTCCGAGCGTCGCACCATGGTCATGGACGACGAGGAAAAGAAGAACACGGCCTACCATGAGTCTGGCCATGCCCTCATCGGCAAATTGTTGCCAAAGTCGGACCCGGTGCATAAGGTCACCATCATTCCTCGCGGCCGCGCCCTTGGCGTGACCATGACCCTGCCCGAAAAGGACAAGTACAGCTACGACAAAGAGTTCATGCTGAATAAGATCGCCATGTTGTTTGGTGGCCGAATCGCTGAAGAAGTCTTCATGCACCAAATGACAACGGGTGCTTCGAACGACTTTGAGCGCGCCACGCAAATGGCCCGCGACATGGTCACGCGCTACGGTATGAGTGATGCCATGGGCCCGATGGTCTATGCGGACAACGAAGGTGAAGTGTTCCTAGGTCGCTCGGTGACTAAGACCAATAACGTGTCGGAAGCCACGATGCAGCAGGTGGATCAAGAGATTCGTCGCATCATTGACCAGCAGTACGCTCTAGCTCGTAAGTTGATTGAAGAGCACTCCGACATCATGCACGCCATGGCCAAGGCCCTGCTGGAGCTGGAAACCATTGACGCCGACCAGATCGACGACATTATGGCGGGCAAACCTCCGCGGCCTCCCAAGCAGACGGGGAGTTCCTCGTCTGCGTCTTCGGGTGGCAGCGGGTCAGCGCCTGCTACATCGGTGCCCACGCCCCCGGTGAAGCCTACTGAAGACCCTGCAGTGGGCGGTGCGGCAAGTTAATCGCTAGTCTCGCAGAGGAGCGGCCTGGAGATATTTTTAGGCAGCCTGCGAGCTTCATCCCGGTAAGCTTTGAGTACTCTGTATGAGGAATTCCCTGGCGTCTGAGGGACTCCCCGCTTTAAGCGCCCGCTGGTTTCAATGCGGGCGTTTTCGTTTCGACCGGGGTCCAAGCGAGGGACGGGTGCTCGTGATGGGCGTGCTCAATCTCACGGCGGACTCTTTTTCTGACGGGGGACGTTTTCTCGGCCAACAACAAGCGCTGGAACACGCGCTTTCCATGATCGAGGCTGGCGCCGATATTTTGGACATCGGCGCAGAATCAACCCGCCCCGGCGCCCCGTCGATCAGAGAGGAAGAGGAGCTAGGTCGCTTATTGCCCCTGATTGCCACCCTGAAAGGCTTTGGGGTGGCCCTGTCCGTGGATACCCGCAAGCCTGGCGTGATGTTGGCAGCACTTCATGCGGGTGCTGACATGATTAATGATGTCGAAGGATTTCGTTGCCTAACGGCGCATCCGTCAATCGCGCATCAAGGTAGGCAAGAATCCAGCGAGTTTAGTCCGTTACAAGTCTCTCTGATCGAGGCTATTCACCGATTTAAGGCGGGTCTGTGCATCATGCACATGCAAGGCGATCCGCTAACCATGCAGAAAAACCCCATTTATCGGGATGCGGTCGCCGAGGTGTGTCAGTTCTTGCAAACTCAGGACAACGCCTTGTTGTCTATGGGCGTTGCAACAGAACAATTGGTGTGGGATCCAGGTATCGGTTTTGGAAAGGCCTTTGAACATAATCAGGCGATATTGAACCGCTTGGCTGAGTTTCAGTGCTTGGGTCGGCCTTTGTTGGTCGGGCTTTCCAGGAAATCATTCTTGGGTCAGATCACTGGGCGAGATGTTGAACATCGTCTGGCCGCCAGTATTTCTGGGGCCTTGGCAGCGGTATCGAGAGGTGCAAATATTGTTCGTGTTCACGATGTGGCGCAAACTGTCGATGCACTAAAAGTGTGGCGTGCGATTCATTCTCCTAGCGGAGCTTGAACGCCAAAAGGATAAAAATGGCTCGTAAATATTTTGGTACTGATGGCATCCGTGGCAAGGTTGGAACTTATCCAATCACCCCGGATTTTGTAATGCGTTTAGGCTTCGCGGCGGGGAAGGTGCTGTCGGCGAAGCGAAAATCTGGGCGGCCCGGAGTGCTGATCGCAAAGGATACTCGCGTCTCAGGCTATCTCCTGGAGTCGGCCTTGGAAGCGGGCTTTGCCTCGGCCGGTGTTGATGTCCATATGTGCGGTCCGCTACCCACGCCCGGCGTGGCTTATCTCACGCGTGCATTGCGCCTGTCTGCTGGAGTCGTCATTAGTGCCTCGCACAATCCCTTTGATGACAATGGCATCAAATTCTTCTCGCAGGACGGCGACAAGCTGGACGATCAGGTCGAGCTCGAGATTGAAACCGAGCTTGAGCGGCCCATGGCCTGTGTGGACTCCTATAAGTTAGGAAAGGTCAAACGGGTGGAGGATGCAGCGGGCCGTTATGTAGAGTTTTGTAAGTCGACTTTCCCCAATTATCTTGACCTGAGTGGTTTGCGAGTCGTCATTGACTGTGCCCATGGTGCGGCCTATCAAACCGGCCCGGCCGTGCTGCATGAGTTAGGTGCCGAGGTGATTCCCATTAATCACTGGCCTGACGGTTTCAACATTAATCTCAGGTCGGGTGCAACCCATCCGGAAGTGTGTCAAGAAGCGGTGGTGGCACACCATGCGGATGTTGGTATCTCCATGGATGGTGATGCGGATCGTCTCTTAATGGTGGATAGTGACGGACGCATTTATAACGGCGATGAGTTGTTATATGCCATTGTCATGGATAAACATAAGGTATCTCCGGTCGCTGGCGCGGTGGGCACCCTCATGACCAACTTTGCGCTAGAGCGCGCTTTCGCGGCTGCAGGTATTGGTTTTGCACGCTCGAAGGTCGGCGACCGCTATGTGCTCGAAATGCTCAAAGAAAAGGGCTGGATGTATGGCGGGGAGGGCTCGGGGCATCTGATTTGCCTGGACTGCCATTCCACTGGTGACGCGACCGTGAGCGCCTTGCAAGTTTTGGCGGCCATGCGACGTGGTGGGCAATCTTTATCGTCGCTTGTGTCGGGACTGAAGCTTTATCCACAAACCCTGATTAACGTGAAGGTCGACAAGAGCTTTGATCTCAAATCTTGCACGACCTTGCATCAAACCCAAACCCAAGTCGAAGCCGAGCTGGGGCAGACCGGGCGCGTGTTGATTCGTGCCTCGGGCACGGAACCTTTATTGCGTGTCATGGTCGAAGCCGAGAGCGATGAGGTGGCACAACGCCAAGCCGAGCGTCTCGTTTCCGCAATTGGATAAACTAGGATAGAATCTTGGGTTCTCGGGGTGTAGCTTAGCCTGGTATAGCGCCTGCTTTGGGAGCAGGAGGCCGGAGGTTCGAATCCTCTCACCCCGACCATTTATTGATTGCCCTCAGATCTCTGCCCGTAGCTCAGTTGGATAGAGCATCAGCCTTCTAAGCTGAGGGTCACAGGTTCGATTCCTGTCGGGCAGGCCAAGATGGTTCGTAGAGAAATTGATTACCAGTGGTGGCTGTAGCTCAGTTGGTAGAGCCCTGGATTGTGATTCCAGTGGTCGTGGGTTCGAGCCCCATCAGCCACCCCACCCCTACCGTTCGCCCTCTAAGTAGTTGATTAGCAAGTAGTTCTCGCTGTAGTTTGGTACACAAGGTGAGTCACACAAGACCACTTGTCCAAGATTCATGCAAGCGGGACTACACAATGCAGACGCAATCAACTTCTAAGACCTCGAAGGCCTCAAAGGGATTTCCCGGCTTAGTGCTCAGAGGGAATCAATACTATTTTCGTCAGCGGGTCCAGAGTGACCTAGTAGCCGCCATAGGCTGCCGAGAATTCAGGCGTTCTCTTAAGACCTCTGACTATCCCGTAGCTCTTGCCTTGGCTAAGAAGCTCACCTATGAGGCCTCGGATAGGTTCATAGAGTGCCGTAGGTCATTGCCCCCTAGACTCGCCGTAGTGCCCCCTGTGGTCATGCGTTCAGAGATCACCAGTGAGGAAGAGGCCTTCATCGTCGCTTCGATTGAGCATCACTATTTGAGCCAACATGATCAGATGAGAATGTCTAGGCCTACAGACTTCATTCAGGCTATTTACTTCGATTGGCTTCAAGAGCTAGATCGGGTCGTAGGCGAATACTGTTTAACGATGAGAATGGGTGCCGAACTAAAGGTACTAGTTCGCCAGAAGTTAGCCGCCTTGAACATCGCCCTTGATATGGACAGTGACGAGTTCAAGAGGCTAGGCGACAATGTGGCTATCGAAATCAGGAATGTCCTAGCTAAGATTCTTGAAAGAGGTGATCGAAAGTCCCTCACATTCCCTAAGACCCCTCAGGCTCCTATCAAGCCTCTGCGGAAGGGTGACGGCGCTGATGAGGCCTTGAAGTCCTCACAGGGCCTTACAGTCCTTGAGGTGATGGCTAAGTGGGCTATTGACAAGAAGCCACGGGATAGCACCATGGCAGAGAATAAGGCCTTCATTGCGGAGGAAGCCGTTAAAAAGGGTGGGAAGAAGGTATCGTCCAGGGCCAGGAAGTTCGCCAAGTGCTGACCCACAGATGCTTAATCCTAGCGCGCGATTCCAGTTCATCATTTAGTACGTCGAAAACTACCAGAATTCTGCGCCCTCGTCCCACCCTTTTTAACGGCTTCAAACGACACCATAGCATCCTTGCAAGTTGTTAATGGGCCACATTTTGATACAAAACGCGGCCATCACAAGGGCAGGGCGCGATTAATTCCTTACACTTCGCGCCTGTTTTGATTTTTTCGCCCGCCCAAGCTGGAGTCCGCCATGAAATTTCGCTTTCCGATTGTCATCATTGATGAGGACTTCCGCTCCGAGAATACCTCCGGTCTGGGCATTCGCGCATTGGCACAGGCGATAGAAGGCGAGGGCTTCGAAGTACTGGGCGTCACCAGCTACGGCGACCTGAGCCAGTTTGCCCAGCAACAAAGCCGCGCCAGCGCCTTCATTTTGTCCATCGACGATGAAGAGTTCACACCGGGCCCAGACCTGGACCCGGCGGTGCTGAACCTGCGCCATTTCATCGAAGAAGTGCGCCGCAAAAACCTCGACGTGCCGATCTATGTTTACGGTGAAACCAAAACCTCGCGCCACATCCCCAATGACATCCTGCGCGAGCTGCATGGCTTCATCCATATGTTTGAGGACACGCCCGAGTTTGTTGCGCGCCACATCATCCGCGAAGCCAAGAGTTACCTTGAAGGCGTACAGCCGCCGTTTTTCAAGGCGCTGCTTGATTACGCAGAAGATGGCTCCTACAGCTGGCACTGCCCCGGCCATTCAGGCGGCGTGGCGTTTTTGAAAAGCCCGGTGGGCCAGATGTTCCACCAGTTTTTTGGCGAGAACATGCTGCGCGCCGACGTGTGCAA
>JAYVKZ010000004.1:0-8751 GCA_043767985.1 Betaproteobacteria bacterium
AACTTAAAGTCAGCTTCCCAAGCGAGTGTTTGACAACGCTCTGCAATGGTTTTGAGTTTGAGCTGACTGACTTGATGATCGCCGATCATATCCTGGGTCGCCGAGCTCAACATAGCGAGATGATCGGCGAGGCACCAATCCAAGGGCTGACTATCCCCGGGCAGGAGGCTTGGCCTTAACTCGACCTTGGCTTTTTCAAGTAGGCCTATAAAGCCGTGAGGATCAAGGCTTGCCGTGGCGATTGGATCATTGAGCGCCAAGAGTTGGGTCACGGCACTGTCTTTGCTCGCAAAACCAGAGCCGACGGGTATGGCGCCACGTGATTGAATGAGAAGCGGGGTGAGTCGTTGCATGGACACCTGAATCGCCTTGCGCGCGGGTCGATAGTCCATGGGGAGTTTGGCTCGCTCAAAACAGGCTTGGGCAACAGCGAGCAGGTGGCCGCTTAAGTTGCCGCTATCGACCGTGGAGATATATTTTGGGTGAAGGGGTTCTCCGGATTGTGTGTCATACCAATTGTAGAAGTGGCCTTTCAGGCGCTGTAGGCTGTCCATCGTGCCAAGCGTTTGCTCGAGCCTTTGAACAAGTTCTTCGGTACCAATCCATCCAAATTCGCGTGCGCATGCGGCACTCAAGAGATAGAGCCCAATGTTAGTGGGCGAGGTACGATGCGCAACCATGTCGAAGGGAACGGTTTGCAGGTTATCGGGCGGTAAAAACCTATCCTCAAGCGTAATGCAGCGCTCGAAAAATCTCCAAGTGTCCCTTGCAACCTCGTTCAGCAGGTTTTCGTCGGCGATCAATAATTCAGGCACCAGTGCCTTGGTCCGCGAACGAATACTCCACCAAGTCCAGAGGGGCGCGCCACCCCACAACGCGCAAAGACCGATCGTCCAGAGTGGGTCGAAGCTCGTCGTAAACCACAGGCTAAGCAGTATCACTGCGGCGATAAAGGGCTCTCGCCAGTGCAACTGAGTCACCTCCAAAAGTCCCGATCTGGCACCTGCCAGTGCAGCATCCGCCGTAGTCCATTGCAGCAAATGTCGGCGACTCACGAGCATTCGGTAACATGCCCTCACAATGGCATCCACTGAGAGGATGGTTTGTTGCAACAACTGAGCAAGATGCCATAGACCTGTTGCCGCAGCGCGGGCGAGGTCAATGCTCGCCTGTTTGATGAAACGTGATTTTGAGAGATCCTCTCGATGACTTGACAGCCCCGCGAGTGCACCTATCAGTGGCCCTGCGCTGTAAGCTGCCAATACCAACAGTAGGGTCGTCAGGGGCCTCAAGCCAGTCCCCGCCAGTGAGGCGAGGAACAGTGCCATCGACATGGGGGCCACCAGGGAACGCCTTAGATTGTCGAATATTTTCCAGACACTCAAGGCGCTTAGGCCGTATCGCTTGGCTTGTAGGACGAAAGGAATAAGCTGCCAGTCTCCGCGTGTCCAGCGGTGTGCCCTGGAGGCTGCGACGTCGGCATGGAAGGGCGCGTGTTCTAGTACGGTGACGTCGGTGACGACCGCACAATGAGCAATACTCCCCTCCAAAAGATCATGGCTTAAGACAGAACTGTCGGGCAATCGGCGATGCAAAACCGCTTGCAGGGCCTGGATGTGCAGCAGGCCCTTGCCTGAGAATGTTCCCTCCCCAAAAAGATCTTGATACACCTCAGAGCTTGCCGCGCTGTAAGGGTCTACACCAGTCTGACCCGCAAAGAGCCAATGGAAAAATGTGATGTCCATGGGCGAAACTAAGGGCGTGGCGACTCTCGGTTGGAGAATGGCATAGCCTCCGGTGATACGGTTGCCCTGAGGGCTGAGTCTGGGTTGGTTCAGGGGGTGCAGCGCCACGGCCACGAGCTCGCGCAGACGCCCGGGCGGCAACTGCGTGTCACTGTCCAAGGTTAAAACATACTTTGTATCAGGGGCAATTTGCGATGACACGCCAAGATCCAAGAACGGGTCAAGCCCCCTAGCTTCAGTGCTTTGCGCCTGCTCGGCAAGCACATTGATCAGTTGCTCAAGCTTGCCGCGTTTTCTTTCCCAGCCAATCCATGCGCCTTCGCTCATACTGTACTGCCGCTCTCGGTGTAACACGATGAAACGTGGTGGGGACCCTGCCTCGACGGGGAACTCCACGTTGAGGGCTTCAATGTTGCTTCGTAGCTTGTCGAGCAAGGCTTGATCGGAATGGAATTGAGCCTGTTGTGAATCCCCCCAATCGGAAAGAATCGCAAATTGGGCATGCTCCTCTGGGTTGGCGAGGTAGTGCAACAATAAACGGTGCGTGAGCTCGTCTAGCGAGGTGAGCTTCGTCAGCATGGCGGGAATCACCACCATCACTCGGTGCTCTCTCGGAATGCCCGTTGAGAGCCTAAGTCGAGGTAGCTTTTGCGGCCGGACTGATTCGCTAATCAGTCTATTGGCCAGTGCGACCATGGCCTCTGAGGCTGGAAAAAGCATGAGCATGCCGACCAAAACGACCGGCCAAGAGGCTTCAAGTGAAAGCCTGTATCCCAAGTGATCATGGTCGAGTAACATGGCGATCAAGCCAACGGTGCCCAAAAGGATGATGCCCAAGTAAAGGGGCAGCACGAGTTTCCTGAAAGTCCTTGACCGCCGATCAAGCAAGCCGGGTTTTACTCCCAGCAAGGCCATCAACTCGAAGCGACCTTCACCGACGAGCCAATAACTGGCCGTCGCTTGGATGCCCAGCGCGGATGCGCTATTCATACGCGCCAGGAGCATCTCAGCCGTTGAGGCTTCACTGTGACCAGATCTTTGTGCCAATTTTTCGATACCTTGCAAGGTATCGTTCTGAGTGGCATCATTTTCCGAAGCAAACATTGGCGAGCTCAGCATAAGTCGCGTCAAACTATTGCACTGACGAATAATGTCCGTCCAATCGGTATCGCCTACTGCTCTTAACGAGGTAATGGAGTTACACACGCTCAGGTTATCGGAGGCTTGCTCGGCGTTTTGCAGAGTCGGCGCGGTGCCCATTTGCAACGTGGTTCGCGCTAACCACTCCTCATGCTCGAGCGAGCATTTGTCTTCGTTTCGGCCCCAGCGATTTTTTAGTCGCTGCGCCATCTGTGCCACGAATGCGCTGCCTACGCCTCGTTGATTAAGAAACCCGAGTAGCGAGTCCAGTTGCTCAACAGTACAGCATGCAATGTCGTCACAGCAAAGATTTGCAACTTCACGCGCCGCCGATTGGAAGCACACTCGCTCGGCTAAGCGCCGAAGGTTTTCGATCAGAACCACACGAATCGTTGTGGGCAACGCCCAGAGCTCGCCAAGATCCAGTTCTTGAGATTCTTGATAAGCACTCAAGAAAGGGATGAGTAGTTGCTCCTCAAAGGCTCCGTCGGTATGGGCAACAAATGCCCAGGCCACGCTGTAAATGCGGGGTAGCCCGGCGAGGTGTTCGTCTCGGAGAATCGGTAGCTTTCGAAAGTAGCTCAAGGGGAGCCCTTCATGAACCTCTTTGAGTTGGGCTTCAATCAGGTGAAAGTTGTCCAGTAGCCATTCGGCAGCGGGGCTTGCGTCGTAACCCGAGCTTGCTTGAACGCTGAGATATTCATGCGCCGCGCGCAGCATGGCCACATTGCTTTTCAGGCGAGGAAAAAAGCGGTCCTTGCCGTCGATTTTTCCGATGCGCCTTTTGCTTGGGCTTATCTGTTGCGCTTGGCCTAGGCTGCGGCCATGCTCCGCGAAGCGTTGCGGTCCAAAAATCTCCGATCTTATGGGGGGCTGGACTAAATCACTGCGGTAGCTGAGTATTTTCTTTAATGCGTTCGAGGCGTTGGGAATCGAATGCATCAAACCCTTAGACCAGAAGATAACCCGCCCCTGCAAGGAGCAACACGGCCGTGATGCTGGTGATAAAACGGGCGAGGACAAAGGTATGAAGTTGCCCCGCCCCAATTTTAAGATCGAACAGGAATCCCTTTTGCTTTTTACATGACACCAGATGCTCTTTAAGCCCACAAAATTCCATGGTCGAGGCGATAGTGCTCGAAGCGTTAGTGGCGACCATACCTTCGCCGCCGTAAATATTATTGATATTCATGGGAGGTTCTCCGCTATAAGTTGATTGACCTTGTCTTTATAGCTAGACGGGCTGAGAGTGTCTGTACGGTGTCGAACGAACACTCAAAAATAAGGTTATTTGCTCTTGGTTCGACCTTGCAGGAACTGTCGATAAAGCGTGAGTGCTTTGATCAGCAGCGGTCCGGAGTTTTGCGCCTCCGGGCCGATCTTTGATATTGCAAGGGGCAACAGTGCGCTCACGACGATGGGATTCGCCAGTAGTCGCCAAGGGCGGCCTTTGACCAATAGGGCTCCGATCAAAGCAGCACCCAACACGGCACGGAAGGGATGTTTTCGTACCGCTGGTTGCATGACTAGATTCCCCGCAGTCAACGCTAGTTTTACCGGACTGCTCGAGGCCTCAGGCTCGGACAAGGCAAGCCGAATATTGTTTCTTGAGACCTCCAGTTTCCGGATCGCCTCGTTAGTGGGGGAAATCAAGACTGTCGCTCGCGAAGCACGGCGAGATCAGCGCGCACTTGCGCCTTAATTGCGTCGAGTTCATGAGCGCCATAGGAAAGCTTTGACGCTAGACGCCACAGGACGATTGCGAGCACGAGCGGGGCTGCGGGTACGGCGAGCAGCAACCACGCTACATGATTCACGACACCACCGTTGGCCCCCCACAACATGACGGCCACACCAGTGAATATAGCCGATAAGAAGATGCAAAATATCATTGCACCTTCATAGGCGATGCGCCGTCGCCATGTGGACAGCATCGCTGTCAAGCTAGTTGCGATCAAGTCGCTATAAGCTTCAACATGATCCGCCAAGAGATCTGGCTTTTTGGCAAAAACCAGCAGAGCAGGGTGGGTCATGAAAGAGCTACTTTGTTGAGCAAGAGGCACGGCTAGACAGGCTAATCAGCGCCATCAGTGCCGCACCACTTGCTGCAGCAATGAGAAGCGCTTTTAGAGGCTCATTGGCAATGTAATTCTCTGCGCCCTGTCGCGCCTTGAGCGCTTGGTCTTGCACCATTTTGGTGGTGTCGTGAACGCTAGCCATGCCACGATGTGCCAGCGAGCCCATCTCATTGTTAGCGTTTTTTAGCCAAGGCGCTGTTTGATGGCGAATGCTTTCCATGGTACGAGCCAAGCTTTCGAGCGCTTCGTCAGCAGCACGTTGGGTCGATTTAATCGCCTCTTCAGCAGAGCGTGCGGCCTGCTCAGTGAGCGCCGTGACTTGCTCGATCGGTTTTTGGGGGATCATTGGAGTTCCTTCAAGCGCGCTCATTTTTTCTTCCCTACTTCATGTCCGATAGCACCACCGACGACAGCACCACCTACAGTGCCCACACCGCTTCCGCCGGTCAGAACAGCACCGCCAACCGCGCCAACACCAGCGCCAATCGCGGTCGCCTTTTCTGATGCAGACATGCCAGCGCATGCGCCAAGCGTCATGCTCAAGGCACTGATTATCATTAATCTTTGAGAGAGTTTCATTACATTTTCCTTAGGTTTATCAAAAAGTTTAAACGTTAGTTCGAGGCATCAAGACTTTCCGAAGCGAGCCTTGGCTTGCGCCATACACATGTCTTTTGCGTTGCCTGTCATGGCGTCGCATTTGGCTTTTTCGACGGCATATTCAGCATCCGATTTATCACTACTTGCATCCTTGCGGGCATCGGTTCGCGCTTTAGTTGCGGCGGCTCTTGCATCAGCGGATCCAGCGACAGCCTTCAGGTTAGCTTCGTCAATTTTGAATTTTGCCTTGGCATCAGCGGTCGCACTCACCTGGGCTGCTGAAGCCTCTTTGCGACATACTGCCTTAGTGTTACCACTGGAGTCGTCGCATTTTTCGATGGCGACGCTATAGTTGGCATTGGCTTTAGCGACGCTGGCGTTGTAGCGATTTCTCTCGGTGGGGCGATAGGCGGCGTACAGTTCGGACTTGCCGATCTTCTGTGCAGCCTTGGCTTCAGCGATGCAAATATCAAAAGGATTGGCCTTCAACGGTGCACAAGCTTTCTTTGCCGCTTTGTAGTCGACCTCAAGCTTTTCTTCACTAGCTTTATAGCTAGCTTTGCTCATCTCTTGGGAAAATACACTATTTGCGCTAGCTAAGGCGATCACGATGGCCGCCATTTGAGTATTTAAATGTTTCATATTTATCCTTAAACAGAATGGCAAAGCGCCGATGTCTGGATATTGGAGGCTTTTGAGCGCATAGTCTGTTTGCCAGCGTACACACGGCAATGTTCGCTAGCGCACAGTTGAGTTGTACGACGATTGGTAAATTGACGGTTTTTCGCTTAGCCACCCAATGGAATGTGTGCCTTATGCAATGGATATGTCAGCGAGCGCAATGAACTTGCGCCCTAGGCTTTACTGGAGCGTGGCGCTCGCGCCTCTATTGGTCGTTCCCGCCTTGTCAGTTTCCATGTATGCCTTCCAGCAACTAGAGGCGGCTTCGCTGAGGCATGACCAAACGCAAGCAATCATTGCCGATGCAAATGGTCTGCTTTCGTCACTAAAAGATGCGGAAAGTGGACAACGAGGCTTTCTATTGACTGAAAATACTGCGTTTCTAGCACCTTATCAAGACGCTTTGGTGAATATTCCCGCTCAACTGAGAAACCTGCAAGTCAGTTCGCGTTTAAGGGGTTCCGCCCCCCTGGTAGACGACTTAGTTCCCAGCATTGATGCAAAGCTCATTGAACTAGCGAAGGTGCTCGCTCTGCATAGCAACGGCGAGGCTAATGAGGCCCGCAAGTTGATCGGTGCCGGTGTCGGTAAGGCCATCATGGACGACATTCGGGTCAAAGTAGGCCTCATCGTAGAACGTGACACAGTGCAACTCGGTGACCATTTCAGTCAACTTCAAAGCAGTTTCCGTCAAATGTTCTGGCTGATTATTGCTGCGGCGTCGCTTTGGATGTTGTTTTTACTTTGGTTTATTTATTTGTTGTACCGTCGATTTGAAGGGCAAGTCGATACCAAGGTCATGAGTCGCGTCCATTTGGAGACTGTTAATCTATTCAGCGCACAAACTGACCTGGTTGAAGAGTTAACAAGTACGAATGCGGCCTTGAACGATAGCAAGGCTTTATTTGAGACGGTTCTCAATGCTGTTGACGATTGCGTTATCCGTGTTCGAGCCGAGGACAATCTCATTGAATACACCAATGTCGCCACCCAAAAGCTTTTAGGATATGAGGGCAATGGGTTGCTAGGTCGACCTCTGTCGCTTATTCTGCCGGACATGACCTCTGAAATATCCCCATTTCTTGAGGGTGAACATGAGGTTCTTGGGCGACGCTTCAATGGTGAAACACTGATTTTTAGCATGTCTGTAAATGCTATCCTTCAATCTGACCGCCGTTTCTTCATTTGTACATTGAGAGACTGCACCGAGCGTGATCGGATTATGACGGCGCTTCGGGAGAGCGATCTGGCTCTTCACAATGGCATCGCCATCGCGGGCCTCGGGCTTGGTACGGTGGACTATCTCGCGGATAAAATTAGCTTGGATGAAGTATCAGCGGATTTTTTCGATTTACCGGCAGGTACTCCAATCTCCAGAACTGACGTTCACGGACGCTTTCACCCTGACGATCTAGCGACTATGCAATCAAAGATTGCAATCTCCCGCGACCCTTTTGGGCACGGTTTTATGGCTATGGAGTTTCGAGTCACTAAAAAAGATGGCTCGTTGCGCTGGCTCACCGTGCGCAAGCAAGTGGTTTTTGGAGGAAACGGCGACGATCGTAAGCCGGTATCCGCAGTGGTTGCTTTGAGGGACATCACCGTCCAAAAACTTTCTGCTATTGAATTAGCGGCTGCCAAGCAAGTCGCAGAAACTGCAAATGCTGCCAAGTCGCGCTTTCTCTCGAACATGAGTCATGAGCTAAGAACGCCGCTCAACGCGATTCTTGGATTTGCGCAACTGGCGGCGACAAGTAGCTCTCCCTTGAGCGACAAGCAACAGAAAAATATTGATCAGATCCAGCGCGCGGGTTGGTACCTTCTTGAGTTGATCAACGAAATTCTTGATCTCGCAATGATTGAGTCCGGCAAGCTCACTCTCTCCATCGAGCCCACCGACTTAACAGGTTTGTTCTTGGAATGCCAAGAGATGATGGAGCCCCAGGGGAAAGGCCGCGATGTACTTTTGGTGTTTAGGCCGCCTGGCTCGCCCTACCATATTCATGCAGATCGTACCCGCCTAAAACAAGTACTTCTCAACCTGCTGAGCAATGCCATTAAATATAACCGCAAAGGTGGTACGGTGGTGGTGAGTTGTGCAGTCCGGGACGCAAAGGTATTGCGAATTTCGGTCGCAGATACTGGCCTCGGTTTGGCCAAAGAGCAGCTCGATCAGTTGTTCGAGGCGTTCAATCGATTAGGGCAAGAGGCCTTTTCGGAGGAAGGCACGGGCCTTGGTTTGGCGCTCAGCAAACACTTGATCGGATTGATGGGCGGGCATATTGGTGCTGAAAGTACGGTAGGCACGGGCAGCATTTTTTGGATTGATATTGGCTTTTCCGTACCCGCCCCACTCTTGTTGACGACTGCTCCATCCGCCCCGACACACGACCCGCTACCCAACGCCAATTAGTTTTAAGGCAAGTAACATGATTTTAAGTGACTCCGATTTTCTGAATTCCAAAATTCTCATCGTGGACGATCAATTGGCAAACCTCAATTTGCTG
>JAYVKZ010000005.1:0-14683 GCA_043767985.1 Betaproteobacteria bacterium
ACCTACGCGGCGCTTCGCAAGTGCTGGCATGACGCTAATCGAAATGATTGTCGTTATTGTTATTCTCGGTGTAACAATGATCGCAATTATTTCACTTCAAGGCCAGGTACATCGCGGCCAGAGCGATAATAAAGACTACCAGCTTGGTGTACAGTTATTGCAGGAGTGTGCAGAGAAAGTACTCGCCGTGCGCAGAAAGTCTGGCTATGCTTCAGTCGATCTAAATACTTGTAATACTTTGCCCGCCCTTTCTGGTTATTCTGCCAGCATTTCCCTTGCTTCTAGCCCGAACACGTCCGCTTGTTTATCGGGCACAACCTGTCAATTTATGGCGGTACGTGTGTCAAATGGCACCCAAACCCTTGGCCCAGTCATTTTGATGTTGGCGGCGTATTGATGAAAGCTTCTCGCGCTCGAATCCATTTTGCTGTGCGCTCTGGCTCTCAGCTTGGCTTCACACTGATTGAGCTGATCATCACGATTACGCTGGTAGGGATTATGGCAGTGGTGGGTTCAAGCGTCATCGCCGACACCTTTCGTACTACGCAGGTGATCAACCGAAACAATGCCTTGGCCAGCGAAGCGCGTTACGCAATGGAGCGGATGGCGCGAGAAATCAGAGAAATTAAGTACACTGGCAGTGCTTACTCGGCAAGCACGTTGGGCGCAACGAGTTTTGTGTTCACCAGGGCTGACAATGTGACCGTGACCCTTACCAACACTGGCAGCAACTTAACGCTAGCTTATGGCAGTGCAGTGAATGGCACTGCGGCAAACACTGCCGTCACCCTCTCGAACAAGGTGGATACTGGCGGCCTGACCTTTACCTATTTCGACGTCAACGACGCGACGGCCACTGCTGCGACGTTACGTTTTATTAGAATTGAGTTGAGCGTTGTCGATACCACGACAGGCTACACCAACACCTTGCGCACCCGCGTTGCCGTAAGGAACAGTTAATGGCTATCCCTCTTGGTTCAGATTTTAGAGAGGTACGTGACAAACACGGGATTTTGCCAAGGCAGCGTGGTGTAGCCACCATCCTCGCCGTTATCTTTTTGTTGGTCGTCGTCATGCTCGCGTTAAGTCAAACAGTCAGCATGAGCAGCGCAAACTTGATGGATACAAATTTCCAGCGCGACAGTACGAATGCCTTGCTCGCTGCCGAAAGTGGTTTGGAGCGCGCTGTCGGCAAACTCAATGCGGAAGTCATCACGGGCACCATCACAGATACCACCTGCACCAACACCATTGGCCCAGCAGGTACCTCCGTCCCTTTGACTACTGGTAGTGGCCCAACCAGCTCTTTCCGGTTTACAGCGCTCACTTCAACCCCTGCCACTTGTACGGGTACGGCCTGTACCGGCTGCACGATGACGGTTGTTGGCAAATCGGGTGAAACTTCCCGCACCATTCGCTTAAATGTTTCGCTGACTGCTGGCGCAAGTGGTGGGGCCGCCGGTTGCGGCGGTGGTGGCTCGACGGGCTCTGCTCCCTGTAATGAGCCCAATATTGTTCAGTCGATATCTACGGTGTCTGTGCCCACCATCTTGATGAGCAATCTTTCGTTTCGACGCCACCCCGGTGGTGGCGGCAATGTGACAGCTACCGGCTGTGTACTGATTAGTGGCGGGGCGCCTGTTAACTGCATTACTCAGTGGACTGAAGAATCAAGCAGTGGTAACCCTGCGATTGGCGGGCGAGGTGCCAGCGCGCTCATCACTACGGCGGGCACATACACGCTTCAGCAGAATTTGAGTGCGAATAGCCCTTATGCGGGTAGTGGTGGGCGTATTGGCCAGCTTGCCGGTAAGTCCTTATCGATCATAGGCTCGTACTGGGGAGAAACTAATCCTCAGACTACGTCTAACAGTAGCGCCACCACCGGGGCTACTAGAAATGGCGCAGCCTATGACCCTGCACCAGGCACCTCTCCCGGCAGGCCCGCCTTCACAGTACCTGCGATTGGAACCACTCAAAGTAGCGAAAGCTGGTGTTACTGGGGCGACACCATGGTGATGGGCTTTTCCGGACGATCTAACAATTCAGCGAATGGAAACATTACTTCCTGGCAATTTGGCAACGCGCCACTCGCTCGTGGCCTTCGGGTATCCAATGCCTTTATCCAATATCCGACACCCGCTGTGGGGGTGAATTCCGATGTGTACTCAGACCTTTGGTACATCTATAACCCAGAGTATCAGTCCGCCTTCGGCGGGGCCGCAACGTCGCAGGTGAATCTTACGGGCAGTATTGGTACTAAAGGAACGGGCTCGGTTGGAACGGTAGGTACTGGCGCAATAGGCGGAACCTTTAGCGGAGCAAGAAACGGTTCATCTCCTCCGGCAGACTCTCAAATTGTAGTTACGGGCTTAAGCGTTGGGAGCCGTATATCCATCGGCGATCAAATCTCCTGTGCTAGCGCCGGTGGCTGTACACTTGGCGCGGGAACTACAACCATCGTATCCCAAGTTTCCGGAGTGCCAGTCGGTTCAGTCGGTGGCAACGGCACTTATAACGTGAGCGTTCCTCTTACGGGACCCTCCGCCCGAGCAATGAATGCGGCTTCTACGATACTCAACATCACTGCAATCACTAGTGGCACCTATTTCAACGGTGCAGCGCTCAATAATGGGTTGGGCGTGACTTTGAATACAAGCATTGTTTCTTTGGGGACGGGCACGGGTGGTGTTGGCACCTACAACATTAATACTCGACAAACCTTAACCAGTACCACGATCACAGTAGCGACCAACATTCTGAATATTACCTCGATGGATTCCGGTACTTTTGCGCCGGGCAATATTGTGAGCGGATCGGGTATTACCGGGTCGCCTACGATACAAGCTTATGGCACATCAGGTACAACAGGAACGGGGGGGGGGGGCACCTACGCACTAAGCAGCGCGCAGAACTTTGCCAGTACGGCGATACGTTCAACCTCCAATTTATTAAACGTGACGGCGTTACCTGGAGGAGGCAGCATTGCGGCCGGCGATGTTATTTCTGGTACCGGCGCTTCGGGCAGCTTAAGTGGCGCCTTGACAGGAACAATCGCGGCTTTTGGCACCTCGGGCACCACGGGTAATGGGGGCACGGGAACCTATCAACTTAACCTTGCAACTCAGCAAGCCGATGTAGGAAGCACCATCAGCATTGCCTTGCTTGACGGCACTGAGGTGAGGGTGCCGGTGGGCTCCGCGCTGCCTGTGTTGAATCCGAGTTTCGCTATGCTGGTCACGCGCCGCACCTATAATCGCGACACAACGCTTGGAACGGTTGGCACCGTCGGAAGTGGTGGGCAATTTCCAGCGGGTACCACGATTGTGGCACTACGTCCTAGCGGTTTTAAGGTTTCGCAGGCACCCACGACACCCTTGGTAGGAGGCACCGTGTGCGGTGGTACATGCGCTTTGTTCGATCACAGTTCGGCAGTTTCAACCACTAATTTCTCTGTCGGTGTAACCAATACCACCCATTGGGCGGCAGGCATGACTTGCCTTAAAGGGGTTGACCCGGCCGCCATTAATGGCCTGGTTGGCCTGGGTACTTCGGCCATCGCAAACTCTTGGACATCGCCAGTCAATCCATAGCCGCCGCTCTTACTGTCGATAGGAAGCGTTACGATTGACGGATGCCTTACCTTTGCCGGGCAATTTGCGTCATATCCCACATGGGCATAAAAATGCCGAGCATCAGCACCAACACAACGCAGGCGGCGCCAGCGATAAGAATGGGTTCCAGGGTTTGCCCAAGGCGATCAACCTCATAGTTGACCTCTTCCTGATACATGGAGGCGACCTGCTCAAGCATCTCATCGATTTCGCCAGTTTCCTCGCCCACAGACAACATTTGCAACTCCAGGGGGGTGAAAATACCGGCGGTTTGAGCCACCCGAAAAATCGATTCACCGCGCTGAATGCCGTCGCGCATGTGCAAAATGCGCTGCTCATAAAACGCATTTTCCACCACACGGGACACGAGCGTGAAGGCTTCGCGCAAAGGCACGCCACAGCGGTTGGCAACTGCCAAATTCAAAGCAAAGCGAGAAATACATGCCTTGCTAATAATCTTGCCGATAACGGGTACTTTCAGTTTGGCCCTGTCCCAGCCAAGGCGACCCTCAGGTGTATTCAGCACACCCCGAATACCCCAGACTAGCAAGGCGACCCCGATGAGCATTGCCCACCAGTATTGCACCGAAAAATTGGAGCTCGCGATTAGAAACTTGGTGAGCAGGGGAAGCTCGAGTTTTTGCCCCTGGAATACCTGCGCGAAAGTTGGAATCACCTTTAAGTTAAGGATGACCAAGGCGATCAGGAGCGCAATACCCACAAACATGGGGTAGCGCACGGCAGCTTTAATTTTTTGCTTTACGCCTTTCTCAAATTCTAGTTGAGTGCTCAACCGGCGAAAAATGTCCAATAAATTTCCGGTGCCCTCACCCACACGAATCATGCTGACATAGTATTCACCAAAGAGTTTGGGATGCCGTCGGAGAGCTCCGCTGAGCTCGGTGCCTTTGTCAAGATCGTCTCGAATTTGTTGCATCACGCGGATTAAACCGGGCTTGACGGTCGATTTCTGAATCGCACCAATGGCTTGCATCATCGGTACACCGGCTTTAGACATGGTGGCCATTTGGCGGGTGAACATCAGCAAATCTTTGTCGTCGAACCTGCTCTCGCCTTGAAGCTCACGCAACCATTGCGGTTGTTGAGCCGTGTCTGCAACGGGTGTAATGTCAATGGGGGTAATGCCTGCCGAGACCATCCATGCAGCCGCGCCGCGCGTGTTGACCGATTCAATTTGCCCTTCCAGCGATTCGCCAGCGGCATTGCGACCCTTGTATTTGAACTGTGGCATGTTGGTTCCGGTCTGAAAATATTAGGCTATAAAGAGGTAACCACTTGCATAGCTTCTTCGACGGTGGTTTCACCTGCCAGCACGAGCTCAAGCACATGATGCCGCATGGTGTTATGGCCGAGCTGCACTTGGGCGGCTTTTTCGAATTGGCGCGGGTCGCTACTTTGTAAGAGGGCAGCCAGAGGCGGCGTCATTTCAAGGAGTTCGTGAATGCCCCTTCGGCCATAAAAGCCAACCTCGTTACAGCGCACGCAGCCGAGCCCGCGCTTAAGCTTTAACTCGGAATGTTCAAGCTTTTGCTCCGCCCGAAAGTGATTGATCCAAGCCATTTCGCCGGGGGTGGGTGTATAGGCTTCAGAACAATACTTGCAATTGACGCGGATTAGGCGCTGCGCCAGCACGGCCAACACCGTGGATGCTATGAGGTAGCCCGCCACACCCATGTCGAGCAATCGACCGGGCGTGCTCACCGCATCGTTGGTATGAATGGTTGACAACACCAAGTGGCCCGTCATGGCAGCCCGGGCGGCGATTTGCGCCGTCTCTTGGTCGCGAATTTCACCGACCAGCAACACGTCAGGGTCTTGCCGCAAAAAAGAACGCAATACACGGGCAAAACCCAACTCAATGCGTTCGTTGACTTGCACTTGCACAATGCCAGGTAAGCGGTATTCGACAGGGTCTTCGACCGTCAGAATTTTGACTTGCGGGGTGTTTATCTTTTGTAGAGCGCCATACAGCGTTGTAGTCTTACCGCTGCCCGTTGGCCCAGTGACCAATACGATGCCGTGCGGGGAGCCAACAAGCTTCATAAATTGCTTATAAATAGCTTGCGGCATACCTGATTTTTCAATATCAATCAGATCGCCTTCACCCACCAGCACCCGTAGCACCACTGACTCTCCATGTTGCGAAGGCATCGTGGACATGCGCACATCGATTCGGCGGTTGCCTGTTTTAACGGCGATGCGCCCGTCTTGAGGCAGGCGCTTCTCGGCGATATCGAGATCGGCCATGAGCTTGAGCCTGACGACCACAGCGGAAGCAATACGAGGGTCGGCCTCCAATTGGGTATGAAGCACGCCGTCAATGCGAAACCGGACCACAAGACGTTTGGCTTGCGGCTCAATATGAATATCTGAGGCTCTCACCTGTACCGCATCATCAAACACCGTACGCAGTAACTTGACGACCGGCGCATCGTCGGTGAGGACTTCATCGTTAAGCGCATTTAAATCGACCACGTTGCCCATCGACTCAATGTCGCGCTCGATCTCCTTAGCGAATTCTCCAATTTGCGTCGTTTTTCGGTAGATTCGGTCTGCGCTCAGTGAGAACTGGTCTTGCGTGATCAGCGCCATTTCGATTGGACGCCGCAGCAAAGCATTGAGCTCGTCATAGCTTCGCAAATCGGAAGGATCGACCAAGCCGATCAAAAGATGATCGTCACGATCTTCAAGCACCAAGGCGCGATATCGGCGGGCTTGAGCTTCGCCCAAAATACGAACGGTGCCCGGCACCAATTCAAAGCGTTTGAGATCGACAAAGGGCAGCTTGAGTTGCTGCGCCACCGTGCGCGCAACTTGTTCTTCCGTGACATAGCCGCTCTCTACCAGGACGCGCCCTAAGGTACGCCCGCTACGCCTGTGTTCTACCAGCGCCAATTGGAGCTTCCCGGTGGTAAGGAGGCCTTGCTCGACCAGTGATTCGCCTAGTAGTAAGGCTTTTTCTACCATTTTATTCATTGCTCTCGATAGGTTACGCGTTTTTAACACTAAATGACCGGAAGTGCTTCACTAAAAGTTGTGATCTCGACTCGGTTTCCGTCAAAAACCCTCGGTTTTCGAAAGTTTGTTTCTTTGCAATCATAACAACCATCCGAACGGGTGAGTCGCTGAGCTGTTACGTTATTTGCAAGAACTTCGGAGACGCAATTGACCACCTTCACGGGCCGTTTCGTATTTGCGGGACAATACGCCTTGAGTTCAGGCGCTTTCGATATTCCTGATCCCTTCAGTTCCAGACCAAAGCAGATCCCTCAAGCATGACAACAAACCTCCAAGAATTCCAAAGAGCCCAAAAAGTCCTAGTAGGCGGCGTGAACTCTGCCGTCCGTGCCTTCAAAGCCGTAGGCGGTACCCCGCGTTTTATCGCTCGTGCGGAAGGCGCCTACATGTGGGACGTGGAGGGCAAGCGTTATATCGATTATCTCGGGTCATGGGGCCCGATGATTGTGGGGCACTCCCATCCTGAGGTCTTGGCGCGTGTGCGGGCTGCCGCTGAGGATGGCCTGTCTTACGGTGCTCCTAATGTCATGGAAAGCGAATTGGCCGAGGCTATTTGCGAGATATTTCCGCATGTGGAAAAGGTGCGCTTCACCAGCTCGGGTACCGAGGCGGCTATGTCGGCCTTGCGTTTGGCGCGAGGCTATACCAAGCGCACCAAGATTTTGAAGTTTGAGGGTTGCTACCACGGCACGGCGGATAGCCTTTTGGTGAAGGCTGGTTCTGGGGCCTTGGCCTTTGGCACGCCAACGTCGGCTGGGGTGCCTGAGGACTTGGCCAAACACACCTTGGTCGCTCAATTTAATGATCTTGAGTCCGTCGCGGCGCTGTTTAAGCAGCATGGTGATGACCTCGCTTGTGTGATGGTGGAGCCGGTCGCGGGCAATATGAACTTGATTTTGCCCAAGCCTGGGTTTTTACAAGGCCTGCGCGATATTTGTACCCAGTACGGCACTTTATTAATTTTTGATGAGGTGATGTGTGGTTTTAGGGTAGCCTTGGGTGGGGCGCAAGAGTACAGCGGCATCACTCCCGACTTATCTGCCTTTGGCAAAGTCATCGGTGGGGGCATGCCGGTCGGCGCGATTGGCGGTCCAGCCAAGGTCATGGACATGATGGCACCTCTGGGGCCGGTGTATCAGGCGGGTACGCTTTCGGGTAATCCAATCGCAATGGCGGCCGGTTTGGCGACGCTCAAGCTGATTCGTGCACCGGGTTTCTTCACGCAGGTGAGCGCACGTTGCGCCAAGCTGGTCGCTGGGCTGAACTTAGCAGGTCAAGAAATTAAGCAAGCGAAAGGTATTGATTTTTGCGCCAAGAGTTTAGGTGCGATGGCCGGTATCTTTATGCGTGCCACGCCGCCCGAGAGTTTTGCCGAGGTGCAGTCTCAAAACGTCGAGCGTTTCAAGCAGTTCTATCATCTGATGTTGGACCAAGGGGTGTATTTGCCGCCTTCGCCGGTGGAAGCTTTCTTCTTTTCGTCGGCCCATTCGGACCAAGATATCGACGATACGATTCAAGCGGCTCGCAAGAGCCTCTCAGCTTTGAGCTAAATCGCCGTACACCACTTGGAGAATAAACATGGCCGTCATCAATTACATTACGCAAATTCAGTTCGACTTCGGTGCGGTAAAGCTCCTTAAAGCTGAGTGCGAGCGCGTGGGGATCAGTAAACCCTTCGTGGTCACGGATGCTGGTGTGAAAGCCGCCGGGATACTTCAAAAGGCGCTCGATGCGCTTACTGGCGTCGCGGTCACGGTGTTTGATCAAACACCGTCCAACCCGACCGAGGCGGCGGTGCGAGCGGCCTCAGCGTTGTATAACCAGCAGGGCTGTGATGGTCTGATTGCTTTAGGCGGCGGCTCGTCGATCGATTGTGCGAAAGGCATTGCCATTCTTGCCACGCATGGGGGTGCGCTCAAAACCTACGCGACGATTGAGGGCGGCACGCTGAAGATTACGGACAAGGTTGCACCCTTGATCGCCGTACCTACCACCAGTGGTACTGGCAGCGAAGTCGCGCGCGGTGCGATTGTGATTGTGGACGACGGCCGCAAGCTCGGGTTTCATTCCTGGCATCTCGTTCCCAAAAGCGCAATTTGTGATCCCGAGCTAACGCTTGGCCTGCCCGCGCGTTTGACCGCTGCGACGGGTATGGATGCTGTTGCACATTGCATGGAAACCTTCATGGCGGCTCCTTTCAATCCACCCGCAGATGGCATTGCCTTGGACGGCTTGCAACGAGCCTGGCGCTACATTGAGCGGGCCACTCAAGACGGCGCTGACCGTGAGGCGCGCTGGCATATGATGAGCGCCAGCATGCAAGGGGCGATGGCCTTCCAGAAAGGGCTGGGTTGCGTGCATAGCCTGAGCCATAGTTTGGGCGGAGTGAATCCCGGCTTGCATCATGGCACCCTGAATGCGATGTTCTTGCCCGCCGTGATTCACTTCAATAGCGAGGTCGACAGCATGCGCCAGGAAAATCGTTTGCAGCGCATGGCCCAAGCCATGGGCCTGGCCTCTGGCGGCGACGTCGGCGAGGCGATTCGCGATATGAATGCGCGCTTGCACTTGCCGACTGGATTGGCCGAAATGGGGGTGAAAAGTGGCCTATTTCCGCAGATCATTGCGGGCGCTTTGGCGGATCATTGCCATAAGATGAATCCGCGTAATGCTTCGTCGCAAGATTATGAAGCGATGTTGGCAAGCTCAATGTAAATGACACCGAACTAAAGAACAATAAAACAAAGGAACTAGATGGCCATTTATCAGCTAGGCGATAAGAAACCGACGATTCATCCAGAGGCTTGGGTGGCCGAAGAGGCGGTCGTGATCGGCGATGTCACGATTGGCGCCCGTGCCTCGGTCTGGCCAGGTGCTGTGGTGCGAGGCGACAATGAGCCGATTGTGATTGGCGAGGGTAGCAATGTGCAAGAAGGCGTGGTGCTGCATAGCGATCCAGGGTTTCCTTTAACCATCGGCAAGAACGTCACCATTGGACATCAAGCTATGGTGCATGGTTGCACCGTGGCGGACGGAGTGTTGATCGGTATTCAGGCGGTGGTACTTAACGGCGCCAAGATTGCGCAGGGCTGCATCGTGGGCGCAGGTACCGTGATCACCGAGGGCAAGGAGTTTCCTGCGGGGACGATGATTCTCGGCGCACCGGGAAAAGTGGTGAAGGAAATGTCAGCAGAGCAGTCTGGGCGTTTGGTGTTCATCGCGCAAAACTATGCCGAGCGCCAGGCGTATTACAAAATGAATTTGAAACGAATTGATCAGTAGGGTGAGTGTGGCCTGCGCCCAAATAGGGGTCGCGCCGAGCTCCCAACCGTGAAGTCAGAAACTCGGCTTACCGCTATCTTTTTTCAGCACCTCAGCACTGAATCAATCAAGCCCCGTCTCTCGCGGGCCTTGCCGTATGACCTCTCTCTCACACTGCCCTTTACAAAATGCCTGTCTCCTGGCCGGCGGATTTGCGTTGTGGCAGGCGTACCCTTGGAGCATCCTAAGGGTGACGCTTTGCCGAGTACTCTTTGCCATTGTTGGCAGGAGCTCGCGTATTTTTTCGCGTGGACTCGTCATGTCGTGTACCTTATTGGAAAGACCCAGCAAAGTGTTGCTAATCCTGATGAGTGGTTGGAGGCTCGTCCCTGTACGGTCGCCTAGCCCATTGTGAGCTTTAAAAACCTGAGCACGACCCGCCAAAAATCTATTTTGCAAACACCCGCTTTGCTCGTTCTTGGTGCTGGAATTGTGTCGGCCTTGCACACCGGCAAAGTGCCTGCAGCGCTGAGCTTGATTCAAGCCGAATTTGGCATGAGTTTGGTCATGGCGGGTACCTTAATCTCACTCTTGCAAATGTCGTCCGCCTGCATTGGCTTGTTTGGAGGGGCGCTGGTGGATCGCTTCGGACATGCGCGCTGTATGTGCTTGGGGCTTGTTTTGCTGGGCGCCGGAAGTGTCTGGGGTGGCCTCACAGAGGGTGCCTACGCCCTTTTAGCGAGCCGAATGCTGGAAAGTGTGGGTCTGGTGTTGACCGTCTTGCCGGGCCCAAGTCTGCTTCGTCAACAGGTGGCGCCCGCGCGGCTGATGGTTTGGTTGGGCTGGTGGAGCGCCTATATGCCGCTTGGCATGGGGGTAGGGCTCTTACTGGTTCCCCTGGCACCTAGTTGGCGGGTTGCGTGGTTTACGATTGGCGCCATCAGTGTTGGCTGGGCAGTGTGGGTTACCTGGGTGTTGTTACGTCCGCAGGCTAGACTCGCGCGCCTGCACGCTGGCGTGCGCGCTGCTGCACCCTTAGTTCCAGAGACTGTCGCCACCTTGATCCCCAAGAGTATCTTGAACAACGCACGGCGCACGATTACAAATTGGGGACCTTGGTTGCTGGCCTTGGGATTTTGCTTCTACGCGGCCCAATTCATGGGCGTCTTCGGGTTCTTGCCGACGATTTACAAGGAAGCGGGGGTGCCCGCAGCGCTCGCGGGTGTCTTGACGAGTATGGGTGTTCTCGCCAACGCTTGGGGCAATGTTCGCGGCGGCAAACTAGCGCAGGCGGGCTGTCCGATTGACCGTACTATTTTGAAGTCAGCGCTCGTCATGATTTTTACGGCCTGGCTGATTTTTGCGGCCCCGCTGAATTTGCTTTTGGCCACGGCACTTGATGGCACTCAGGCTACTCAAAGTAGTTTCTGGCTTCGCTATGGTGCCGTGTTGTGGTTTTCTTCGGCGGCGGGCCGTATTCCGGCAAGTTTCTTCAATCTAAGCAACCGTTTTGCACCAGGCCCTGAGGTGGTCGCAACCACGGTCGGCTTTATGCAGCAGGGCGGCGCTGTCGGGCAATTGATTGCGCCGGTGTTGATCGCCTGGGTGGTGACCCACACGGGGACTTGGAGTTACACCTGGTGGGTGACGGGCACGTTCTCACTGGTGCTGATGGGGTTTGCGCTGGGTATTGGGCGCGAGCTCAAGCGTCGCTCAATCATCGCCAAGTAGTTTTTTTGCCTGATCAGTACTGAGCGCAGAATGCTCACGGCTATCAATGTCCGAGACGTGCTTGCGTCTTCGGCTGAGCACCCAGGCCAGACCACCCCCTGCCAGAAGTGCGAAGGGACCGCCCCATAGCAGATAGGTCGAGCTTTTCACTTCGGGTCGGTACAGTACAAAGTCACCGTACCGGGCGACGAGATAGTCTTTAATTTGAGGATCGGTTTTGCCCTGACGAATCTGCGCCTCCACTTCGGTTCGCAGGTCGCGGGCAAGATCGGCATTTGAATCTGCCAATGTTTGATTTTGGCACACCAGGCAGCGCAGCTCATGCCCCAGGACTTTAAAACGCGCTTCAACTTCGAGGTCGGTCACCGCGCTTATTCCTTGTTGAGTACTTGCACGAGTGGCAAGAGATTTTGCTCAATGTTTTGTGCTGTAAACGGGCCAATTTGTTTGAAGCGAATCTGCCCTTTTTTATCGATCAAAAAACTCTCTGGGGCACCGTAGACGCCTAGATCGATGACGGCTCGTCCGGGCTGGTCCAAAATCACGGTTGTAAACGGGTTGCCATGCTTGCCTAGCCACGCTTGCGCGGCGGCGGGCGCATCTTTCCAAGCCAAGCCAATAATCGGTAGAGTTTTCGATGCCGCAAGTTGATTTAACAAGGGGTGTTCTGTGACGCAGGCCGCACACCAAGAGCCCCACACATTGAGGAGCCAGACTTTGCCTTTCATGCTGTCGGCGGACCATACCTCGCTGGCGGCCTGAGCGTCCCGCAATACCGGTAATTTGAGCGCTGGGACGGGCTTGTCGATCATGACCGAGGGCAGTACCCGTGGGTCTTTGTCGAGACCTTTGAGCAGGAAGTAGCCCAGCCCCGCGAAGAGGAGCAAAGGCATGGCGAAGCGCAGTATTTTGCTCACGATGTTTTGCTCATGAAGGCTTTGCCAAGTTGCCTAAGCCTGCAGAGACCTCGATGGTTTTAGCGCGACGATAGCGCTTGTCGGCAACTGCCAAGAAGCCACCTAAGGCCATCAAAATACAGGCGATCCAGATGTAGTTAATAAAGGGCTTGACACTGATTCTTAGGGCCCAGGCCTTCTCACCCACCGGCTCACCCATCGACAGGTAAAAGTCACGGGTGAGTGTGCGATGAATCGCAGCCTCGGTCATGGCCTGCTTACCCGCGCGGTACACGCGCTTCTCAGGTTCCATGACAAAGGCGGCGCCATTGTCTGGCACCTTGGAAATCGTAAAACGACCACGGATTGCGTCGTAGTTCGCGCCTTTGTTGTCTTGCAGGCTTTCGAACTTCACGCGGTAGCCCGAAATTTCTGTGCTTTCGCCGACATTCAGACGCAGCTCTTTTTCGCTCTCATAGGATTTGACAAGGGTCACACCGAGCACAAATACGGCGATGCCTAAATGCGCCAGGTGCATTCCCCAAACAGACGGCGAATGAAGGCGAATACGCGACAGGTTGAGCTTGCCATCGTGGCCTCGCAGCAAGGCCAGTGTCGTGACCACCACGGAGGCCGCGATCCAAAAGCCCAGTCCTAGCCCTAGGCTCACTAAGGGGCGAATGCGCTCGCCGCCCGTGACCATGCCGACCACGGCCGGCGTCACGAGTGCAGCCATGACCGTGACGCCTAGCGCCCAACGCAGTTGGAGGGCCACTTCCGCCACGCTGCCACTACGCCAACGGGTGACCGGGCCGACCGCCATCAAAAATAACAGTGGCGCCATTAAGGGATAAAACACCGAATCGAAATAGGGCGGGCCGACCGAGATCTTGCCCTTATCAAGGATGTCTAGAATGAGCGGGTAGAGCGTACCGAGCAACACCGCAGCGAGTGCAACCAACAATAAAATATTGTTGGCGAGCAACATGGATTCTCTGGACATTAAGCCGTAGGACTGGTCACTCCCTCGAATCATCGGCGCCCGCCAGGCGTAGAGCATCAAGGCCCCACCGATCACAACACCAAGAAAAATCAGGATGAAGACGCCGCGACTCGGGTCGGTGGCGAAGGCGTGGACTGAGGTCAGCACACCGGAGCGAACCAAGAACGTGCCGAGCAAACTCAAGCTAAACGCGAGTAGGGCGAGTAGCACCGTCCAGGTTTTAAAGAGGCCGCGTTTCTCGGTCACCGCTAGGCAATGAATTAGGGCGGTGGTGACCAGCCAGGGCATGAATGAGGCGTTTTCTACCGGGTCCCAAAACCACCAACCGCCCCAACCCAATTCGTAGTAGGCCCAGAACGACCCCAAGGCAATGCCTAAGGTGAGAAAGCTCCAGGCAACGGTGGTCCAAGGGCGAGCCCAACGTGCCCATGCCGCATCGACACGCCCGCCGAGTAGGCCGGCAACCGCGAAGGCGAAGGCCACCGAGGTACCCACGTAACCCATATACAGCAGAGGCGGGTGAAACACCATGCCAGGGTCTTGTAACAAGGGGTTGAGGTCGCGCCCATCGGGAGCGGGCGGGATCAAACGCTCGAAGGGGTTGGACGTCAATAAAGTAAAGAGGAGAAACCCGGCGCCAATGAACCCCAAAATCGACAAGATGCGCGCCTTCAGGATGGGGCTCAGGCTTTTGGAAAAGCTTGCCACGGCCAGTGTCCAGGCGCTGAGGATCACACTCCACAGAAGGATGGATCCTTCATGAGAGCCCCAGGTTGCGGCAATACGATAAGGCAGAGGCAATTGAGAGTTAGAGTGCTGAGCGATCAATAGCACCGAGAAATCATGGCTGATAAAGCCATTCATCAAGCATGCGAACGACAAGGCGGTGAGTGCGAACAGCACGGCCGAGGCCGGTAGGCCGACTGCCATCCAGCGGGCGTTATTGTTATAGCTGCCAATCATGGGTACGAAACCTAGCAATAAGGCGATTGCCAGGGCAAGGGCGAGGGAGAAATGACCTAGTTCAATCCACATGGTTTTACTTCTTGGGAGCCTGTTGAAACTGATTGGGCGCGCCGACTGGCTGACCTGCTCTTTTTAAAGCTTCGGCCGCCTCTGGGGGCATATAGTTCTCGTCG
>JAYVKZ010000006.1:0-5164 GCA_043767985.1 Betaproteobacteria bacterium
AGGTGTCTTTGACATTTCTGTCCCTTCTAATTTAATGAATACTTAGAAGCGACAACTAGTCTGACACAGGGGGAATACAAACAGCCGTTGCAACCTCGAAACCGACCGACGGGCAGTCGATTGTTCGCGGCGATGTTGGATAGCCACCAATCGGCGCTCCCAAATGCTTAAAATCGATCCCAGCAAATTCATTAAACCCAGCCTCTCTCATTCGAAGGATGCCCACCGTGTCGAATCGCCCACCCTTCGCCGACTCCGCCTCATTCAGCAACGCGATTGATCAACAACTTTTAGGCCGCATCGGCGTAGAACCCAACCACGCTTCGCGCACAGAGTTAATGCTGGCCGTCTCCCAGGTGGCCCGCGAAGCACTCTCGAAACGATGGGTGCAGACCCAAGCCCAGGAACATCAGGCCAAAGCGCGCAGGGTAGTCTACCTGTCCATGGAGTTTTTGATTGGTCGCACCATGGTCAATGCCTTAGACGCACTCAACCTACGCCAAGAGGCGACCCAAGGTCTGATGGCCCATGCTCAAAAACTTGAAGAGATCGCAGACCTAGAACCCGACGCCGCCCTGGGCAACGGCGGCTTAGGGCGCCTCGCCGCATGCTTTCTAGACTCGATGGCCACCCTCGGCCTCCCTTCATTTGGATACGGCATACGTTACGAGTACGGCATGTTTGCTCAAGACATTCAGTCTGGCAGCCAGATCGAATATCCAGATTCTTGGTTGCGCAACGGTACGCCTTGGGAGTTTCCTCGCTCACAGGTTCACTACGCGGTGCGCTTCGGCGGCTGGGTGGAGCACATTGGCGAGCGCGCACTATGGCGACATGCTGGCGAAGTGCAGGCACAAGCCTTCGACATGATCATTCCCGGATATGGCACCGAGAAGGTGAGCACACTGCGACTTTGGAAAGCTGCGGCCCCTGAGCAAATTGATCTAGGCGCCTTCAACACCGGTGACTATGCACGCGCCGCCAATGCCAAGAACGAATACGAGAACATCTCCTGGGTGCTCTACCCCAATGACAGCACCCCGGCTGGCCGCGAACTCCGCCTCAAGCAAGAGTATTTCTTCGTTTCGGCCTCCATCCAAGACTTAATTCAGCGCCACCTCAGCGAGCACCCGTCACTAGAAAACCTCGCGGAACATGTCGCCATTCACTTAAATGACACCCATCCGGCGATTGGTGTCGCCGAGCTGATGCGCGTGCTCTGTGACGAGCACAGGCTTTCATGGGAAAGCGCCTGGGCCATTTGCGGCAATACCTTTTCCTACACCAATCACACCTTAATGCCCGAGGCGCTGGAAACTTGGCCTGTCGGCCTGATGCAGCATGTTTTGCCCCGTCATCTCGAAATTATTTTTCGCATTAACAAGGAGTTTCTTGAGTTCGCGGCCAAGCATCGGCCCAATGATAATGATTTCCTGGCCCGCCTCTCCCTCATCGACGAGCATGGCGAGCGCCGCGTGAGAATGGCCCATCTTTCAATCGTTGGCAGTCATCAAGTCAACGGCGTCTCCGCCCTACATTCCGACCTCTTGGTTCAAACTATTTTCGCCGACTTTGCCAGCCTTTGGCCCGAGCGCTTCATCAACATGACCAATGGCATCACGCCACGCCGTTGGTTAGCTCAGGCCAATACTGGTCTGGCGGGCCTTCTCGATCAACATATTGGTAAGGACTGGCGTCTCGATCTTCATCAGCTTAAGCAGCTCTCAGCCCTGAAAGATAATCCTGAGTTTGGTGAGGCCTTCATGGCCATCAAACAATCTAACAAGATTCGTCTGGCGGATCATATAGAGCGCACGACCGGCTATAAGGTTGACCCCAGCAGCTTGTTTGACGTGCAGGTCAAGCGCATTCACGAGTACAAGCGGCAATTGCTCAACGTGCTGCACGTGATTACGCGCTATCAAGCAATTCTTGCTGAGCCAAACGCCCCTTGGGTACCCCGTACCGTAATTTTTGCCGGCAAGGCGGCCTCGTCCTATCACACCGCCAAGTCAATCATCCGACTAATTCATGATGTCGGAGCCATCATCAATAAGGACATCCGCATTGGCAATAAACTCAAGATCGTGTTCATCCCCAACTACGGTGTGTCGGTCGCCGAGATCATCATGCCGGGCGCTGATTTATCTGAGCAAATTTCCACGGCGGGTACCGAGGCCTCTGGCACGGGCAATATGAAGCTCGCCTTAAACGGCGCGCTCACCATTGGCACCGACGATGGCGCCAACATTGAAATCCGACAGAACGTCGGCGATGACAATATCTTCATATTTGGTCTCAAAACACCCGAAGTGCAGGCCATGAAACGCAGCGGCTACCAGCCTCTGCGCCACTATGAGAGCAACGTCACACTCAAGTCGGTTTTGGATGCCATCGCTAGCGGGCGCTTCTCGCCCGAAGAGCCCGGTCGTTACCGCGCCTTGGTTGACTCCTTACTCTGGGGTGGGGATCACTACATGCTGTTGGCGGACTATGAATCCTATATCGCCACCCAACTGCAAGTGGATGAACTCTTCAAGTCACCGCTGGCTTGGCGGCGTAGTGCGATTGCTAACGTTGCCGGCATGGGGGCATTTTCGTCCGACCGAACGATTGGCGAGTATGCTCGTCAGATATGGAAAATAAAGCCACAGCGATGAGCCTGTTAAGCACGCTGGACGTCGAGCGAATTTGTCGCGGACAACATGCCGACCCCTTTGCGGTGCTCGGCGCGCATAGGCTCGAAGGTAATCACCCTAGTGACAACGCGCAACTGGTCATTCGCGCCTTTCTTCCCAACGCACGTCAAGTGCAGGTGATTGAAGCAAGCAGCAAACGGCTCATTGGCAAATTACAGGCGATCAATGACGAGGGCTTTTTCGAACGGGACTTTGCGTCCGCAGCAATCAAACCTTACCGCCTCCGAGTGCGCTGGGCCGATGGTAGCGAAACCATCGAGGAAGACCCCTACCGCTTCCCTCCGCTCCTCACAGAGTTCGATCTATGGCTTTTCAACGAGGGCACCCATAAGCGTCCCTACGAAGTGCTTGGTGCCCACCCCTGCAACGTGGGCGACGTCACGGGCACTCATTTTAGCGTTTGGGCACCCAATGCTTCACGAGTGAGTGTCGTCGGCAGCTTTAACTTTTGGGACGGCCGCCGCCATCCTATGCGCCTGCATCATGCCTGTGGCGTGTGGGAGCTATTCTTGCCCAAGGTCACCGTCGGTACTTTGTACAAATTTGAAATCCGCACCAGCGACGGACGAGTGTTACCTGCACGCGCCGACCCGTATGCCTTGCAGTCCGAGCCTCGGCCAGAGACCGCCAGCATTGTCGCCGAACTTCCCGAGAAAGTACCGGCCGACAAGCGTTGGCAAGAGGCCAATGCGCTCGCCTCAGCCATGAGCATTTACGAGGTCCACCTCGGCTCCTGGCGGCGTAAGCCCAACGCATCGCCGGCCTATGGCTCCGGCGCAGAGCATGGCCAGTGGCTTGACTGGGACGAGTTGAGTGAGACGCTTGTGCCTTATGCAAAAGAGATGGGCTTCACCCACTTGGAACTGATGCCCGTCCATGAACACCCCTTCGACGGCTCCTGGGGCTATCAACCTATTGGCCTCTATTCGCCCACCTCGCGCTTTGGCGATGCTCAAGGATTCACCCGCTTTATTGAGCGCTGTCACGCCCAGGGTCTTGGTGTAATCTTGGATTGGGTCCCCGCGCACTTTCCAAACGATGCTCACGGTCTGGCAAGTTTTGATGGCACGCCGCTGTACGAATACAGCGACCCAAGAGAAGGCTTCCACAAAGACTGGAACACCCTCATCTATAACTTCGGCCGCAATGAAGTAAAGAGTTTTCTGCTGGGTAATAGCCTGTATTGGCTAGAGCGCTTCGGCGTCGACGGCTTGCGGGTGGACGCCGTCAGTTCCATGCTCTACCGAGATTACAGCCGAGAGCCTGGCGAATGGATTCCCAATGCATTCGGTGGGCGCGAAAACTTAGAAGCGATTGCGCTACTCAAAACGATGAACGAGGTGATCGGCAGCGAACGGCCCGAAGCCATGACCGCGGCCGAAGAGTCAACGGCGTTTCCCGCCGTCTCGCGCCCCACCTACGCCAACGGTTTAGGCTTTCACTACAAGTGGAACATGGGCTGGATGCATGACACCCTGAGCTATATCGCACGCGACCCCATTTACAGAAAACATCACCATCATGAAATGACCTTTGGCATGGCTTATGCCTATAGCGAAAATTTCATCCTGCCCATTTCCCATGACGAAGTGGTGCATGGCAAAGGCTCTCTCATTAGTAAGATGCCCGGCGATCACTGGCAAAAATTTGCCAATCTTCGTGCCTATCTCGGCTTCATGTTTACCCATCCCGGTAAAAAACTTTTATTTATGGGTTGCGAGTTTGGACAATGGCGTGAATGGAATCACGATCAAAGTCTCGATTGGCATTTGCTGTCCGAGGCCAATCACGAAGGTATCCGCAGATTGGTGTGTGACCTGAACTATTTGTACCGGGGCACCGCGGCTCTTCATGAGCTGGATTTCGATCCGCAAGGCTTTGCGTGGATTGAGGCCAATGATGCCGAACAATCTATCCTGAGCTATCTCAGACGCGGCTCGGGAGATCGATCCCTATGCGCGGTGATTTGTAACTTCACGCCCTTGCCTCATCATGCTTATCGCATTGGGCTGCCCCGGCCAGGAGCTTATCGGGAGCGACTCAATACTGACTCCACCTACTACGGCGGCTCCAATATCGGCACCCCCTTGGCGCACGCCGAGAGCCAGGATATTCCCTGGCAAGGCCAACCCTATTCGGCACTGATCAACCTACCCCCGCTTGCGACACTGGTTTTAGAGTGGATTGTTTGAACGCGTCAGGGTGATTGATCAATGAGCCTCCCGCATATCCTCAGCGCAAACCTTTTACCGGGCCGCCCTTGGCCACTCGGCACCCATTTCGACGGCAAAGGGATCAATTTCGCCGTGGTTTCCGCTCACGCTAGCGCCATGGAGCTTTGCCTTTTTAGTACAGACGGGTCGGTTGAATTGACTCGCGTTGCCTTGCCCGCGCACAGCAACGATGTTTGGCATGGTTATCTGCCTGGCGCACAACCCGGCTTGGTCTACGGACTTCGCGCCCAT
>JAYVKZ010000007.1:0-13559 GCA_043767985.1 Betaproteobacteria bacterium
ATCGACCGGTTGAAGCGCACCCGTAATGATCATGGCACCGAAACCGATGTTCCAAGCATTGTTTTCACAAAAGGCGGAGGTCAGTGGTTAGCCGAAATCGCGGCCACCGGATGCACCGGTGTAGGATTGGACTGGACGACTAGTCTCGGGAAAGCACGGGCCCTCGTCGGCCAAAAAGTAGCCCTTCAAGGCAATCTCGACCCGATGGTCTTGTTTGCAGACCCGGCCGCCGTGCAGACGGAAACCCGGCGTGTACTCGACAGTTTTGGTTGCCCCGAAAACGGGTTCGGGCATGTTTTTAACCTGGGTCATGGCATCTCACAGTTTACGCCGCCAGACCATGTGGCTGCGATGGTCGAAGCGGTCCATGCGCATAGTCGTCATTTGCGAAAATAAACTGTACGTAGATACTTACTTCATCGCTAGCTACGAGACTTTCGACTTGACAAAAAGAATTTTTGGCCCGTGAATTACTCTCTTTCTAAAAACTTGTTAACAAAACAACAGCTGAGTTGCTCGAAGGGTTTGAAAGTTCTGGGTAGTATTAGTGAAAATCGCTAAGTCATTGAATTTAAATAACTATTAACCTGCTGAAAATTTGAGCATACGACTAAAAAGTAGCAATCTTAGGGTGTAGGATGGCTCCTTTCAACACTTGCGCACACAGTTATCCACAGCTTTTGTGCATGAGTTTCAAAATGCTTTCGCTGGCGGAACATTACAGCCTGTAGTTAAAGTAAATTCTTATCGGAATGCTCAAAATAGTACTGTTAGTATGCACCCACATCCAATAAAAATGCTCGCTCGAGTGGCTCTGGATGTGCCTATTGCCCCTTGGTTTGACTACGTAGTTCCGCTTGAGCTTGCCGCCAGCCTTGAGCCGTTTGATTGCCTGCTGGTGCCCTGGGGACAGGGCCGAAAAGTGGGCCTCTTTCTTGAATATATCGAAAAGAGCGAGTTAGAACCCGAAAAGCTAAAAACGATCCTATCTCGTTTGGATCTAGCTCCTCGCTTTCCCTCGAGCTGGCAAGAATTGGTCCGTTTCGCAGCCCGCTACTACCAACGCAGCCTCGGTGATATCGCCTTGCCGACCCTGCCGAAGTCACTACGAATTCCGCCCACGCCAACGGAAAAAAAAAGTGCGTTTGAGCGAGTGCAGGCCCGAATCGATCAGGAGAAAGCGCGGCGGGTAGGGTCCGGCGCCGAGCAATCTTTAGAGAATATTGGTCACGCCGTGCTCAGCCAACCACCATCGGATGCGATGAGGATCTTGACTGCGCCCCAACAAAAGGCGCTGTCTATCCTGTCCGAGACTCCTAAGGAACACTACCAAGCCTATCTACTCTTTGGCGTCACAGGAAGCGGGAAAACCGAACTGTACCTGCGTTGGATTGAGCATCTTCTCGCACAAAGTCCAAAAGCTCAAGCCCTGCTCTTGGTGCCAGAAATCTCTCTCACCCCGCGCCTATTAAATTTAGTAAGGGGTCACTTCCCTCAAGAAAGCATTGCGGTTTTACATAGCGAACTGGCCGATCTTGAACGAGCTGCCGGGTGGATGATGGCGGCTCGAGGCAAATCACGGATCGTGATCGGTACCCGTTTATCAGTTTTTACACCCATGCCAGGGCTGGCGGGGATCGTGGTCGACGAGGAACATGACCCCTCGTTTAAGCAGCCTGACGCTGCCTTTTACTCGGCTCGAGATCTGGCGTTGGTGTTGGCTTCCGTCGCCAAAGTACCGATTGTGTTGGGGTCTGCTACCCCCTCTTTAGAGAGCTGGCAGGCAGCCCAGACCGGGCGGTACAAGCTCTTGGAATTAAGCGAACGGGCCACCGGTGCGGCCTTGCCCAACATTATTTTGGTAAAGCCCGAAGCAAAAGAAGCCGCTAGCCTAGGCTTTAGCAAGGCCAGTGCCGAAGCCATTGACCATTGTCTAGCGCGCGAACAGCAAGCCCTGGTCTATCTCAACCGGCGAGGCTACGCACCTGTGCTTTATTGTATGCATTGCGGTTGGTTGAGCCAATGCGATGCCTGCTCAGCCTATCGTGTCCTCCATAAGCTCAAGGGTAGCTATCGGCTGATTTGTCACCATTGCAGCCAAGAACAAAAGGTCCCGCGCCAGTGCCCGGGATGCGGAGCCTCCCACCTGGAACCCCTCGGCCAGGGCACCCAAGGTCTGGAGCAAACCTTAAAAACACGCTTCCCGACGGCGAGACTACGCCGCGTGGATCGCGACGTCGCCAAGAAAAAGGGAGCGGTCGAAGAAATCTTCCAGGAAGTTCATGCGGGACAAGCCGATCTCTTGGTAGGCACGCAAATGCTCGCCAAGGGCCACGACTTCCAAAACTTGAACCTAGTGGTCGTGTTAGATTGTGACGGCGCGCTCTATAGTGGCGATTTTAGAGCTCGCGAGCGCCTCTTTGCCACGCTCATGCAGGTTTCTGGTCGAGCCGGGCGAGTCAAGCCCAGCCCAACGACACCGCGCGGCACCGTGATCATCGAAACCCGCTTCGCGGAAGACCCTTTGTTTAAAGCGCTCATCGCCCAGGACTACGTGAGCTTCGCCACCCAAGAGCTGAGCGAAAGAAAACAGGTTGATTTTCCGCCCTTTCAATTTCAAGCGCTTCTGCGAGTCCGCGCCCTCGGTATGCCGCAAGCTCTGGACTGGTTAGCCAATGCCAAGCAAGGCGCTCGACAGCTGATTGAAGCCAGCGTTCATCAGGCGTTGAACTCAGAGCGGCCGCCGATCATGATCCATGACCCGGTCCCCATGCCTCTGGCTAAGCTCGCCAATTACTCACGCGCGCAACTCTTGGTAGAATCTCGCTCCCGCAAGACCCTACAAGCTTTTCTGCGCGATTGGCTTGATTTCATTCGAATCCATTGTCCCCCGGCCAAACGAGATCTAAGTTGGCAACTTGAAGTTGATCCCTTAGAAATATAGCCGTCTTGACTTCTGCATCCATCAATCATCTCGCCACCCTTAACCCGGCGCAGCGGCAGGCCATTCGCTACCTGGACGGCCCTTGTATGGTGATTGCTGGTGCCGGCAGTGGAAAAACTCGGGTGATCACCCACAAAATTCAACATCTTGTGGCCTCGGGTTACACCCCGTCGACCATTGCAGCGATCACCTTTACCAACAAAGCCGCGATTGAAATGCAAGAACGTCTGAAAGGCCTTGGTGGCATTTCTCGACCGAAGTTCGACTCCTTCGGAAAGGGGGTGGAGTCTTCTAGCGAGAAAGACGATAGTTCCAGCAACACACCGCTGGTCTGCACTTTTCACTCACTGGGGGTGCGTATCTTAAGAACTCATGGCGCCAGCCTTGGGCTCAAGAGGCAGTTCTCAATCCTTGATTCCGATGATGTCAACGGCATCGTTCAAGGCGCACTTGCAACCACGGACCGCAAATTGATCCGCGCCTGTATCTCCAATATCTCGCTTTGGAAAAACAATCTGATCGACCCCGATCAAGCCGTGGCACTCGCCAAAAAAGACCAAGAAGCTCAGTTCGCTCGCGTCTACCGCGAATACCACGCCACATTGAAAGCCTATCAAGCGGTTGACTTCGACGATCTCATCGGCCTACCCGTCAAGCTCTTTCAAACTGATCTCGACGCGCTTCAACACTGGCGTGAGCGGCTGCGCTATTTGCTGGTTGATGAATACCAAGATACCAACGCCTGCCAGTATGAGTTATTGAAACTACTGGTCGGTCCGCGCCAAGCCTTCACGGCGGTGGGCGATGATGATCAGTCGATTTACGGGTGGCGCGGAGCCACCTTAGAAAACCTTAAGCGACTCTCCGTCGATTTTCCAACTTTGCAAGTGATTAAGCTCGAGCAAAACTACCGCTCCTGCCAGGCGATATTGCATGCTGCCAATGCCCTGATCGAGCTTAATCCCAAGCTTTATCCCAAGACTCTCTGGTCTGAACTCGGCCCGGGCGATCCCGTTGCCGTTGTTCAGGCCGATGATGATGAGATCGAATCCAGGCTCGTCATTCAGCGCTTACAAGCCAAGAAGTTTGAGATCCGAGGCAAGTACAGCGATTTTGCGGTCTTGTACCGCGGCAATCATCAGGCGCGCATCTTCGAGAAGGCTTTGCGCTTAGAGAAGATCCCGTACATTTTGAGTGGCGGACAATCCTTCTTTGATCGCAGTGAGATCCGTGATCTCATGGCCTACCTTCGTCTTTTGGTCAATGACGACGACGACCCTGCCTTGATTCGCGCCATCACGACACCAAAGCGCGGCGTAGGAAACCAAACCTTGCAGGCGCTTGGCCAGTATGCCGCCGAGCGACAGTGTTCGATGTTTGAAGCCATGTTCGAAGCAGGCTTCGAGAATCGCGTGCAAGCCAGGCAACTTGAGGCGATGCGCACCTTCGGTGCTTTCATCAATCGCATGCATGCCAGGGCGCAAAAAGAATCCGCCGCTGAACTCTTCAGTGAGTTGTTGAAAGCGATCGATTACGAAGCGCATCTCATGGACCAGAGCGATGACAAAACCGCCCTAACGCGTTGGCAAAATGTACTAGACTTTGTCGCATGGATCAAGAAGCGCTCTGAGGATAGCACCGGGGGTCCCGGTGCCAACAATGAGGCGCAAAGTCTGATGACGGTCGCGCAAGACTTAGCTCTTCTTTCCCAGCTTGATAAAAAAAACGGCGATCAGGATGCGGTGCGTCTCTCCACAATTCACGCAGCCAAGGGGCTAGAGTATCCCCATGTGTTCATCGTAGGATGCGAAGAAGGCATCTTGCCGCATCACCGTGAAGCGGATTTCGTCAATGAGGACACCGTCGAAAGTGATGCTCCGCAAGCAAGCTTTGCAGGACGCATTGAGGAGGAGCGGCGCCTGATGTATGTGGCAGTTACACGTGCGCAGCGCAGCCTGACAATTTCCTGGTGCAAAGAACGCAAACGCGTCCGCGACACCCAGCGCCAACAAGTGTCAAGGTTCATTGGTGAAATGAAGCTAGCCGCGAGTACGGCGAGCACTAAGCCGCTTGCTCAGGATGCTGCAAAAGCCAAACTTGATTTACTAAAAGTGATGTTGGCTCAACGCTCAATCCCCAAACCTGACCGTCCGTCGTAAGCCCGCCGCCAACACCGGTATTAGCAAGCGCCTTTGTGACATTGGTCGCGTAAGCGTGGCGCGATCGCCTAGACAATCTGCTCAGTTGCAAAATAGGAAAAAGCATGAGTATTGGCCGATCCCTTCCGCGCCATCCCGTTTTTACGAAGGATGTCGCGAGAAACCGAGAAGAGCAGCGTCGTTTCGACTTGATGACGACGACCTGGAGCGAAGCTCAATTGCGTCGTGCCCTCCAGCTATTGAAACTACCGGAGGCGGGTCGTAGCGTCGATCAAATGCAAATGGACCTGGTGGCCAGTCAGGTGCATCGCGTCGTCGGTGACGATATGGTCACCGACGAGAACACCGGCAACAAGGTTTGGCCAGACCCGCACGGCATCTTCAATCAGAGTTATTGAGGCCTCGCGCACGACCTGCATTACACTTGCGGTGAAAACAAAAACACCCTGTCGAGTTATGCTATGCCTATTGTTCACTACATCTCCCATCAACAACTCGCCATCGAACTCGACGTCGAGCTAGGCAATAACCTGATGATGGCCGCAGTCTTCGATGGGCTTGATGGCATCGAAGGGATGTGTGGTGGCTGCCTAGCCTGTGCCACCTGTCATGTGTATGTTGACCCGGCTTGGCTGGACAAGATTGGCCCGCCTAGCGCGGATGAGGACAGTATGCTGAGCCAAGTCGCCAGCGAGCGCCGTCCGAATAGCCGACTCAGTTGCCAAATTGAGATGCGTGCCGACCTTGCAGGCCTAGTTTTGCACATGCCTGAACGGCAAGGCTAGGCATGAACATTATTATTTCCGGTGCCGGTATTGGCGGCACGGCTTTGGCGCTCATGCTCCATAAGCGAGGGTTTAAACCATGGGTGTTTGAATCTGCGGCGTTGCTCAAACCGCTCGGCGTAGGCATCAATGTTCAGCCCAGCGCCATCGTGGAGTTGGCTCAATTGGGGTTGCTGGATGAGCTACGCGCTACAGGTATTGAAACCTCTCAAGTGGCCTACTACTCGCGACTCGGTCAACAAGTTTGGGCCGAGCCACGGGGGCTTGCGGCCGGCTACCTGGTGCCGCAATTCTCTATCCACCGAGGCGAGTTGCAAATGCTCTTGCTTGAGACCGCCATGAAGCGGCTCGATCCGGGCGCGGTTCAAACCGGTTGGGAGACTGTGAGCGTCGACCCCGACGCTGGAAAAATTACGCTCCTGCAACGTAGTAGCGGGCATACTCGAACAGAGCAGGCCGATATCATCGTCAGCGCTGATGGCATTCATTCGCCTGTGCGCCGCCAGTTCTATCCCCATGAAGGTCCGCCGAAATATTCAGGCTGTGTCTTGTGGCGCGCGACGACCATAGGTAAGCCTTTCTTGGATGGTCGCACCATGGTCATGGCGGGTAACGCCAATCATAAGCTTGTGACCTACCCCATCAGCCAAAAATATGCCAAAGAAGGTCGCTCCCTGATTAATTGGATCGCCGAGTTAAGAGTGGCTGGTGACACTCCGCCTAAGGATGATTGGAATCGAGAGGTAGATCGTTCAGTATTTGCGCATCAGTTCGCCGACTGGACGTTTGATTTTCTGGACGTACCGAAGCTCTTTGCAGGCGCCGAGCGTGTTTTCGAATTCCCGATGGTCGACCGTGACCCTTTGCCGCGTTGGACCCATGGACGGGTCACGCTCCTTGGTGATGCTGCCCATCCGATGTATCCCATTGGCAGTAATGGCGCCACACAATCGATTCTTGATGCTAGGTGCTTGGCTGACGAGATTGAGGGCGCAGACGTGGGCGCGGTGCAAGCGGCTCTCGAACGCTATGAAGCAGAGCGCTTGCCGAAGTGCGCCAAAATTGTAGCGGCCAATCGAGCTCAAGGCCCAGACTATGTGCTCGAGGTATTTGAGCAGCGTGCCCCCCAGGGCTTTAAGCATGTGCATGACGTTGCCTCTCAAGCGGAGCTTGAAGACATTGCCCTGGGATATAAGCGAGTGGTGGGCTTAGATATTGAATCAGTGAACCAAAAAGCGCGCGCCCATCTTGGGTTGTAACGCAGCGCCAGACCACATATTCGGCCGATTCTGTTGGCCACGTAAGTCATGCCCTTAGACGCACTTGCCATGGTACTGGTTGCCGCAGTGCTCCATGCCAGTTGGAACTTTTGGGTGAAGAAGGCGCAGATTCATCCACTCGCCTTCTCTCTACTTTGCTCGATCGTCTCCACGCTGGCCTATGCGCCCTTTGTGTGGTGGTTCTTTAAGGACAAGGGGCTTGGCATTTCGGGCCAAGGTTGGTGGTGGATTGCCGCCAGTTGTGTCGTTCATAACCTGTATTTCTTCGTGCTTCAAACGGGCTACGCGCGCTCTGACCTTTCAATTGTGTATCCGCTTGCTAGAGGCACGGGGCCGTTGCTCTCAGCCACGGGCGCCATACTTTTGCTCGGCGAACTCCCCACGCTTTATTCGGTGTTGGGCCTCTTGCTGGTGGTGCTGGGTACCTTCACCATTGCGGGCGGGGTGGCGCTTTTGGATCGTAACAAAGTCGCGAGCCCGAAAGTCAAAGCAGGGCTGTTATGGGGCATGATGACGGGCGCCTGCATTGCAACCTACACCTTGCTCGATGGCTACGCTGTGAAGTTTCTATTGATCGCTCCCCTGGTGTTTGATTGGATCTGCGCGCCGATTCGTGGCGCCATGATTCTACCGATTGTCATGCAGCAAAGAATAGATCTTAGACAGGCTTGGAAGCAGGCGTGGCCCTACGTGATGGGCGTCGGGGTGGTGTCGCCGCTTTCCTATATCCTGGTGCTCACTGCCATGCAAAAAGCACCGATTAGCCATGTGGCACCGGCTCGCGAAGTGTCCATGTTGATTGCGGCATTTCTTGGCGCCAAGCTCCTGAACGAAGGTGAACTTAAGCGCCGCTTAATTGGCGCGGCGTTTATTGCTCTGGGCGTCGTGGCCTTAGCGAGTGGTCGTTAGTGCGAGAGAAAGGGGCGGGAAGCTAGCCACTGATCGTATGGGCCGCTTTATAGCTGACGAAGTATTGCCGTTGGTCCTCATTTATCGTCCAGTGAGGAGGTTTCTGCAAGCCAATTTAACAAAAACTTGCGACTATTCTGTCCACATGCACAGGATATAAGGCGCCACCCATGCCATCACCGTACAGCTACTCTGGTCCGATGCCCTTTCAGCTCGATGTGTGGGAGCCGGTAGGTGGCCGTACGATGCCCGAGGAGTCTGAAGCGGACCAAGTGGCTGCTACGGCGCGTGAAGCGCTGACGGCAGAGGCGTTCAGACTTATCGCCCGACTACCTTCAAACTTAAAGCTCAAGGCTACGGCCGAACGCTATCCACATGTTGTTAATAAACTAGCCATCCTTTGGGGGGATGCCAATGCGCTGGATGCGTTTATCAATAGCCTCCTCGTAGATGACCGCCCAGAGCGCGTAGGATTTCACTTCGAAGCCTTGGCGGAATTGATTGAGATTCAGCAGGTGAGGATTGCCACGCTCAAGGCGCGCGAAAGTGCGCGTCGGTTGTAGCCTGGTCGGAACGCATTGAAAATTCTCCAAAGCGCCTGTCGTCAATCTACTTGCGCGCCAGATTGTTTGACCAACTCCGCCCATTTAGCGATCTCGCTCTGTGCAAACGCTCCGAGCTTGTCTGGCGCAATGTTTGCTTTCTCGACACCGGCATTCGTAAGCTTCGCGGCCACCTCAGCATTGCTGAGCGCGGTACTCAGAGCCAAGCGGAGTTTAGCTAGGACGGGTGAGGGTGTCGCGGCTGGAGCATAGACCATGAACCAAGCCACCAAATCAAATTCTCCGTTGACTTGCTCACTGATGGTCGGCACCTCGGGGGCAGCGGCGCTGCGTTGTGCACTGGAGGCGCCAAGCGCACGAAGTTTGCCCGCTTTCATATGAGGCAATACGGCGGCCGGGTGGTAGAACATGAACTGAACCTGCCCGGACATCACATCGGACAAGGCCTGTCCACCCTCCTTATAGGGCACGTGCACAATTTGCCCGCCACCCAGACGTGACTTCAACAGTTCTCCAGCCAAATGCCCGGAGGTACCATTACCAGCCGATGAGAAATTGACGCCTGGTGGCTTGGCCGCCGCAGCGATAATATCCTTAAGAGACTTGAGCTCGGAGGAGGTACTGACCACGAGCAAAGTGGGTGTCTGCCCGACTAGGGTGCGCGGGGAAATCGGCGAGCTGAGCGTTGACAGGCCAAGCGCATAAAAATACGGCTCCAAAAACAACGTGACGTAGTCCTAACAGGAGCATTGGGATGCCTTTCATTTGTTTCATCATTCGCCACCGCATAGCGCTTAGTCTAGGCTAACCTTACCGCGTTCAATAATCGGTTTCCAGCGCTTCAGCTCACTTTGCATAAACTCAGCAAAGGCCTTAGGTGAATTGCCTACCGGCTCCATGTACTGCGCCCGAAGTTTTTCCATGACGTCCGGGTGCTTCATCGCGGCGACGAACTCACGATTGATTTTCTCAACCAGGGTAGACGGTGTACTGCTCGGGGCCACCACGCCAATCCAGGCCGTCGCTTCAACCTCTGGAATCCCGATCTCTCTAAAGGTGGGTAGGTCGAGTCCCGGGTAGCGCTCGGCGGTGGATACGGCCAAGGCCTTGAGCTTGCCTGCCTTCACTTGAGGAATAATGGCTGAGGGGGCAAGGGAGGCCATGTGCGTGTCGCCGCTCAGCATCGAGGTGACTGCCGCAGGTGATGAGGGGTAGGGGATATGAACGATGTAAGTGCCGGTTTTGGCCTTGATCAGTTCCATCGACAAATGTGCGACCGTCCCTGCGCCGACCGAAGCATAATTGTACTTACCTGGGTTCTTTTTTAAGAGATCGAAAAACTCTTTTGGCGTATTTACTCCAAGGCTCGTGGGTACCGTAAGAATATTGGGCTGGATCGCGCCCAGGGTGATCGGCGCGAAGTCTTTGAACGGGTCGTAGGGCAGGTTCTTGTAGAGCACCGTATTGTTGACCAAGGGGCCGGTGATAGAGATGCCAATCGTGTAACCATCGCCAGCTGCTTTGGCCACTGCATTGGTCCCAATGTTGCCACCTGCTCCCGGACGGTTCTCGATGATAAAGGCGTGCTTGAGGTTTTGGCTGAGTCGGTCGCCCACCAATCTGGCGAAGATATCGGGGGTCGATCCTGGGCCGTAGGGCACCACTAGCTTCACTGGGCGAGTGGGCCATTCGCCTGCCTGGCTCGAAGTCGTCTGTGCTTGAGGCGTTTGTACTTGATTAGTTTGGCTCTGCGCACAGAGATGAAAGATACCGAAGCCCAAGCCAGTGCAGAGTCTCAAGCCAATGTTTAGCAACCGAAGCGTGACTTCACGACGGCTTTGAGCGTTAGGCGCTCGTCCAAAATACAGCATGTTGAAAACTCTCTTTCCGTTCATGAGAAGGCTGGTGGGCAGAAGGGGTTGCGCCGCTGCCGAAGGCCTAATCTTGGATTGCAATGAGTTGATCGAAATAAAGCACCTCTTTCTCGATGAACTGGGCCACCATGGTTCGGTAACTTTGTTCGACCACTTCTTCGAACCCGTCAAAACCCAGATTGTGCCGCATGGCGCGTTGCCTAGCCTTACTAAACACCTCGGCCTGCCTTTGTGGCGCACTGACTTGGAAATGATTCGCTTTGAAACGTGCCGCGTCTTTCACCAACATGGCGCGTTGGGCTATGAGGGCAATAATGCTCTCGTCGAGATCGTCGATCTGGGTCCTCAATTCGGCTAGATTCTTGGCCTTCGCTTGGTAGTTGGGGTCCTTAAATTGACGTAGAGGCGGGCTATAAGGGTTAGGCTCAACGCCGGTGGTTCGCTCTTGTCTGCTGAGGTTTGTTGACGCGATGTGCTTGGCTGCTGCCGCACTCGGGTTTAGGAAGGGCGCAATGGCCAGTCGCACCGGTGTGCCAACTAGCATACCCATTGCCAACGCTAAGTCATTGCAATGACTGATCACGCCATGCTCCAGCCCATCTTGCGCCTGACCAATGCGAGCACTCAGGTGAGAATAGGTGCAGGCGGCTACCTGCACCTCTTGTAAAAGATCTAGTCCGGCGAGGCCGGCACGGTCCTTACCGCCGCCAGCGTCATTGAAAAACACTAGCCGAGGCTTTTGCGAATGATCAAGAAGGTAACCCGCTGCCGCCGTGCCGCCGTGGGAGCCAGCCACGATGATCTGGTTCTCAATAAGTGCATTCGGTCGCTCGACGTAGGCAATGGAATCGAGGACTAATAAGCCTGAGACGGGCAATACATGCGGAGCAGCCATCGATATTGATCCTGGAGCGGTTTCATCGAAAAGAGGCCTTCAGTTTATATTCTCCCCCTCGCTCACTTTTCGGATGTCCTACAAAATGATCAAAATGCCAAAGAACTCGCTGTTTTCAGTTCTCTTGCGCTCCTCCTGGTGGATTAGCTTTGCGATTGCTGCGGGTTTTGCCCTGCTCTCCAAGGCGTTTTTACCGGCGGATCTTTGGCTATATGGTGCCTTTGGTGGCATGACTTTTGTGGTGATCGGCGGTATGTCCCTAGCCCGTCAGTTGCGCTTACCCAGCCGCAAAAAGGTGGAGGCTGTTGCCGCACGCGTTCGTGAGAGCTCTTGGAGTGCTTTTGCAGCGGAGCTGGAGCTTGCGTTTCGTCGCGATGGCTATTCGGTGAAAAAACTTGGGGGACCTGCTGACTTTGCCATCACCCGCGCGGGTCGCACCGGTGTGGTCTGCGCCAAGCGTTGGAAGGCTGCTCAACATAGCGAAGAGAGTGTTCGGCTCTTGCATGCGGCCAAAGCTGATCATGGTGCTGCCGACTGTACTTTGATCGCATTAGAGCCTTTAGGCGAGAAGGCCCAGCGATTCGCCCAAGCGAACGGCGTGCAACTGATGCAAGCAGAGGGTTTGGCTCAGTTACTCAAGAGTTAGCTATTTTCGCGCCTCGGGCCGGACGCCAAATTGCTCGGCCATCCAGTCTGGTAATTCCAAGGTACGAAGGCGGCTGAGGTCGTCTTCACGCGGCACGGCAATGATGCGGACCTCGAAGCCTTCGCAGACCAAGCGCTCACCTTGCCTCACCGTGTGCGTGAGTTTGAAAGTCTTGCGACCCCACTCTGAAATATCGGTCTCCAGGCTCAGCTCGTCACCGGGCGAAGCTGGGGAGATGAACTTGGCACCGGTATCCACCAAGGGCCAGCAGATCCATCCCCGCTCTGCTTTGAGCTGGGCCATGCTTAAGCCTACGCTCTTGGCGAGCGCATGCGTGCCGCGGTCAAACCAACGATAGAAGTTGGGGTAAAAGACGATGCCCGCCGGGTCACAATCCCCAAAGTCAACGCTAAAGTGAATACGATGTGACATCGCTCGCCTGCTTGTTTCGGGGCTTGATCAACTCACTGCCAAGGTAGAAAGGGCAGCCAACTTGCCCCCTGTGCGTGCATTGACGGCCGCCGCAGCATCATCCATCTGTGCCATCGTGCCCGCATCAATCGGAATCAAGTTGGCGCGCGCTGCACGCATTTTTCGCTCAGGGTCGCCCGGCATCATGATGCCACCCATTGCTTCACCAGCGGCACTAAGGCGGGCCGACTTCACCCAGTCAACGAAGCTAGCCGCCTCGCTTTCGAAGCGGCTTTGGGTGCCTAACTTGTTTGGGTCGAGCACGAGGGTAAACATATTGTTCCAAATGCCATACTGTTTCGGGTAATTGTGCGGTTGAGTCGTTTCGCCACCGGTCAGCGCTGCTCCTAAGAGTTCGCACACCATGGCGAGTGCATAACCTTTGTGCTCGGCAAACGTCACCAAGGCACCGATCGAATCTTCCTGACCGGGCGCAGGGAACATCACGCCAGGGTTGTCAGTAGGATGTCCTTTGGCGTCGATCAAGGAGCCCATAGGCACTTTGACTTTCTTGTTGTGAGCGACACGCACCTTGCCGTGCGCCAAGGCACTGGTGGCAAAGTCGAGCACGATCGGGTCGCCGTTGGGGCGAGGAATACCTACCGTAAAAGGGTTGGTCACAAACCGACCCTCGGCACCGCCAAACGGTGCCACCAGGGCTGGCCGAGACAGGGCATTGGTGAAGTGGATGGAAATCATCCCCGCCGCCACGGCTTTTTCGGCCCAATGGCCAATGCGACCAATATGATGGGCATTGCGTAGCCCAACCGCCACCACACCATGTTGCTTGGCCCGCTCAATCGCTAAGTCCATGGTTTGAAAGGCGACGGACGGACCCATGCCTCGCTTGCCGTCGACTACCAGCATCGAACCGGTATCCGCGACAACAGCCACGGTTTGGTTGAGCTGTAGCTCATTGTTCAAATAAGAATTCACATAGCGTGGCGCCATGCCCACGCCATGAGAGTCATGACCGGCCAAATTAGCCGCCACCAAATGGTCCGCAGTGAGCTTGGCTTCGAGGGACGAGGAG
>JAYVKZ010000008.1:0-2639 GCA_043767985.1 Betaproteobacteria bacterium
CCTTTCGCGCCAGGAGCAACTCAATGTGGCTCCAAATTTATCCGAAAGATGCCATGGCCATAGGGTGACCCAAGGTTGATGTGACGAGGTCTTGGCGGCGCTATCGATCTAAAGACAGGAAGGACTGCGATACGTTCGAGATCAACCCGCATCTTTGGGAGCCGTTACTCGAACACTTCATAGAACCATCTACCCAGCTTTTGATGACTCTTGTTCACCCATAACCTCGTCCAAGCGATGACCACCAAAACCGCGGCCAGCGAGCCTTGCAAAGCGTGGGCCATCAATGTAGATCTAAAGAACCCTGCGGTGGCCATGATGAGTAGCAACGGCAAGACAATGCCATGTAGCACCTCGAACACATCTGTTCCCTCGCGACCGTTCAAAACGTTGATTCCGCCAGCGGGTGAGCGAAGTCGCGATCCCACGGATTCAACCTGAGCCGAGGAGTCAGCAGGACCGATAACCCAAGCCGCCGTTTGAGCGGTAGCCTGATCGATCATGAGTCGCTCTATTCGGGTGCCTTTTGCCATTGCATAAAGCCCTTGAAGACTCGTGAATACTGCAAGAAAAAACACCAGTCGCCAGAGCGTCGCGCGCTCGGGCATCGTCTTATCTTTCGGGCCTGGCTCGTGGTTCGGCAATTGGCTGGGCGGCGTTAAAACGCCCAGGCTAACCCGGCGAGCGCCACGGTAGTCAGCAACCCGCAAAACTGCACGGCGATGGCTGCTGTACTGACATGCTTGGTCTCAAGCTTAGGCAACGGCGCAAGCCTTACTCTCCCAGGAGACATTGTTTGGAGCAACCTTGAAGCCCCAGCATCAATTATGGTGAATGTTGCTTCAGACCTTCCTGACACGGTGACTGCGGACAACTCAGGGACGCTCCAGATCTCGTCGGCTATAACTGAAGGGACGTACCGACACTGCCTGAATGCGGGCTACTACTCCTTGCAGGGCTATTGCTTGGGGCGGTGCAGCGATACCGAACCTATTTGGTTCGAGTGAGCTTTTTTTGTCCAAATGAAAGCGACTAAAGCTACTCGGCGAATTCACTTGCCACGATACATGGCGCACAGCTTGTGTCCGTCGAGATCGCGCACATAGGCTAGGTGCAATGCTCCCATCGCACCTTCGCGCAATCCGGGCGGTTGCTCAATAGGCTGGCCTCCTTGTGCGACGGCTGCGGCATGAAAGGCCACGACCTGCTCAGGCGAGCTACATTTAAAGCCAATTGTTCCGCCGTTGGCGAAGGTGGCGGACTCGTCATTAATCGGCTCAGTCAAGCAAAGCGTGCCGCCGTCGTGCCGATAGAAAAGCCGAGTGTGACCTGTGCTGTTGACATTGCGGATAGCGTCGCCAACGCCTAAGGTTTTAAGGACCGCATCGTAAAAAGCTTTTGATCTCTCAATATCATTGGTACCGATCATTATGTGGCTGAACATTCTGTGTCTCCTGGGGTGTTAGTGGATGCCAAAATCTGGCGTGCATCCGTTGTAATTGGACCACAATTTCGAAGAATAAATCAGGTCGCTGACGCCTTTTACTATAGCGTGTGCCGATCAAACGTAAGCGCCTGGTGATCCCTAAAACGGTATATCGTCATCCATATCATCAAAGTTAGCTGCGGGCTTCTTAGCCGCGCCGCCACCAGCACCAGCCGGAGCGGGCGCACGCGAAGGAGCACCACCGCCCGAACGACTACCGCCACCACCACCGTAACCACCGCGATCACCGCCGCCGCTAGAGGCACCCATATTCTCGCCATCGTCCCCGCCACCACCGCCTTCACGGCCGCCGAGCATTTGCATGGTGTCGCCGACAATTTCGGTGGTGTACTTCTCCACGCCTTCTTTGTCAGTCCACTTACGGGTTTTGAGGCGACCTTCAATATAGACAGGGCGACCTTTTTTGAGGTACTCACCCGCTACCTCAGCCGTGCGGCCGTAGAACACAACCCGGTGCCATTCGGTTTCGTCTTTGCGCTCGCCGCTGGCTTTATCTTTCCAACTGGAGGTGGTGGCCACCGACAGGTTGGCTATGGCCCCGCCGTCAGGGGAATAACGCACCTCGGGGTCGCGCCCTAGGTTGCCGATAAGAATTACTTTGTTAACTGAAGCCATCTCTTTTTCCTCGCTCTCACTAATACAGAATTATGCCGTACAACCTTGCAACTAAAACATCCTAGGCCGCAAGCTTTACAGGTTCCGCCTGCCAACGCTTATGGCTCAACGCCACCAAGCACCACAGCGCCATTGCCCCTGCGCAGATCCAAAACACCGCATGCCCGCCAGCTCGTTGATACAACCAGCCACCGAAGCCTGCCCCCACAAACAAACCCAGCGCCTGAACCGTGTTGTATACCCCTAGCGCGGCACCTTTTGCATGGGGTGGCGCCAGTTTGGACACCAGGGAAGGCAAACTCGCCTCCAGCACATTAAACCCGACAAAGAAGAACAGAAGCAAGAGCGCCATCGGCATTAGTCCGTCAGGCTGAAGCGCAAGGCCGAGCTCGACCAGGGTAATGAGGGCCACACTGCCCACAAAGGCAAGCTTCAACATGCCGCGCCTCTCGGCATACATGATGATCGGCGCCATGATGAGGAAGGAGCCCAGCACGACCGGCAAGTAGACCTTCCA
>JAYVKZ010000009.1:0-8031 GCA_043767985.1 Betaproteobacteria bacterium
TAGGGCCTCTTCGTCGAATCGCTTCTGCTCAAAACATCAGGAAAAACAAAAGCGCTGCTTACAGCCAGAAAAGCGCGTTTCCTCACCGGCGTTCACACCCTGCGACCTTCTCAAAATATTTGGCGTTGTGGGTAACAAAATTGAGGTTCTTGGCTCGCGTATGAGCGTCGATTTGCGCGTTTTGCTCCACCAGGAGCATGGCTGATGCGCCGCGCGCCGAACTTGTTGCGATGCAACGGAACTAGGCCGAGGCCGCAATCGCTTCGTTAATGCTCTCAACCTTCATACGTCGCGCCGGTCTGACGCCGCCATCATCGACGTGGGGAGCTATTTCAAAACCGTTGCCCGAGAGCCGACTCACCGAACAATGTCCAGTCGAAAACAGCGCGAAGCCCGCATCGGAAAGTCCAAGCACTGCACAAATCATGGTCTTGATCGTCATGCCGTGGCTGAATACAGCCACTCGTGATCCTCGCGGCTCATTGGCGATCTGGGACAAAGCGCCCAACACGCTGCCGCGATACTCCTCGGGGTCGCGACCCATATAGCGCGCAGGGGCGGCGATAAATTCTTCCCAGCGCCCTTCGGCAAAAAGAGTTTCACCGGAGCGGTAATGGCCCGCGAAGCGATCCACCTCGGCAAGTCCTTCAATAATCTCAAGTGGTAAGCCAAGCAGGCGGACGAGAGGCATTGCGGTATCGATGGCGCGCTGCTGAGGACTGCATACAATTCGGTCGATGCCTTCGTGCTCTAACCTGGAGGCTAGCCTTTCAGCATGGCGCATCCCTTGCGCAATGAGAGGAGGGTCGTGGGGATGTGTCGGATGCCCTTCGTGGGGCAAGCCGTGTCTAACTAAGAGTAGTTGTTTCATGGGATGAATTTGATTTCTATTTCCGGCGGGCGCTGAATATTACGAATATCCAAAGACGCTAAGATGACACACCATGAACATTCTTGAATATGCCGATCTCGATATCTCTCGGGTTAAGAAGCCTTACGCCAAAGTCATTGAGGCGATTGCACGAGGCGATTTTAAAGCCGCCCAGGTGAAGAAACTTTCTCAATCTTCGGGCAGTCGCCTGTACCGGGCCAAACTCGATGATGCAAATCGCCTGCTGTTCACCCTGGTTCGATATCAGTCCCAGGTGCATGCTTTGATGCTGGAGGTCATCCTCAACCATAACTACGATAAGTCGCGGTTTTTGCGGGGTGCAAGCTTTGATGAAGAAAAAATTCCCGACGTTGGCTTCTCAGAGGCGCAAGCGCAGGCTGAGCCCTTGCGTTATTTGCATGATTCCTTAGCACGCCTGCATTGGCTAGATAAGCCCATTTCCTTTGATGATACCCAGGCTGCCGTTTTCGCGAAGCCTGCCCCAATGATCTTGGTGGGCAGTGCGGGCAGCGGCAAGACGGCCCTCACCCTAGAAAAATTAAAGCAGATGCAGGGTGAGGTGCTGTACGTGACGCAGTCCGCCTACCTGGCTCAGTCTGCGCGGGATCTTTACTACGCGCATGGGTTTGAGCGGGAGGGGCAGAAGACCTCCTTTTTGTCATACCGAGAGTTTCTTGAATCGATCCAACTTCCCGAAGGTCGCGAGGTACGCTGGCAGGACTTTTCAACCTTCTTCACGCGCATGCAGCGGCAATTTAAGGACCTTGAAGCTCACCAAGTCTTTGAGGAGATTCGTGGCGTGATCACGGCTGGCGCGGGGGGCGTATGTTCGCGTGAAGAGTATTTGAGCCTGGGTGTTCGACAATCGATCTACCCCCCGACGATGCGCGCGACGGTGTACGATCTATTTGAAAAATTTAGAGGATGGATCAAAGAGCAAGGACTCTATGAGATCAACTTGATCGCACAGGATTGGCTAGCCCATGCCTTGCCAACCTACGACTTCGTGGTCGTGGACGAGGTGCAAGACTTAACTCAAGTGCAATTGGCTCTGATCCTCAGGACGCTCCGAAAGCCAGACCAGTTCATGCTTTGCGGTGACTCCAATCAGATCGTCCATCCAAACTTTTTTTCATGGGCGCAGGTACGCGGCCTTTTTTGGGGGAATGCTGAAACTACTGATCGCCAATCCCTGCAAGTGCTCGCGGCAAACTTTCGTAACGGACAACAAGTCACCTCGCTGGCCAATCAGTTACTGAAGATCAAAGTGGAGCGTTTTGGTTCCATCGATCGGGAAAGTAACTTCTTGGTGCGTTCGGTGAGTTCGGAGGCGAGCGCCGTACATTTGATGCAAGCCTCTGCCTCGACCATCGCCCATTTAGACGTCGACACACGTCAGTCCACGCAATTTGCAGTACTGGTCATGCGTGATGAGGATAAAGCCGAGGCCAGAAAACACTTTTCCACACCCCTGCTGTTTTCGATTCATGAGGCTAAGGGCTTAGAGTACGACAACATTCTGCTTTACCGCTTTATCTCGGACCATCGCAGTGAATACACGGATATTTGTGAAGGTGTGACGGCACAAGATCTCGAAGGAGATGACTTGGACTATCGCCGGGCACGAGACAAGGCTGACAAGTCGCTGGAAGTGTACAAGTTCTTTGTAAACGCGCTCTATGTGGCCATCACCCGTGCGATTAAAAATGTGTATGTGGTTGAGTCCGATACGCAGCATGTGTTGTTTACATTGATGGGATTGGAGCGGGCGGGTGCCGTCAATATTGAGGCCAAAAAGTCTAGTACCGAGGAGTGGCAAAAAGAAGCGCGCAAGCTCGAGTTGCAAGGTAAGCAAGAGCAGGCGGAGGCGATTCGGGATCGCATTCTGAAGCTTCAACCCGTGCCTTGGACAGTATTTGATCGCGCACATACCGAACAATTGCTGACTAAAGTCTTTGTGGACCAAGCGCCCGGCAGTAAATATCGGCAGCAAGTTCACGATCTCGCGACTTGCCACAACGCGCCTACCTTGGCTGAGCAGTTGGCTTTGGAATGTGGCTTTACTCTCTCGCAGAGTTTTAAATTTACGCAAGCCTCGCTCGGTCGAAAGACTTACGTTCAATATTTCGCGAACAATCTTAAGGAGATCTTGCGGCTCTGTGAGCGACACGGCCTTGAACACCGCCTGCCGATGAATCAAACCCCGCTCATGGCCGCTGCAGCCGCAGGCAACCTCGCCTTGGTTGAAGCCTTGGTGGCCCGTGGCGCTGATCTCGAAGCGGTCGATGATTTTGGTCAGAATGCCCTGCATTGGGCGATGCGGGAGGCGTTCGCCGATGAAAAGTTCGCAGCAAAAGGGTTCGCAGAAGTCTTTTCATTACTGGCACCGTCTAAGATCGATGTTGAAGTCGATGGTCGCCTAGTTCGTATTGACCAACATCAATCAGAATACTTGGTTTTTCAAACGATGTGGGCCTTGTTTCGGACCCGCTTTACCCATCTTGATCGCAATCTGTCCTGCGGGTTTGATTCCCGGTCGATCCTAGACGCTTGGAAGCATTTACCGACGTCGGTTTTACGTTCGGAGCGTCATCGTCGAGCCCATTTGTCGTCGGTGCTATCGCGCAATGAACACGGAAGTACATACGACTACAAACGCTCACTCTTTCTGCGCACCCAGCACGGCTGGTACCAATTCAACCCTGCCCTGCGGATTCGTCGAACTGTCAAAGGCGAGCAACAGTGGATGGGGGTTTTTGAAGCCCTTAACCTGAGCTTTACTCGCGAGTTCGCGAATCGCTACAACTTGTTGCCTCTCGATGATTTTCTGGGTCAGCCAGGCAAGGAATTGACGTCTCCGCCCATCGCATTTATCCCAACCGTCGCTCGCGAGCGTGCGGAAAGCGAGCGGCTGCGACTCGAGAAGGAGAGGTTGGAGGAGAGCCTACGCAAGGCCAGGGAGCAAGCGCAAGCTTTGAAAGCAGAGCGTGCGCGCAAGCTTTCCCTGCCTCCGCCATGGGGTACCAAAGCGGCGAAACGGCTTGAAATTGAACGGATCCGACGGGCTATCGAGGAGCGTAAACGCCGAGAAGAAGGCCAGTAGAGACGGCTAATTGAAACCTTAAGGTGGTCCTCCCTGTGTTAAAGCGTCAAAGCCAAACCGGTTCATGCTGCCAAACATCGGCATGGCTGGGTGTGGCACGAAACGGGTGAGGCAATCAATCACGGCGGGCAGGCCAGAGGCTAGTGCTCGGGCGATGGCCGGCGCAATCTGCTCAGTTTGCGTGACTGTTTCGCCGTAGCATCCGAAGCCTTTGGCGATGGCCGCGTAGTCACTACCCTCCAGGCTTGTTCCAAGTTCGAACCCTAATTGCACCTTCTGGCCCGAGCGAATAATGCCCCAAGAGGCGTTATTGTGAATCAAGGTGATGACCGGTAAACGGTGGCGACGCGCGCTATCCAATTCGTTCATCGTAAAGCCAAAGGAGCCATCACCGGTGATGTTGAACACGGGCTTACCGGGGTGCGCTAGCTGGAGAGACATGGCATAAGGCAGGCCGAACCCCAAATGACTCATGCCGGGTTCATGTAATCGAGTGCGCACCTCATGGACTGGGGTGAGATCGTTACTCCAAAATGTTGTGTGGCCGCCATCGAAAACTGCAAGCGCATCGGTGGGCAATGACTGGCCAATGGCTTTTGCCAATGCAGCCGGGTGCATCAAACCGTCCACGATCTCATTCATTGCGCTGAGCCGAGCCTCGTAAGTTTGACGAACCGCTCGAATCGAACTTAGCCACTGCGCTTCTGAGTTTAGTTGTGCGCTTCGCAATACTGAAAGTAAATCCAAAAGGCCAAGTTTTGCGTCAGACTGCATTGCGACGTCATGCAAGACCGGTTGGCCAAGCGCACTCGGGTCAGTATTGATATTGATCACGCGATGCTGACGACGCACTAAGGGACCCCACTCATCCCACATCCAGGAGGAAAAGCGGCAACCAACGCACAGAATGACGTCGGCCTCGGCAAACGCCTGCTTAATCGCTTCTCCTGCTATAAGACCCCCATGGCCAATGAAGGCCGGGCTGTCGGAGGCAATGACGCCGAGTGCCATTTGGGTGGGCACGATGGGTGCTCGTAATTGACTTGCTAGCTCACGTACTAGCGCTTGTGCACCGGCGGCCACCACGCCGCCACCTGCGACAATGAGAGGGCGACGTGCCTCGCGTAATAACTGTGCCGCTTCACTCACCAAACTGGCCTCGGGTCTCGGTCCGACCGTGCTTCGGTAACGCGCAGGCGCGATTGCAAACTCCTCATCGGAGAACTCGCAGGAGGCTGACAATACGTCTTGAGGAATATCTAAGTGAACCGGGCCAGGCCGACCACTCAATGCTTCTCGAAATGCTCGTCGCGCGAGCTCGGGCATGCGGCGCGGATCGTGTACCACGGCATTCCATTTGGTAAGCGGTGCCATCACGGCTCGGGTGTCCAGGTCCATGAACATGCCGCTATGCGGGTAGGAGGCCGCGCGATGCTGGTTGGTTGTGATCGCCAGCAGCGGCAGGTTGTTGCCCATCGCGACTCCCATACCTGAGGCCAAGTTGAGACCCCCTGGACCCATTTCGCCGAGGGCCACAGCCATCTTTCCTGAACCCGCTTGAATGGCAGCGGCCATCATTGAAGCGCTGGCTTCGTGGCGTACACCAACAAAGCGCATCGAAGGTTCGCTCGCCATTGCATACAAGAGTGGTGCGAGCTTGCCCCCCACCACGCCAAACACGTGTTCGACGGATTCTGCGGCGAGAATTTTTACAAGAGCCTGCGCCCCAGTCATTTTTTGCATGTTGTTCTCAGTCCTCGGCAGTAAAGCCACTGGCTTTTACAATCGGTGCCCAGCGGGCCAGATCCGCCCGCACGGTACGTGCGAAGTCTTCACTGCTTTGCGTGATCGGCTGGAGCGAACTCTTGCCCAAGGCTTCAATCATTTCTGGCGTAGCCAAACTCTCCCGAACCAAGGCATTGAGCTTTTGTACCATCTCAGGCGGTGTCTTGGCGGGAAGGAACCAACCTAACCATTCTTGTACCGCGATATCTCTAAAACCTTGCTCAGCCAAGGTGGGTACCTCCGGCAAAAAGATCGAGCGCTGCGCACTGGTCACCGCTAAGGAACGCAGACGACCGGACCGGACATGTTGCGCCACTTCGCCGAGCACATTGATACTGATCGGCACCTGACCCCCGAGCACGTCCTGTAAAAGGGGAGCTCCGCCGCGATAGGCCACACTGGTCAGCTCGACGCCTGATTCACGAGACAACATCATGCCCACGAAGTGCAGCGCCGAACCTGCTGCTGGGATTCCGTAGGTGGCCTGCTTAGGATTGAGCTTCGCCCACTTCAGATAATCGGCGATGGTCTTGATCTCGGCGGGCAGGCCCGGACCGGCGGTGACCGAGAAGCTGTAACCCACGGTGGAGGTCACGGGAATGAAATCCGCGAGCGGATCGTAGCTCAGCTTTTTATAGGTATTCGGATAAAGCACCATTACCGAGCTTGGAATTTGTAGAATGGTCATGCCGTCTGGTGCGGCCCGTTTGACATGCTCTACCGCGATCCTGCCTCCTGCCCCTGTGCGCGATTCCACCAGCACGTTTGGTGCATGCTTTCCTCGCATTTTTTCAGCGAGAGGCCGGGCCACGAAATCACCCATGCCACCGGCTGGGAAGCCCGATACGATGAAGGCCGTGCCTGCGCCTGGTTGAGCATTGGCAGTCTTGGACAAGCTACCCGCAACCAGTGCGCTTGCTCCTCGAAGTACATCGCGACGCATATTCATGTTGGTCTCCTTTGGCTTCGCTCTATGATGCGCTCATGGCTTGCGCTAGATTTTCCTCGGTTTCAATTATGGCGGCAGCATGTTGGTGCCTTACCTCAGCGCCGCACGAACCGCTTCGGGTCAGCCCCGTGGATGGGTGCCTCGTCGGCCCAAGGCCAGCCACCAAACTGCGTTCGTTGGTAATCTTGAATCGCTTGGCGGATCTCATGCGCTGTGTTCATCACAAACGGCCCATGTTGGGCAACGGGTTCATCAATGGGTTTGCCTTGCATCAGCAAGAGTTCTGACTCGCTGCTGCCATTCTTGATGGGCACGCTGACCGAGGCCTCCAATTCCAGTGCGGCATGCTGATTCAGCTCTTGGCCCGCCATTGTTAGTTGCTGTCCTTTAAAGAAATACAGACTACGCCGCACGCCCTTTAACCGGGCGGCGGGTAAATGCCACTCGGCGTGAGGCGCGAGTTTGATGGTCCAAATTGCAAGCTCTGATCCCGGATCGCTGGCCCAAGAGCTCGGCGGTGGTGCCAGCGGTAGAGGAGAAGGGATTGATGAGCTGTTATTGACCTCTTGATCATAGACCCCGGCAATGACAGCAATACTGATCGCCCGGCCCAATTGATCTTTGAGCGCAAGTTTTGGAATGTCCTCATTCCAAAACATGGTGAAATACGGCTCGACCATTTTGTTTTTCGCCGGGAGGTTGAGCCATATCTGAAACAGCTCCAAGGGGTTGGGCTGGTCCTTGTTCAATAAAGGGAAAATTTCAGAATGAACGATTCCCTTCCCCGCCGTGAGCCATTGCACATCGCCTCCACCAAAGCGTGCGGCGGCCCCAATCGAGTCGGAGTGATCGATCAGTCCTTTACGCACAATGGTGACGGTCTCAAAACCGCGATGGGGATGGCTCGGAAATCCGGGCACCTTGCGGCCGTGATACATGCTCCATCCGTCTTTGCGGCTAAAGTCTTGACCGATGTCTCGGCCTTGCAGCGATGCGGTGGGTCCGAAGCTTTCGTTGCCTGCAGGGTAGGCATCGTCGTGATAGACACAAAATAGGAAGGGGTCAATGGTCGGCCAAGGAAAACCTAGGGCCTGAGCGGTGAGGATGGGGCTGATCATCTTGAATAGTTTACGCGCTCAGGCTTGTCTAGTGATCGAAACACTCCGTCTGCATAGACGATGCGTCCCCCCACCATGGTGAGTAAGGAGCGAATCCTTGAGATGCGCGCGACAGGTAGCTTGAGATAATCCTGGTCCAAGACAACCAGATCAGCGAGGTATCCTGACTCCAGGGCGCCTCTGC
>JAYVKZ010000010.1:0-2828 GCA_043767985.1 Betaproteobacteria bacterium
CGAATTGCGTAGGGGTGTCACCCACCACAACGGCCCCAAGCTTTTCGAGCTGTGCACGAATGTCCGGTTTGGCCAGGGCTTTGCTCATGGCCTCATGTAGGGCCGTGATAATCGCTGGTGGTGTTTTGGCGGGGGCGAGCATTCCCACCCAGGGTGCGGTTTCCTCGAAGCCAGGAAAGCCTGCCTCAGCCATGGTCGGCGTATCCGGAAACGCTGGTAAACGTTTGGCGGTGCCTACAGCCAAAACATTGAGGCGCTTTGCCGCCACTTGATCCGCTATGCCAACCACCGGATAAAACATGAAGTCGACCTGGCCGCCAATCACGTCCAACAACGCAGGGCTGTTGCCTTTGTAGCCGATATGAAGCATCTTGCTCTTGAGTAATGTGCCCAGTAGCTCGCCTGCCAAGTGCCCAGAGCCGCCGTTGCCAGAGGAGGCAAAACTAACCGCTGCCGGTTTGGAGCGTGCCTTCTTAAACAATTCATCGATGGTTTTGACCGGCGAGGTATAAGCGTTGACCGCGACCAAAGGCAGGTTAGCCGCGTTCGAGATGGGCGCAAAGTCAGCCTTCGGGTTATAGCCTGCGCCGTCGCCCAGTAAGATCGGGTTCACGTTCATCCCTAGTGAGGAAAACAATAAGGTGTAGCCATCGGCTGCCGCATTGCGGACCTCGCGGGTGGCGATCATGGAGCTGGCACCCGCCTTGTTTTCCACAACGATTGCTTGTCCTAAGGAGGTCGTCATTTCTTTCGCAAGCACCCGTGCGATCACGTCGGTGGGGCCACCGGCTGCAAACCCGACCAAGAGGCGAATGGGCTTGGTGGGATAAGCGTCTACAGCCTGGGCAAGGCCAGAGATCGCCAAGGCGGCAGTGACACTCAATGCTTTGAAAAAGTTAGTCATTCTCATTCGAAATCTCCAATCCATTTTTTTAAATAATCATATGTTCAAGTTGTCCGACCTGGGTCACCTCAAAGCGTAAGCGATCTCCGGGCTGCAAATAGACCGGAGGCTTTCTAAAAGCACCAATACCAGCCGGTGTGCCGGTGGCAATCACATCGCCTGGCTCGAGGGTCATGTACTGAGACAAATAGGCGATCAAGGTTGCCACAGGAAACAACATATCCCGAGTATGACCGTGCTGCATTTGAACATCGTTGAGCCAGCTGAACACCTCCAAATTTTGTGGGTCGGGAATTTCATCAGCGGTGACTAACCAGGGGCCCATCGGGCAAAAGCAGTCCATGCTTTTGGCGAAAGTGGTTTGTGGCGGACTGATGTCAAACTGAAACTCTCGGGCGCTGGCATCGTTGAGCACGGTGTAGCCAGCGACATAGTTGAGGGCTTCGTCCTGGGAGATATTTTTTGCGTAGCCGCCAATGACCACCGCCAGTTCAGACTCGAAGTCCAGCTTGGTGACCGTCGCTGGCCGAGGAATCGGCGCGCCCGGCGAGGCGATGGAGGAGGGTACCTTGAAGATAACGCGCGGCTTCTCGAAAGGATCGACACCGGTTTCTATGGCGTGGTCGGCATAGTTTCTGCCCACGCCAATGATCTTGCCCGGTCGAGGGATCGGTGCATAGAGCTTGATTTTCGATAACTCATCAAAGACTGGTTCACGGCCGCAAGCGGCTGCCACCGTGAGCCCTTCAATAGTTCCCAGGGGAGCAGGGCCCGATTGCAGCCAGCGCAGGATGCCACTCTCAGGGGCTTCCATACCAGCTAGTGCGTTCATTTCTGCCGCCAAGGCGGAGACCGGCAAGCTGCGGATCCAGTGCGTGAGATCCAGCACCCGATCCTCTAGCACGGCACCGGTGCGAACTAAAGGTTCTGCCGAGTCAAGAAGGTTTCCACGCTTGGCGTACGAAACCAGCTTCATGAAGTGGCCGTGTCGAAGTACCGATTGGCCATCACTTGGCAGCGCTTGATGTAACGATGCTCATCGGGGCCATAGTCGGGGATGGCGTTGTGCAACGTACCCATGTTGTCCCACATCAATACATCGCCCACGCTCCAGCGATGCTTGTACTGAAACTGGGGCTGCAACTGGTGCTCAAATAGAAAGTGGAGGATATCTTCGCTCTCCGTCTCTGGCAGTTCGTTAATACGCATCGCATAGCCTGGATTGGCGTAGAGCACAAGCTTGCCCGTGATGGGATGCTTTAAAAAGACTGGGTGGCTCACCGGCGGTTTGCTGGCACGCTGCGCCTCGGTTAAAGGGCTGCGAGCACTGCCGGGTTTGGCGCGCATCTTGTCCCAAAACTTCGCAAAATCATGGGTAATCGTACACCCTGCAAGCTTGCTTTTAAGCTCGTCTGGCAAGGTCTTATATGCGGCATGCATATTGCAAAATTCGGTATTGCCTAAAGGCTCACCATTGCGGTGTGGGATTTCAATGCCATACAAAATGTTGGTGAAGGCTATGGTATGGCTATAAGACATATCCGTGTGCCAATCTTGCCCCGCATCGCTTAAACCGACGGGTTTGCCGTGCGCATCACGTTTGTTGGAGAGAATCATGACCTCAGGCAGGCCGGGTTCCTGATAGGCATTGGCGACGTTGATCTCCAATTTCCCGAAGTTTTCAGCAAAAGTTTTCAGCTGGAAAGCACTTAGGCTTTGCTTGGGATAGCTTAGGACGCCGTAGCGTCCCAGCGCTTGCTCCAAGGTTTTGAACGCTTGCACACTCAAAGGCTGGGCGAGATCCAGCCCGTCGACTCTCGCGCCAAGTACGGCTCCACTTTCAACAATGTGCATAGGACAATTCCGATCATCGGGATGGCATCACGTTGGCACTTTACAAGTCATGTGCTTGCATCACGCTTCA
>JAYVKZ010000011.1:0-15771 GCA_043767985.1 Betaproteobacteria bacterium
ATCAAGTCCAGGGCCTCGTCTTGGGGGACTTCACGAAGTTCGTCGGCAAGCTGCCTGACCACGGATCGATACTGGTCGGCGTCCATGGCCACCCCTCCCTGTTCGACATATTCAAGGCTCTGAGCCAGATTGACGAGCTTCGAAAGGCGTGCCGGAATTTCTACTGGGCTGGTGGATCTCATGTCTTGCTTCCCTTCAAACATTGAGTGAATAATCCTATAGATCGGGCGTGATGACGACATTTCAAGTGGAGGCTAGCCGGCAGAAAATCCGCCGTCCAGATGCAGTGAGTTTGCCCCTCACGATTTTTGAACACCTATATGGAGCCATTGCAGTGCGACTTCAACCCGCCTTGGGCGCCGGTGAAAATATGCTTGGGCAGTACGCAGCCGGATTAATGTTTCAAATGATATGGAGTCACGCCAATGCTGACTTGGGGAAAATTGCTCTTTGACTGAAGTTTCCAAGCCATCGAAGGATCGACCTGACGGGCATGGCTCATTCAGGTTCAGGGATAGTTACGCAAAAAGGCGATACTTCAATAACTTGTAGTGGCGCAAGAAAAGGGCAGACCTGTTCGCCTTAGGTGTTCGATTTTTTCAATGTGCCAACAATGCCCTGACCGGACATAAAAATTCAAACGTCATTATTCTCGGCAATCAGCCTCAAATCGTTGGCCATTGCTTGATCTTGCCATTTTCTCCGTGTGTTGCGTTCGCCAAAGTGTAGGTTTAGCTGCAATCCCCCTAGCCCATCGGCACTTCGGGCAGACATAGTCGGCAAGGTACGCGGCCGTCTCAGCCTTTTGCCTTGCTCCGCACGAGGGGCAAAAGCCGCTCATCGAAGGAGCAAGCCCTTTGAAGGCTTTCATCGAGCCAAACTTTCTGAGCTTTTCAAAACTGGCCATGGTCCCAAACTTTAAGCTTCGGTCGTTTCCAAATACTTGAGCAAATTACTCTTCATCGCATGAAGCGCTTTGGCCGTCGCCTCTAACTCCTTAGGCGCCAAATGCGCCAGAACCGTCTGATTAAATTCGTGATTAATCTTGCGCAACTTCTGAATCAGGCGTTTACTCGGGGGCTCCAAGAAAATGCGCTTGACGCGGCGATCGGTAGCGTCGGGCTCGCGACGCACGAAGCCACTGCGCTCCAGGCGATCAATCAAGCCCCCCATCGCCACCTTTCCTACATCCAACTCCTCGGCCAGCCGAGTTTGCGTCATGCCGTCCTCGCGCGACAGATAGGCCAGGACCCACCACTGTGAGCGCGTGACATTCAAAGGCCTAATACAGCGGTCAAAGGCACTTCGGCGCAGCCGTGAAACATCGTGAATCAGGTAGCCAAGCCGAAGCTCCCAATCAATAGTATGCAATTCCTTAGTCATAAGGTGGGTGACTTAAATGCTGCTTTAGAGTTAAAGGAGAATGATTCTATTTGAAGTTCAGTTTACACTCGACAAGAACCTACCAGCGCTTCGTGATTCGACCCACGGCGAAACAGTGCAGGCGCTTTATTTCTTAAGTACGCTAGTGTATGATTAGTTAGTGCAGCATATAGACTCTAGAGGGTCATAATATCCGAGCACTAGTGGTCAACTTGCATTTTTCAGGTCCGACTATTGAGGACTGGGCGCAAGCTAAGGTGATTGTTAGAGCCAAGTCTGAAGGGGAGAAGGCCTTGTGTAGTACCGGTGCAGTGCCTGGCGCGACTAGTCCTCAAGCAAACACTGAGGCAACAACGGACGCTCGCCATTGCAGCGTTCAAGGTGGCGAAAGCTCGCTCATACATGCCGACAGCACTCATCAACAAGACATGATTCTTCTCATGATCGTCCGTGTTGTCGATCAAGAACAGTTCATTGGCAGTTGTAACTTCTGCCTAGTCCTCAGCTGAGTTATTTCGCTCGTTTAGAAGCCTCTCGAATGCTCAGCTGCAGAGCACCCATATCAAGTGCTGGATCAGCTAAGGCAGCAAACGCAGAGATAACAAAGCCTTGCGGCGCTGATTGCAATCGTCAAATACTTAGCAATTGGTTAGCGCCGTGTACGTCTACCCCTCGCATGAGATAGACATCTCGCCCAGAGTGATCGGTAATGCCCAACTGCACTGATTTCTGCTGGGCGAGTTGGCGGTCAAACAGGCTGGTCGTGGGCATAAAACGCATCGTCATCCCGCGCCGCGGTTTGGGCGAGGTGTTCGGCTCCGATCCATGAAGTAAATACACATCATGTAAAGAGATTTGTCCGGCACGTAGAACGATGTCGGTTGCATCCGCCTCGCTGTACTCCGAGGGTTTGAGCTCCTGAGTGAGCGTGACGTCATCACTCGCTAAGGTGTTATGGGCTTTGAGTGATCGCGCGGTATGCGAACCCTTGATCACCCGCAAGCAGCCATTCTCTGGCGTCGAGTCATCCAATGCTAGCCAGGCTGTGCAAGTCGCCAAGGGGCGAATCGGCCAATACTCGCCATCTTGGTGCCAAGGGGTGCGCTTACCGTTACCTGCAGGTTTCGCGAAAAAGCTGGTGTTCCAAAGAGCAATGTTCGGACCAATGAGTTGTTCCACCATGTCTAGGACCGCTTTGTTATTGCAGTAGCCTAGAAAATTCGGATCGTACTCCAAGAGAGCGGGACAGTAGTCGCGAAACTGGGGCTCGCGCTCAATGAGCTTGGCGTGCAGAGCCTTAATTTCATTGAGAGTGGCCTCGGGCACAGTAAAATTCGGGACGATAAAACCATCGCGGTGATATTGTTGAATTTGAGCTTCAGTGAGCATACGTATCTCCGTAAATCTATTGGAAGGGTATCAAAGTTTCGGCCCTAGCGCACTGTGCTTTGTTTGATGTGACCTCACAGCAGACGGTCCACATGGCGAGGCAATCGAGTACACAAGTCGAAAAAACCCTTTAGCATGGCTCTATTCGCTCCCAGAAGCGAATGCAACCTTACTCACAAAGGGTAGGAGACAAGCATGTTTAATCTTATAAAGGTATTGGTCTTATCGATTCTCGTGCTGTCCACCGCCTGGCCAGCGTTGGCACAAGCCCCCGCCAAAAAACTAATCCGTATCCACACCGCAGGCCCTGGCGTGAGCTAGGCACAACCGGTCCTCAGGACCACAATGTGACCGAGCTCACTTCGAGGATCGCCGCAATGATCGTAAGCTCACCACCGCAGTTCGGGCAATGTTCGAAGTCCAGCTTAAAACGAAGTTTCAGCGCAGACTAACTTGCGTGCAAGTTATGTCGTAGCTAAACACCCGCTTCAGTAGCTTCGCCCAACCGACGGCGCATCGGGCGGCCTTGGGCTGTCTGCCGCATCCTCCGGCGATGGCGCTCCTTGAGCAGGCTCCTCGCATGGCCGGGGCACCACCTTAGCGCGCAGCTTGGGCATTCGGGGCCAGCACGCCATGCGCTAAGCGGGGGGACGCTCATTTCGCGCAGCGAAGTGATGCGACCACCAAAGCGAATCAGATGCGATCGCGGTCGAGACACCAGCGCCGCCAGGCGATGCATGAACTCCAGGGGAGACATCACCTGATGCGTCGTGCCGTCCCGCCACGGGGTCTTTAGCTTCAGCTCGACCTGGCCTGCCGCATTGACCTGCACCTGGTCATTGGCCAGCGCTGGGATATTTGCGCTACCGGTCCAAATGGGGCGCTCGGACCGGAGCGAGGCGAGTCTTATGGCCTGACAACAGACACTGTCAGTTGATTGAATGCCGGGAAGGCCACAGGCGATATGCCCATGCCTCGCATACCCAGGGATACAAACTCACTCACGGTGCTTTGCCCGCCGATACTGTTGGTCACCGTCTCCCCACGACGAGTGGCGTAACCTGCCCGGGGACTGTTGATGGTGAGAAACTCAGGTTGCGAGAAAGTATTGGGTGCATTGACCTGACTGCGGAAAAATGTAGTGGCCACAGTATCCACGGAGGTAATGGTGTTCGTCGAAAGGCCCGGCGCACCGCTCGACACAAGCGAGCTATTGTTACTCAAGCTGTAGTTCGCTGTCACCACCCCAACGGTTGGCAAGGTACTGGTGCGTTGACGCGTCCAGAACTTGTAACCCCCTTCTTTGTTGGCCATGACCAACATCATTTCACCGCCGCCTGAACGATAGGCGAAGAGGCGTTCAGTCGGGCTGGTCGGGTCGGAGTTTGTACCGGTGAATCCGCCCGCCGAATTGGCAGTGAAAGTGATCGTGTTGGCACCAGCAACGCAAGTTTTGACGTTGGCGCAATACTGGACACCGCTGGTGACGCCAGTCGCACTGACCGTCGCAGTCACAGAATCCACTGCATAGCCGGTTCCGCTTGCCTTGGACATGCCGAGGCCATTCCAAGTGCCGGCAAGATCGGCCAAGGAGAAGGTTTGATCAGGAAAGCCGACGCCCACTGAAAAGGTAGTGACAAACTTCGCCTGGAAAATCAACACGCCTGCTTCAGAGACGACAACCGAACCGCCCGAAGAAGTGGTATAGCGGCAAGGCCCTACTTCGGTGATGGTCCCGACACTCCCATCCACATCGGTCACTGTCAAGGCGACAGCGTCGATCTTGAGCTTTGCGGTGACATCTTCAGAACTCGAACCCACCTGCGGCACAACCACCCGATACGTCCCACTTCTTAAGGCCGGACAGTTTTTTGCGCTGGGCAACAACAAGGAAGAAGCAGGCAGAGACACCGTTGAGGTCGCAGCACTTACATTCGCCTGAGTGGCACTTCCTGTCGCAACCGTCTGGGTCAACGATGAGAGGCTAGTTCCGCTAGCTGCCAGCGTCGTCTTCAGAGCGTCAAGCGCTTTGTCGTAAGCATTGCCCGCAGTCGTCCCGGTCGCCGGTACCAAGGCAGCCGTTATAAGGTCGCCAACACTGCTCAGATCAATGCCACCCGCCTTGAGAGTACTGACTACGGCACTATTTGCCGAGGTGATCGCGGCAGGTGTCACCGTGGCCGCAGTCGTGGCGTTAAACGCCGTGTAGAACCCGACTGGGTCGGCTCCCGCGAGATTGGCAACGATCAGATTGGTGACCGGCGACACATTCGCCGTAGCGGTTTTTCCGGTCCCCGAGGCGAGTGAATGCAGGACAGACCCATCAGCCGCTGTAACGCGTAAAACGCAAGGCAGCACCCCGTCAACAATGGAGATGGTGTAGCTGCCAGTGCCCGAGCTGGTTGCACTGCCGCTACCCACCGCGCACTTAGCCTCAACTGTTTTACCGGAAATGGCCAGACCTGTGGCCGCCACACCAGTGATGTCCAGGCTCACGACCGCCGAAGCCGGAGTCGTGGTGCCGGAGCCGCCGCCACAGGCGACCAAGCTTGCCGCGAGCGCCGCTTGAATCAATGTTAGCCCCAAACTGGCCACGCTTTTCGTACTCATGTTGTACCTACCTTAATAATTGAATGATTTGCCTTGACCCTGGCGGTTTCGGCAGCCTTGCGCCTGACGTGCGCTGAAATTGGGAGACTTGAAGGCCTTCAGACCAGCGCGTGAATGCAACAACGAAACCGATGCTAGAGCAAAAATCTCTGAAGCGCATCACCAAAATTGGTGAGAGCCCGGATACCCGGATACCAACTTGATCAGCCAAAACATTAGGTATGTATTGATCCAGTATGCCGACTTTCGTTTCGCTCCTAGCCGAAACCCGCACAAGCTGCGTTCGCTGCGTTCGCTGAGTACGCTGGGCTAACGGTCCACCTGCCGATGCAAACCGACACTCCATTCAGAAAAACCCATTAGCATGACCCTATTCGCTCCCAGAAGCGAATACAACCGTACTCACAATAGGTAGGAGACAAGCATGCTTAATTTTTTAAAAGTATTGGCCTTATCGATTTTCGTGTTGTCCACGGCGCAGCCAGCATTAGCGCAAGCCCCCGCCAAAAAACTAATCCGTATCCACACCGCAGGCCCCGCCGATCTTGGTGTGGACAACACCATGATGGCTCATCAGTTCATGACTTACGTGAACGCCAACTCGGACACGATGGAGGTCAAGGTGTTTCCAGCCAGCCAGCTCGGCCAGTCGCGCGAAGTGATCGAGGCTATGCGCCTGGGTTCTGGTGCTTCGGGTACGGCGGGCGGCCCGGCGGAATATGCTTCCTTTGTGAAGCGCTTGGGGGTCCTGGGCCTACCGTTTCTGTGGAAAAGTTACGACCATGCCACGACCGTACTCGATGGGCCAGTCGGTGCGGAACTCAATAGCGACATGGAGAAGGCCGGGTTTAAAGTGTTGTCCTGGGCGGTGAGCTGGGGTTACCGCAATGTGGTGACCGCCAAAAAAGAGGTCAAGCAAGCCTCCGATCTCAAGGGCCTCAAGATTCGCACCATTCCTACCAAAGTATTTGTTGCAGCCATTAATGCCATGGGTGCCAATGCCACGCCGATGAACTTTGGCGAGATCTACACCTCACTTCAGAGCGGGGTCTTGGATGGCTATGAGCACACGGCGGCAACCACCATTTCCTTCAAATTCAACGAAGTCGCCTGTTGCATCGCTATGACCCGGCATTTGATGGACCCGACCGTGCTGGTGTTCTCGATGGCCGAATGGCGCAAGTTCAGCGCGGCCGAGCAAGCCATCATGACCAAGGGAGCCAAGGCCGCTGCCGACATGGTGCGTGCGGCGGCACCGGTGCGTGAAGCGGAATCACTGGCCGCCGTCAAAAAACTAGGCATGAAGGTGAATGACATCGACACCGGGCCTCTGCAAAAAGCCGCTGCAACCGCCCAGGATGAATTGGCCAAGGAATTTGGCGCGGAATCTTTATTGGCACAAATCCGCAAGCAACAGTAAATGATGCGGCGCGTCTTTGACGGTATCGACCAGGCAGTCGAGTGGCTAGTCTCGCTCATTTTTGCGCTAGTGGTGAGCATTGCCCTGGTGCAGGTGTTCTTCCGGTACGTCTTGAACACCTCCCTCAGTTGGAGTGAGGAGGCGCAGATTTTCGGTCACATCTGGATCGTGTTCCTCGGCATCCCCGTGGCCTACCGGCGTGGGGCACATATGTACATTGAGACCTATTGCGACAAACTGCCACCCTCGGCTCGCACTGTGTTTAATCTTCTGATTGAATTGCTCTGGGCCGCCTTTGCGGTGTCACTAATGGTGCTCGGTTGGATGGTTGCGCGGGTCGCCCACATGCAAGAATCCCCCGGCCTAGAAGTGCCGATGAGTTACCCGTATTCAGGCATGGTGATCGGCGGTACGTATCTGCTCCTGGTCGCGCTGCGTCGCTTATTCGGCAAGGCTTGGCAGGCGGTGCCATGACCTGGTTTCTGTTCGCGTTGATGCTGGGCACCATGTTGATCGGCGTGCCGATTTTGCTGTCGATTGCCTTGGTTGGCTATGTCGGTGTGGCCGCCGTGCCCGACCTGGTGTTGCCTCTGTTTGCGCAAAAGATGTTTGCCCAGCTCGACTCCTTCACGCTCTTGGCCTTGCCTTATTTCATTTTGGCCGGTGCCCTGATGTCGGCCAGTGGGATGAGCCAACAATTGGTGGATTTTTCACGGGTACTGGTCGGGCATTTGCGAGCTGGCTTGGCGCATGCCTCAGTGGTAGCGAGCATGATCTTTGCGGGGGTGTCCGGGTCGAGTACGGCCGATGCCTCAGCGATTTCCGCCATCGTGATTCCGACCATGAAAAAATCAGGTTACAAGCCGGGCTTCGCTGCCGCCTTGATCGCAACAGCCGGAACCATCGGTGCCATCATCCCACCCAGTATGGTCATGGTGGTGTATGGCTCGATTGCCCAGGTGTCGATTGGCGGACTATTTTTGGGCGGCATCATTCCGGGCATGATGGTCGGACTGTTTTTGATGGCCACCATCAAGATCTACACCTACCTACCGGACTATCCGGAGCTGCGCGAAGTGCATGGCCAATTTTCTTGGGCGGCTGTATTCAAATCTTTTCTCGTGGTTTGGCCTGCCCTACTCGGGCCGGTGATTATCGTCGGCGGGATCTTAAGCGGCATCTTCACCGCCACCGAAGCCGGTGCAGTGGCTTGTCTCTATGCTTTCCTGCTCGGCACCTTGTTCTACAAAAAGATCAAACTTCGCGACATGCCGGGCATCTTTCTCGAAGCTGCCTTGATGACCACCATGGTCTCGGGCATCATCGCCGTAGCCGGAGCCTCGGGCTGGTTACTTGGTTATTTGCAATTCAATGAAGGTGCGCTCAAATTCGTCACCTCGATATCGCAAAATCCGACCATGGTGTTACTGATCGTTGCAGCGGTGATGATCGTGCTCGGCACCTTTGTCGACTCCTTGGCCGTGCTTCTGGTGTTCGCGCCTGCCGCGATTCAGATCAGTAAGGTCTACGGTATTGATCCCATCCAGATGGGACTCGTGATGGTGATGTGTAATCAGATCGGTGCGGTATCGCCACCCACCGCGCCGCTACTTTTTATCACCACCAGTATTGCCAAGTGTTCGTTCTCGGAAGTGAACCGCCATGTCTGGTGGTTCATGCTGGCCGAAACCTTGGTGCTCTTGATGGTGATCTTCGTCCCCGGTATGGCGACCTGGATTCCACGCCATTTTCTTGGCAAGTAAATGGACAGTCTTACCAGCGATCCTACAGGTAATCCTCTATGAAACGCGCTACCGTTTTTATTACCCATTCTCCACATGCCTTGAACCATTATTATGGTCCGCGCGCGCTGGCTGCATTACAGGCCGTCGCCGAAGTGCGAACCCATGACAGCGAGCAGGAACTCACGGTGTCTGAGTTGATCGAGCGAGCCAGCGGCTGCGACTTCATCGTGAGCGACCGAGTGCATGCCGGTAGCGCAGCCTTATTGATGCAACTGCCAAACTTGCTGGCCTTTTGCCGTTGCGCTGTAGACATTCGCAATGTCGATGTCGCGACAGCTTCGGCGCAAGGTATCTTGGTCACCCAAGCCAGCGCAGGCTTCAAAACTTCTGTCACGGAATGGATACTTGGCGCGATGGTGGACCTGAGTCGCGGCATTTCTGATGCGACCCGTGCGTATCATGAAGGTCAAGTGCCTATTGCTCGCATGGGGCGAGAGCTACGCGGCTCGACCCTTGGCATCATCGGCTTCGGTCAAATCGCTCGCACCTTGGCACCGATCGCCCGCGCCCTAGGGATGCACTTACTGATCAACGATCCCTTTGTCGAGATCGACCCTTCGGATGGCGAGGCGACTGAGCTTAGCCATCTCTTAGGCGAGTCCGACTACGTGGTGTGCCTGGCAGTCGCCACACCCGACACCGAGAATTTAATGAATGCCGCCACCTTTGCAGAGATGAAACCCACGGCGTATTTTGTGAATGCCTCACGCGGCAATCTTGTTGATGAGGTGGCCTTGCTTGCTGCCTTGAATACGGGGAAGATCGCAGCTTGTGCACTGGATGTTGGTCGCGCGCCGGATCAGATGCCGAGTCCAGAGTTGGCGCGACATCCGCTCGTCATAGCGACGCCTCATATTGGTGGGCTCACACCCCAGGCGATTGAGCATCAGTCGATGGAAACCGTGCAGCAGATCACGACACTCTTACAAGGCCGTATGCCGGTTGGGGCGGTTAACCCCGGGCAGGCGGCACGTTTAAAGCACTGGCTGGCGAACTGACATCCAAATCCCTTCGAGCGATCGTGGCCATGAATGTTGCCTCAGTGATCGAGTCGGTGATTCTACTTCGCTACTTCAATCACTCGTCGTGCCACTAATTCAGCGATCTCACTGACCTTATAACCATGCTCTTGGAGAATCGCCTCGGTATGGTGGCCGACGTGCGGGGCCACCCCTAGTGGCGCTCCGTCCGCAAAGCGAGCCATCCCCGGTAGATGACCCACCGGCACAGGCTGTGCGATACCGGGTTGCGACAACCAGGCGATAGCCTGCGTCTGCAGCACATGGGGCTCTTTCAAAAAGTCAGCGTAGCGATTGACCTTTTCGTGCATCACATCGGCCTCGGCGAGGCGTTTCGCAAGGTCGGCGCTAGGCAAGGTTTGAATAATTTCGCGTAACTGCGCCATCAAGACGGCTTCATGCTCAAAACGCGCGCTTAAGGTCGCAAAACGCGGATCGCGAGGCAAGGCGGGTTGATCGAGCGCCTTGCACAAGCCTAGCCATTCGCGCTCACGAATGGCGGTGATCGACATCCAACCATCTGCCGTCCTGAAGACCCCTGCCGGCACACCGCCTGGTCGTATGCTACCCCCTTCAAGATGGGCCGACATCATTCGAATAGCCTGCAAGCCTGCGGCACCTTGCAGCAAACTCGCATCCAAGTAGCGGCCCTTCGCTTCATCACGACGGGCATAAAGCGCGGACGACAAGGCTTGAAAGGCATAGAGAGACGTGACCATATCCACCGGGATCACAGGCACTCGGTGCGGAATTCCGTCTTCACCGTGGTTCTCGCCCGTCAAGCCCGTAAAGGCTTGAAGGACGGGGTCCATAGCGGGTCGCTCGGCAAGCGGCCCGCTCTGCCCGAAACCCGAGATCGAGAGGTAAAGCAGCCTAGGTTCGCGAGCCGACACAAGATCGTAGCCAAACCCCAGTCTTTGAATCACGCCTGGCCGGAAACCTTCGATAAAGACATCGGCACCCGCGATCAAGCGCCACAGCACAGCCTTGCCGGCTTCTTGCTTCAAGTCGATGGCGATGGCGCGCTTGCCGAGGTTACCAATAATGGAGAACGCCGTGTGGTCACCATAGCGCACACCCAAACCACGACTCCAATCGCCCTCGCCCGGGCTTTCCACTTTAATGACCTGAGCGCCTTGCTGAGCCAACAACATGGCGCAGTAGGGTCCAGCGATGCCTTGGCTTAAGTCGATAACCTTTAGCCCCGAAAATGGTGCGTCGTAACTCATTGATAACTCTCGCCTTCCAAATCAACCAGAGCGTCCATGGTATGCCGACTGCATCAATTGAATTCAAGAGGTACGATCAGAACGGAACTTTTATGCTCGCCCTGCCGCAACCCTCTTGATTAGGATTCAACATGCATCTGAACACGCCGAGAATCGCCCCCGTGGCGAAAGACCAATGGACTACCGAGCAAGCCGAGCTGGCCGCTCCGATGGTGTCGCGTGGCACGATGCTCAATATTTTTCGCACCCTGCTCAACCACCCGGATGCGATGCGTGGTTTTATGGGTTGGGGCAGTTATGTGCTTAGCAAGAAGAACAGCTTGCCCAGCCGCGAACGCGAAATCGTCGTGTTGCGGACTGGATTTTTGTGTGGCTCGGGCTACGAATGGACGCAGCACGTGCCGATCGGTCAAAGAGCCGGGTTAAGTGATGCTGAAATTGCTGCCATCAAGCTTGGGGCCCAGGCACCGGGTTGGAGTGCGGCCGATGCAGCATTGATTCAGGCCAGTGATGAGTTACACAACCGGCAATTTATTAGTGATCCCACCTGGCAGAAACTCAAGGCCCATTTTAGCGACAAGCAATGTATGGACATCGTGTTCACCGCTGGCCAGTACACTCAGGTGTCGATGTTGTTGAACACTTTCGGGGTGCAGTTGGACGAAGGTCAGGTGCTCGATCCACAACTCAAAGCGTCACGCTGACCTCACTACACATTCCTCAAGCCCTCATGTGCGAGCCACCACACACCGTCAGCGCCTGACCCGTCACATACGCGCTCGCGTCTGAGCCCAAAAACACGGCAATGCCCTTGAAGTCTTCCGCCTCGCCCAGGCGACGCAATGGAATCTGCTCGTTGGCACGCTTAACGGCAGCGGGGTTATCCCATAGCGCTTGGGCAAAGTCCGTTCGTATTAGGCCTGGGCAAATCGCATTCACGCGTACCCCGTCCGGGCCAAACTCCGCCGCGAGGTTGCGCACCAAGCCGATAAGTGCGACCTTGGAAATAGCGTAAGCGCCCAATTGGGTCGACGCACCGAAAGCTCCGACGCTTGAAGTAAACATCATCGAGCCGCGCTTCTTGGCAATCATGTCGGGCGCCACCATTTGCGCCAGCCATAGATTGGACTTGACATTGGTCGCCATGATCTTGTCGTAAGCGTCATCCGGAATCTTGGTCATCGAGCCATAAAAGGGATTGATGCCAGCATTGCCCACCACGATATCGATGGGCCCAAGTTTTTCTCGGGTAGCGTTCACCAAGGCTTGCAATTGTTCCTTATAGCCCGCGTTGCAGGCAAAGGCGAAGGCTCGCTTCTTGGCACCCTTCAGGCCGAGCGAGGCATTAATTTCATCGGCTACCACCTGACACTGATCGAGCTTGCGGCTCGAAATCATCACCTTGGCGCCGTGCTCGGCCAGCGCGGTCGCCATCGCCTTGCCCATACCTTTGGAGGCGCCTGTAAGCAAAGCCACCTTGCCAGTCACATCGAACAACTGTGTTGCAATCATATACTTCCCCTCATGACTTGAATGAATCGATTCGCGCTATTGATTAGAAACTCTCGCTCTGTGCCATGGCTTAAGCGTCGATCAGCGCCGAGGCACTGCCTTTGACCACTTCCACGCCACTCTGATTCTTGGTTGACACCACCAAATCGATATAGCGCTTGCCGCCCTCCTCTCGAATCGCCTCGATGGTCGCCGTGGCATCCAGGGTATCGCCCGGCCATACCTGGTTTGTAAAACGCACGCCGTATTTGGTGAGCCGCCCATCGCCAACAAAGTTGGTGAGCATGCGTCCCGTCATGCCCATGGTGAGCATGCCATGGGCAAAGACGGTAGGGTACTTGGCCACTTCGCGGGTATAGAGTTCATCACTGTGCAATGGGTTGTAATCACCACTGGCACCGGCATACATGACGAGTTGCGTACGCTTGAGGTCTTCGACCACCCGCTCGGTGTAAGTATCACCAACTTTGCATTGACTTGCCTTCAGTGCCATCTCAAGCCTCCTTCTTTTGCTCTACCGGGCGCTCGGTTCTCACGCCGACGCTTCGAGCCGTCACCAATAGCTCGCCATGCTGATTGCGATATTCCGTCACAACTTCCGAGAAACTGAGCTTACCTGCCCGGGGGCTTTCGCGCTCCCAGGTTTTGCCCGGAATGCGTGTGGCCTTGAGTACATCGCCCGGCATAGGGTGACGGTGATACTCATAATGCTGCTCGGCATGCAAACCGCCACTGCCTCCAGCACTTCCCCCTTCAGTGGGCGCAAGACCCGTCGCATTTTTCCCTGAGCCAAACCACGGCTCGCCTACTTTAGGCCGCAAAAAATAGTCCGGGTCGAATTGCGCGCTGGACTGCACGAAAGTGGGTGGCGCAATGATGTGGCCCACTTCCGTCGTCTTGGCATACTCGTCATTGTGATAAATCGCATTGTCATCGCCAACCGCACGGGCAAACATCATGATGTGCCCCGCCTCTACCGGAAATCGGTCTACTGCCATTGCTCACTCCTCAAATGTTTTTGAAAATTTCCTAGCGGCCTGCGACTTCAAAAAACAAGTCTTAGACCCGAAGCAAACTCGCATCAGGTGCACCAAGGCACTACACCCCAGCCACCGTGTTCTTGTTGTGCGAAATACCTTCACTCAGATGGGTTGTGCAATCAACTAATTCGGCGAGATAAGGGGCTTTAGCGCTAATGACACTCACCGAGGTATTGCCGAGATGCTCTGGTGCTTGCAGGCCGTCTTTTAGCTGCACTAACTCAGCAAGGATCAATTTGATCACCAAGCCATGCGACACCACAATCAAATCGCCTGAAATACCGGAGCGCATCTTGACCATTTCCTCAAAGGCTTGGATTACCCGAGCGCGGAAAACGACCATCGACTCACCATTGGGTGCACCATGCTCGGCCGCAATCGGATTGTGATCGAGATCGTCAAAACGGCGACCTCGTAAGTCACCAAAATTGCGCTCATGCAGTAGCTGGCTAGGGCGAATCGACAGGCCTGTCACTGCCGCAATCGCCTCAGCCGTCGACCAGGCGCGACTCATATCGCTAGCTAGTATTGCGACCGGCTTGGCATTTGTAAAGCGCTTGGCCAAGGCTCGAGCCTGAGCCAAGCCACGCTCGCTCAATGGCGTATCAGGAAACTGCAACACTCGGGCTGCGTTCGATGCTGTTTCGCCGTGGCGAATAAGAATAATGGACAAAGCAATAACTCCTAAATATCCGCTTCTTTACCGTTCATTCCCATATTGCGTCGAGCTGCGCCGTCTAGCTCGGTCAGAACACGACCGGCCTCGCGCGGATCGGTCACGGGTTTGCTGGACGGGCCGGGTTGCCAACCGTCCAGTAGACCGAAGTAGCCGCCACCAGCATCAATCACTCGCCCGGTCACATGACTACTTTCCTTGCTCGCCAGCCAAGTCACAATCGGTGCTAGCCAGCGCGGGTTGCTCTCTGCCTTCTGCTCCTCGCTACGTTCGCGTAACTCTTCGGTCATCCTAGTGAGTGCATGCGGTGAGATCGCGTTGACGGTCACGCCATAACGTTTGAGTTCGCGAGCGGCAATAATCGTCAGAGAGGCAATGCCAGCCTTGGCCGCACCATAGTTGCTCTGTCCAATGTTGCCAAACACACCCGACACCGATGTGGTGTTAATAATGCGCGCAGCAATATCGGTATCCCCCGCCTTTTGGCGATCCCGCCAGTAATTTGCAGCATGATGGGTCGGTGCGAAGGTCCCCTTAAGATGCACGTTAATCACGGCGTCCCACTCCTGCTCGGTCATGTTGACCAGCATGCGGTCACGCAAGATACCGGCGTTATTGACCACCGCATCCAGTCGACCAAAGCTATCCACGGCCTGTTGCACCAGGCGCTTGGCGGCTTGCCAGTCGGAGCAGCTCTCAAGGTTGGCGACAGCTTGACCACCACTGGCGCGAATTTCCTCAACGACCGCTTCGGCCGGTTGAATCTCGTCACTGCCGGGGGTACCGTCGCGTGCACCGCCGAGGTCGTTCACGACGACTTTCGCACCGTTGGCAGCTAACATTAGGGCGTACTCGCGGCCAATGCCTCGCCCGGCACCGGTCACAATCACCACACGTCCTTCACATAGTCTTTCACTCATGAATCATTCTCCTGTCTGGGTTGTATTTATTTCTTCTTGAATCAATTGCGCGATCAAGGCCGGGTCTTCCATCACCACCAAGTGATTGCAATGAGCTAGGTAGACCTCGCGAGCCTGTTGAAACACTGACACCAACCCCGGCCAGGTTGGCGAGCTCGAAAAGTCTAACCTGACTTTGCTGGCGGGTAATCTTGCTCGAATCAGGAACACTGGAATCTTCAGGGCAAGCACACTCGCATAGATGCCGAGATTGCGCCTAGCGGCCATGTAAATGCTAGCTTCCGTTTTGGGATGGCAGGCGAGCTCAAAACCCGAGCCGTTCGCCGCAGGCTTAAGAGCATATTCGCAATAGTCTTCTAAGCATTGCTTGGTAAACGAAGCATAAGGCTGGCGATCCGCGAAACGCGCCATCATGGCCTGAACCGACTCGAAGTGATTCAGCCGTTTGGCAGCGGGATGCTCCTCCGCGCCAATCGCACTTGGGGCATGATAGAGAACCGGATCGAAAATCGTTGGATCAATCAAGACCAATTGCTTGAAGCGACTGGCCTTGTAGGCCGCACCTTGAATCAGGGCGCACGACCCCATGCTGTGACCAATGCCGATGATCTCTTCCAGATCAAGCGCCTCGACAATGGCGGCTACGTCTTGCCCAAAAACAGCCCAGTCACTGATGACAGTCGTCTCAGCGGTTTGACTACGGCCATGGCCACGCTGCTCTAGAGCAATAATGTGCCGATTGGGAAGCCTAGCAACTACCTGATCCCA
>JAYVKZ010000012.1:0-5340 GCA_043767985.1 Betaproteobacteria bacterium
CCTGCGCTCAGGAAAACCCTTCGATCCAAATCATCTAGAGCGCGAGGGGGCTTGACAATCATAACGGTGTCTTTATGCCGCTGCGCCGAGTACTTTATCGACCTGATCTGGGGCGACTGTTTGCAATCGGTAAACCTATCGCACCCACTGACATAATGGAGTCTTAGTCTGATTTCAGGACATCGTCAAAGTATTCATTTTTGCGTTGGACCAGGGGCATGCTGCGGGTTTCTTCTAGTTTTCGCATCTCTACTCGGCGGATTTTGCCGCTGATGGTTTTGGGGAGATCGAAGAACTCTAGGCGGCGGATGCGTTTGTAGGGGGCTAGTTTGTCGCGGCAAAACTGTAGGATGCTTAGTGCAGTTTCTTGGTTGGCGGGGATGCCTTGGGCCAGGGCTACAAAGGCTTTTGGGACGGCTAGTTTGAGGGGGTCGGGGGAGGGCACCACGGCGGCTTCGGCGACTGCGGGATGTTCGATCAAGACGCTTTCTAGCTCGAAGGGGCTGATGCGGTAGTCGCTGGCTTTAAACACGTCGTCGGCTCGGCCGACGTAGGTGATGTAGCCTTCTGGGTCGCGCTGCGCGACGTCGCCGGTGTGATAGTGCCCGTCGCGCATGACTTCGGCGTTTTTGCTGGGGTCGTTGGCATAGCCGATCATCAGGCCGGTAGGGCGGGCGGCTAGGCTCAGGCAAATTTCGCCTTCTTCGGCGGCCTTGTCCTCTGGGTTGAGTAGTACGACGGAGTAACCCGGCATGGGGCGCCCCATGGAGCCCACTTTCAACACTTGGCCAGGGGAGTTGCCAATGGCACAGGTGGTTTCAGTTTGACCGAAACCGTCACGAATGGTGAGGCCCCAGGCGCTGCGTACTTGATCGATCACTTCGGCGTTGAGTGGCTCACCTGCGGACAGGAGCTCTTTGAGCTTGACCGGATACTCGCTTAGTTTTTCTTGAATCAGCATACGCCAGACGGTGGGTGGTGCGCACAGCGAGTTCACGCCCTTAGCGACCAGGATGTCGAGTACTCGCTTGGCATCAAAGCGAGCGTAATTGAAAATGAAGACGGTGGCTCCGGCAATGAAGGGTGCGAAGAAGCAGCTCCAGGCGTGCTTGCCCCAGCCGGGTGAAGAAATATTCCAGTGCACAGCGCCTGGTACGAGGCCAGTCCAGTACATGGTGGAGAGGTGTCCTACGGGGTAGCTAGTGTGCGAGTGCTCGACTAACTTGGGTTTGCTGGTGGTGCCGCTGGTGAAATACAGCAACATGGGTTCGTCGGCCAGGGTGGCTTGTTTGGCGATGTAGTTTGGACTGGCTTGTTTCGAACCCTCGAGCCTTGTCCATGGGCTTCGCGATTCGCCTTCTGTACTGACGGTGATTCTGATCAAGCCCTTGGGGGCGAACTCATCGAGACCGTCAAACTTTACGCAATGCGGGGCGCTAGTAACTACGACTTTGACCCGCCCGCGATCCAGCCGATCTATTAAGTCGTCGCGTGACAAAAGAGAGGTGGCCGGGATCATGACCGCGCCTATCTTCATACAGGCGAGCATGGTTTCCCAGAGTGGGACTTCATTGCCCAACATGAGTAGGACTCTCTCGCCGCGCTTTACACCCAATGATTCGAGCCAGTTAGCGACCTGGTTCGAGCGTTCGGCAAGTTGCGCGTAGCTCACTTTTTGCTCTGCACCGTCGTCACCCACAATCCACAGGGCCAGAGTCTGTGCCTCGGGGCCTTGTGCCAAATGTTCGAAGTGATCAAGCGCAAAGTTGAAATGCGTCAGTGTTGGCCACTGAAAGCCCGCCATAGCCGAGGCGTAGTCTCTGCGGTTTTGGAAAAGAAATTCTCGCGCAGCGAGGAAGGCGCTAAGGTCTGCGTTCATAGGTGGCGTGCTCAAGGGGGAAATACGTTAGATTAGCGCATGCTCAAAGGCCAGTTTCGATGGTGCGTCTAAAATTGATCAAATTCGATCAATCCCCGGCAACCTAGCGAATGATGACTTCCCGTCCCCTTGCCCAATGAGCAAAACCTATCCCGAAACCCTAGCGACCAAGGCGCTCAAAGCGGCCAAGGTGGACTTCGAGGGCCATTTGTATGATTACGAAGAGCACGGCGGTACGCACGTCTCCGCCGAAAAGCTCGGGGTGGATGAGTTTGCGGTACTCAAGACTTTGGTGATGCAAAATGAGGCCAAGGAGCCCCTGATTGTCTTAATGCATGGCACCATGAGCGTCTCCACTAAAGAGTTGGCGCGAGCGGCCAAAGTAAAGACTATTGAGGCTTGTGCGCCGGAGGTGGCGCAGCGCCATAGTGGGTACCTGATCGGCGGAACCTCCCCTTTTGGAACCAAGAAGCGCATGCCTATCTATTTGGAGCAAACTGCGCTGCCGCTATCGAGAATTTGGATTAACGGTGGGCGGCGTGGGTTTTTGGTCTCCATGGATCCGCAAGAATTGATCCGGGTACTTCATCCGGTCCTGGTGAGTGTTGGTTTGGAAAAATAGAAATGAATAATGTTTTGATGAGTGCGCCGCTGCTCAGTGGCGTGGCGCTGGCTCTGGCCTACCTACTCGGCTCTGTTTCCTTTGCGGTGCTGAGCAGCAAGCTGTTTGGCTTGGCCGATCCCCGCAGTTATGGCTCGGGTAACCCCGGTGCGACCAATGTGTTGCGCAGTGGTAGTAAAGGTGCGGCGATCTTCACCTTACTGGGCGATGCGTTAAAGGGCTTAGCTGCTGTGCTTTTGGCGCAGTGGGCAACAAACCATTATCAGTTGAGTGCGGCAGTTCCTGCGCTCTGTGGCCTGGCCGCCTTTCTCGGGCATTTGTTTCCAGTCTTTCACGGCTTTAAGGGGGGTAAAGGGGTGGCCACTGCGGCGGGCGTCTTGTTTGGCTTGAGTATTTGGCTGGGGGCCGCCACAGCTCTGAGCTGGGCCATTATTTTCTTTTTCTTTCGCTTGTCTTCCATGGCGGCCATTGTGTCGGCCGTGTTCGCTGCCTTCTATCAAATTCTGTTGTTCGGATTTCGATTGGAGTCGGTCGCGGTATTTGTGATGTCCGCACTATTGATCTATCGCCATCGTGGCAATATTGCTCGCATGCTGGCGGGGCAGGAAGGGCGGATCGCAGCGAAAGTTGTGACTATAAAGCCATCCCGTGATGCCCCTAAAGCCTCGCGCAAGTCTTCTTCCAAAACCAATCATAGGCCAGGCTTGTGAGCGTCGCCGCATTCAAAGTATCGAAATTTTTGCTCGCCTACACGGTCGGCTTATCGTTTTTTCTTACGTTGGCGGCTTGCAGCGGCTCTGCTGCCCCGGCGGCTACGTCTCCCGTCGTTGTAGCCGAAGCAACGCAAGCTGAAGTTGAGAAATCCGCAGGCACCTTGCTTCAAAAGCCTGTCATGCAGTGTGGCACGGGCGCAGATAGCGTCACTGGCGATGCCGCACCCGGTTCGGTGACCGTGTTTGAAAGCGGTCCGGTGCGCCCGCTCGCCCTCTCGAGAGACGGTCTCAGGCTTTATGTCGTCAATGCTCCAGCCAATTGCTTAGAAATTTATGCGGTCGAAGCGGAGACCCTGCGTCTAATCAGTACGGTTGCGGTAGGACTAGAACCGGTTGCGGTGGCCGAGCGTGCCGATAATGAAGTCTGGGTCGTCAATCACCTCTCTGATTCGGTGAGTGTTGTCAGGCTCGACGGCACGCCTAGAGTACTACGCACAATCTTGGTGGGCGATGAGCCGCGCGACATTGTGTTCGCAGGCACGGATCGAGATCGTGCCTTCATCACCGCAGCGGCTCGCGGGCAAAACCGTCCTGGCAACGCTGCTTTGACCACGCCTGGCTTGGGCCGTGCCGACGTTTGGGTGTTTGACGCCAAGCAACTTGACGATACCCTCAACGGTAAGCCCCTGACGATTCTGAATTTGTTTGCAGATACTCCGCGTGCCTTGGCGGCTAGCGCTGACGGCAAAACCGTGTATGCAGCGCCCTTGTTCTCAGGCAATGGCACCACCGTGCTTCATCGCGATGCCCTGCAAGGTGCTGTGAAGGCTGGGCCGACCATGAGTACTGATCACGTCGTGGCACCTGCTACCGGGTTGATTGTTAAATTTGACGGCAAGGACTGGCTCGATGCCAGCGGCTTTTTGTGGAGCTCAAAGGTCAAGTTGAGCCTGCCAGACTACGATGTGTTTGAGATTGACGCCAATACTGCGATTCCGACCTTGGGCCGTCAGGTGAGCGGTGTGGGCACCACACTTTTCAATATGGCTGTGCATCCGAACACGGGAAAGGTCTACGTCTCCAATACCGATGCGATCAACCATATCCGCTTTGAGGGGCCGGGTGTGGGGAGTTCGACAGTGCGAGGGCGGGTCGCTGAATCGCGTATTTCTGTAGTCGACGTGAAGGCGGGGACGGTCGATCCGGTGCATCTGAATCCTCATATCAACTTTAACGCGGCGCAAGGCCAGGCCACCGCAGCGGCCGAAAAGGCCAAAAGCTTGTCGCAACCGATGGCCATGGTGTTTAGCGCCAGCGGTGACACGCTCTTTACCGCTCTTTATGGTTCGGGAAAGGTTGCGGCTCTGAGCGCCTCTAACTTAAGTAAGGCGGCCTTTGTACCCAATGCGGCTGATCATATTCCTGTGCCTGCTGGCCCGGCAGGCCTCGCATTGAATGCTGCGGGCACGCGGCTCTATGTCTATTCGCGCATCGCGCATTCATTGAGTGTGATTGACCCGGTTGCAAAAACTAGCCTTAGCTCAGTGAGTCTTTTTACACCAGAGCCAAGCCGCGTGGTGTCTGGTCGGCAACTCATGTATGACGCCACGGCCACGTCATCGAACGGCACGAGCGCGTGCTCAAGTTGTCACGTTTTTTCAGACCTTGATCACTTGTCCTGGGATCTTGGCAATCCTAATGAGGCAACCTCTATCAACCCCAATGCTTACCTGCCCTTGAGCCCAAAGACCACACCGCGTTTTCATCCGCTCAAAGGGCCTATGACCACCCAGACTCTTAAGGGTATGGCCAATAATGGACCGATGCATTGGCGAGGAGATCGCACTGGCACGAACCGTCAAGTCGTGCGCGGTTCACTCGAAAGCCTAGAGGAAGCCTCGTTTAAAGAATTCAACTCAGCTTTCGTGGAGTTGGTGGGACGCGAAGCGCTGCTCAGCGCCGAGCAAATGCAAAGCCTGACTGATTTCGCCATGACGCTTACGCTACCACCTAACCCGGTGCGTAAGCTCGACAATACGCTCAGTGCTACCGAACAAACTGGGCGTGATATCTACTTCAATACACCGACGACCTTGCTGGGGAGCTGTAACAATTGTCATCGCTTG
>JAYVKZ010000013.1:0-9862 GCA_043767985.1 Betaproteobacteria bacterium
AGAGGTCGCGCTATTCGAAGACGAAGGCTTGGTCGAACCGACATGGCCCGTGGCAGAGGCAATAGTCGTTAGCGAGGTTGTGTCCTTCGATGAACCCGCCTTGCTTGATGAGCCTGTGTTGCTCGATGAACCTCTATTTGTGGAAGAACCCATCCTGACTGAGGAAGTCGTTCTGACCCAAGAGCAACTCTACACCCAAGACTCTTTTTCCCCGAACGACCCGTTCCTTGAACAAAACGTCTTGGAAGCTTCAGAATACTCGGAACTAGAAGAAATTGTAGCGATTGACGCAACCCATGAAGTCGCTTTCGCAGTCGATGACGGATCGTCGGTTTTTGCTGGTTTGGGCTTGGTGAGCGCTGGTGCCGTTGCTGCCAGCGAAATCCGTGTAGGCGATCGCTCGATGAGTCGACAGCTATTCCAGATATTTGTCGATGAAGCGAGTGCAATCGTCGCCAAGCTAGAATCTGATTTGCTCGATTGGAGCCAAAGTTTCCGACCCGCGAGTGAGGTCGGTTTACGTGGTATTCACTCTCTCAAGGGCAGCTCAAGTCTGGTCGGTTTGGGCCAGGTCACCTTGATTGCCGAGCGGCTCGAACAGTTCATGCTGGTGACTCAACGCGAAAACATTCCCGCTGAGCCCTCCGAGGTGTCGCAGTATTCCGTAGCGCTGGAGGGCATCAAGCAGGCGATTGATGATTTTGTGGCTCACCGTGAGGCGGATGATCAGTCGCTCGGCCTGGCCATGGCTGAAAGTTTGTATGCCTCTTGCGCTGAGCGAGCTGCGGCGAACAATCTCCATGTCGACCCTTCCTTCGTGGCGGGCACACACATTGTTTCTGAAGAAGCTTTGGCCATCTCCGAAGCACTCGAGCAAGAAGATGAGGCTCACGCGCCAGCTTTGATGAGCGATGACTCTTATTCTGATGCGTTTGCGACTGAAGCAGCTTCTGATTTGTCCACCTTGCATCAGGAAGTCTTGTTGCAGTTGACGGAATCCCTGGATGAGGATTTAGTCCCACTGTTCGTCGAAGAAGCGAAAGACTACCTACCCCAGATCGGTGAGAATCTGCGTGCGCTAGCAGCGAACCCAAACAACAAAGCGGTTCAGCAACTCGTGATGCGGCAGCTTCACACCGTGAAAGGCAGTGCCAGAATGGCCGGAGCCATGGTCTTGGGTAACCGTGTGCACGACATGGAAACCCGGATTGAATCGGCCATGGTGCTTTCCGCCATTCCACCTGAAATTATCGACTCACTGGTGGAAGACTACGACCAGGTCAACCAACTTTTCGATGCGCTTCAGCTGAAACTTGAAGGTGCTGAAAGTCCTGAAGTTGGGGCGCTTCTTGCCGAGGAAAGCGAAGCCGACGTTGCTCCTCCAGTTGCCTTGGCGGCTGCCGAAAAAGTCGGCTCGGCTCCGATCAGTGCAACGGCAGGCGCAGCATCGAATGCTGCGGCAACGAATCAACAGGCAAGCATTCGCGTTCGAGCCGATTTGCTTGATCGGGTGGTCAATGAGGCCGGCGAGGTGGCGATTGTTCGCTCGCGTACCGAAAACTCGATGAGCAGTCTGAAAGGCAGTATTTCTGACCTGACGGAAAACGTTTCACGCTTAAGAAATCAACTGCGCGAACTTGAGCTTCAAGCCGACATCCAAATGCAGGCGCAGCTTGCCCATGCAAAAGAGGCCCATAATTTTGATCCGCTTGAGTATGACCGATACACGCGCTTCCAAGAGCTCACGCGGATGTTGGCGGAGTCGGTCAATGACGTGGCCACGGTTCAAACCAACGTCAACCGGACCGTTGAAGACGCAGGGCTAGATTTGCATCGTCAGGGTCAGCTCATGCGTGATCTGCAGCAAGACCTGATGCGTATGCGAATGATTGCTTTTGGCTCCATCAGTGACCGACTTTACCGGATCGTTCGTCAGGCGTCGAAAGAGTTAGCCAAGCGGGTGAACTTGGATGTACGCGGTTCGGCCACCGAGCTGGATCGCAACGTTCTCGAGCGCATGTCAGCACCGATCGAACATTTATTGCGTAACTCTGTGGCCCATGGCATCGAGTCGCCCGAAACACGGCTCAAGCTCGGCAAAGCCGAAATCGGCGACGTGGTGGTCTCGGTCCGCCAAGACGGCAATGAGGTGGTCTTATCGTTCAAGGACGACGGCGGCGGCTTGGATTTAGCGCGCATTCGCGCCAAGGCGATGGAGCGCGGCCTGATGTCTGAACATGACGACCTGCCAGATGCTCGTCTCGCTGAAATGATCTTTATGCCTGGCTTCTCGACCGCGACCGAGGTCAGCCAAATTTCTGGGCGCGGCGTCGGGATGGACGTGGTGCGCTCTGAAGTTCAAAGCCTCGGTGGGCGGATCGACACCAAAACGACGCTCGGTCAAGGGACGGAGTTCTCAATCTACCTGCCCTTAACCTTGGCCGTCACTCAAGTGGTGCTGGTCAAAGTGGGCGAGCATCGCTTCGCCATTCCCTCTGGCTCCATTGAGCAGGTATTGCAGTTAAAAGCGCAGGCCTTGGTTGCGGCCTATGAGGCGCAGTCCGTTCAATGGTTGGATCAGCAGGTGCCGATGCAATACTTTGGCGGCTTGCTGGATATGGTCGATGTCTCCCCGATCGCGCAGCACTACTCTCCCATCATCATCGCCCGTACTGGCCCGCATCGTGTGGCCGTGCATGTGGATGCAGTGATCGGCAATCAAGAGGTGGTCGTGAAAAACGTGGGCCCTCAGGTGGCTCGGGTGCCCGGTATTGCGGGTGCAACCGTGTTAGGTGATGGAGAGATTGTTCTCATTATTAACCCAGTAGCCATGGCGCAAAAGCAAGACACTCTCATGTCCTTGCAAGTGATTGGTGGATCGACCAAACCGACGGCCGATCTCAGTGCACTCATTGAAACGCCCACCGCTGTCTTGGTGGTGGATGATTCACTGACGGTACGTAAGGTCACGCAACGCTTGTTGACTCGCGAAGGCTATGACGTAATTCTCGCCAAAGACGGTGTCGATGCGCTCAAGCAACTACAAGACCGCATACCCGATGTCGTGATCAGCGATATCGAGATGCCGCGCATGGACGGTTTCGATTTAGTACGTAATATTCGTGCGGATGCGAAACTCACCCATCTGCCGGTCATTATGATTAGTTCAAGAACTGCCGATAAGCATCAAAACTATGCAAAATCTTTGGGTGTGGACGCCTTCCTCGGCAAGCCTTACTCGGAGGAAACCTTGCTTGGGTTGTTAGCGAACTACACGACACAACGTCATGCTAAGAAGCTCACCGGCTCTTGAAGCCTTGACTTAAGGATTAACGCCAACGACATCCTTCACGACCGAGTATCTTGCCAGTGTGCTGAGCCGCGCACTGGCATGATCGACGATAGGCAAGGGATACTCTTTGCCGAGCGTGATCCCGGCCGCGCTTAGCTCAAGCGGTGGGCAAAGCCAGGGCGCGTGAATCGTTTTGTCGCTGAGCCCTTTCAGTTGCGGCAGATAGCGTCGAATAAACTTGCCTTTTGCATCAAATTTCTCCGACTGAGTGATTGGATTAAAAATTCGAAAGTAGGGCTGAGCATCGCATCCGCTCGAGGCCGCCCACTGCCAACCGCCGTTGTTGGCAGCGAGGTCGAAGTCGATCAGTTTGCGGGCGAAATAGGCTTCGCCCCAACGCCAATTCAAACCGAGGTCTTTAGTGAGAAAAGAGGCGACCACCATTCGCAGGCGGTTATGCATGTAGCCGCTCTCGTTCAACTGAGTCATCGCCGCATCCACGAGCGGGTAGCCGGTTTTGGCCTCGCAAAAGGCCTTGAAGTGCGCCGCATCCTGGCTCCATACAATGCGATCATAGGCGGGCTTAAAGGCGTGATGGACGACTCTTGGGTGATGGTGCAAGATCTGAAAGTAAAAGTCCCGCCAGATGAGCTCACTCAGCCACGTGCTGGCGCCCACGCTGTCATCCTTCAGGGTATCCCTTATCCGTAATGCCAAACGCAAAGCTTGTCGAATCGAGACCGTGCCAAAGCGCAAATGAACCGATAAATAGGAAGGGCCTTTAACGGCAGGAAAATTTCTGGTGTCGGCGTAGCGTCCAATGCGTGAGGCAAAGTCCTCGAGCAGGGCTTGCCCCCCGGCGCTTGTCGGACGAATGTTCAAGGCGCTCAGATCGCTTTTCTGAAAACCTAGTTCTTGAAGTTCGGGGAGCTGGAATCTGTCGTTGCTTGCTTTACTGCCTGTGCTATTGCCAATGCGATTGCCTGGATGAAGCTGCCCGGTGAGCCGCACCGCATGCTCCTCATAGTGCCGAGGGTCGAGCCTCTTTAGCCAAGCATTCTTATACGGAGTAAACACGGAGAACGGGGAGCCAAGCGCGGTCAACACTTCGCTCTTCTCAAAAATGACTTGATCTTTATAGCGGTGAAACTCAATCCCCTTAGCTTGTAGAGCGGCCTCCACGATGCGGTCTCGAAGCTTGGCCTGTGGTTCGTAGTCTTCGTTGGTAAACACCGCCTCGGCGCCCAGTGCCGCAGCCATCTCAGGGATGGCTTCGCCAGCTCGCCCGTGGCAGACCCAGAGTCGGCCGCCTTCGGACTCAAGTTTGGCTTGAATGTCCCGTAAAGATTCCCAAATAAACGCAAGCCGAAGGTCCGTTTTGTCCGTAAGATCGTCGAGAATATCGCGATCAAAGACGAAAGCGATCTGTACTTGATCACTCTGGCGAAGTGCTTCGGAGAGCGCGTGATGGTCGTGTAACCGGAGGTCCCGCCGCAACCAGACGAGGGATCGTTGGTATTTAGCGTTTTTCGTAAAGGGACGAGAATTCAGGGTTCGCTCCAATGGTTTAGTTACAATTAATGCCTACAATTATGAGTGCTATGCCTGAAAAACCCTTAGGGACTAACCTTTCCCATCATTTCCTGTTGGCCATGCCTTCCCTGAAGGACGACCATTTCAATGGGTCGGTGGTGTATCTGGCGGAGCATTCACCGCGCGGTGCGCTAGGGGTCATTATCAATCGAACGATGAACCTGACCTTTGGCGAGGTGTTCGACAAGATCAGCTTGAGCTTGAATGATCGTGAGCTTTCCTCCCGCCTGGTCATGCAGGGCGGCCCGGTTCAAACCGATCGTGGCTTCGTGCTTCATGCGCCCAAGGGCAAATGGACTTCCACAATGAAAACGGGCGGGGACATTTACCTCACCTCCTCCAAAGATATTTTGGAAGCCTGTGCAAGCGGCGAAGGCCCAGAGAAAATGGTTCTAGCCCTAGGTTGCTCCTCCTGGGATGCTGGTCAACTAGAAGACGAGATCGCCCGCAACGCCTGGCTGACCGTCAAAGCCTCGGCCGACATTGTCTTTGATGTGCCCTTGGAAGAGCGTTTCTTTCGAGCTTACGGCGCTCTGGGTACCTCTAAAACGAGTTTTTTGTCACCCGACGCGGGGCATGCTTGAGCGGGATCGTGACCTGCCTAGCCTTTGATTTTGGTCGCCTCAAAACTGGGGTCGCAGTTGGAAACTCCCTTACCTGTGGTGCGGAAGCCCTGACGATTGTGCGCAGCTCCGATTCTTCGACGCGTCTCTTGCAAATTTCGAAATTGATCGAGGAGTGGCAACCCCAGGCGCTTGTCGTAGGCCTACCCTCCCACCCGGATGGCAAACCCTTGCCCAATACCCTGGCCTGCCAAAAGTTTGCCCGCCAATTGACGGCTCGCTTTCGACTGCCTGTGCATATGGTGGATGAACGTCTCACGACCCGCGAGGCCACCAGCCTCCTGAAAGCCCGCCAAAAATCGGTTCATTCAGCGCAGGTGGATGATGATGCTGAGGCCGCCGCCGTAATCCTGCGACAATATTGGTCTGAACACGAGGTTTCATGATCATGCGCTACGCCAATGACTAAGTCAGTCGCTACCAATCTGCTCGATATTGAGCATGTTTACACCAGCCTCAAGGAGCAGGTCGCTCGCCTGTTGCATCAAAAACCGACGCTTTGCCTGGTCGGCATCCACAGCGGCGGCGTGTGGGTGGCAGAAAGATTGCATGTAGATTTAAAGATACAGGCACCTTTGGGGTCTTTGTCCTCTGCCTTTCACCGTGATGACTACAGTCGCCGAGGTTTACCCGCCGAGATGAAATCCACCGCGCTACCCTTCGAGATCGCCGGGGCCCATGTCTTGTTGGTCGACGATATTTTATTTACCGGACGGACCGTGCGCGCCGCCTTAAACGAATTGTTTGATTATGGTCGGCCCGCGAGTGTTGAACTCGCCGTGCTCTTGGACCGTGGCGGGCGTGAACTGCCCATAGAGGCGCAGTACTGTGGCGCCAAACACCCTCTCGCTAGCACGATGAATTTTGTGCTGGAGCGCAACAGCGATATGCGATTTGTGCTGACCTTGGAAGGGGGGCAATAAGTTGGCTGCGCGACATCCGCAATTGACCGCCAATGGTGAGCTACGCCATCTCTTGACGACGGAGGGTTTGCCCAAGCCCTTGATCCATAAAATCCTGGATACCGCAGCAGGCTTTGTTGGCGTAGCAGACAAAGAGATTAAGAAAGTGCCCTTGCTACGTGGCAAGTCGGTGTTTAATTTGTTTTTCGAAAACTCTACTCGCACACGTACCACGTTCGAGATTGCGGCCAAGCGCCTGTCTGCCGACGTGGTGAACCTGAACGTCAATGTGTCGTCTGCCGCCAAGGGCGAGTCATTACTCGACACCATTGATAACTTGGCAGCGATGGCTGCCGATATTTTTGTGGTGCGCCATGCCAGCTCCGGCGCGCCGTTTCAAATTGCCCAACACTTAGGCCCCAATATCCACGTCATCAATGCAGGCGATGGCCGTCACGCCCATCCCACCCAAGCCTTGCTCGACATGTACACCATCCGGCATTTCAAGAAAGACTTCACCCAATTAAGAGTGGCCATTGTTGGCGATATTTTGCACTCGCGAGTGGCTCGCTCCAACATCCATGCCTTTACCACCCTCGGTGTACCGGAAGTGCGCGCCATTGGTCCGCTGACGCTGCTGCCCACGGGCCTGAGAGAGATGGGTGTGCGGGTGTTTACCAATCTCGCCGAAGGCCTGAAGGATGTGGATGTGGTCATTACATTGCGCCTGCAAAATGAACGCATGCGCGGCGCCCTCCTACCCTCGGCGCAGGAGTACTACAAATATTACGGTTTGAGCCAAGAGAAGTTGGCGCTCGCCAAGCCTGATGCGATTGTGATGCATCCTGGCCCCATGAATCGCGGCGTGGAAATCGACTCGGCGGTGGCCGACGGGCCGCAGTCGGTGATTCTTTCTCAAGTGACCTTTGGCATCGCGGTGCGCATGGCAGTGATGAGTATGGTGGCGGCAACATGATGACGAGTATGGTGAATAGCGATCCTGCCGCACCGCGTCCGGCCTTGTGGATAAGGAATGGCCGAGTGCTCGATCCGGCGACCGGGCGAGACGAAATTACCGATGTCTTGGTGGGCCATGGTGTGGTCCTCAGCATTGGGGCGCTCAGTACCGCTCAATTAGCGGAACATTCCCCCGTGGAGATTGATGCAAAAGGCTATTGGGTCACACCCGGTCTTGTCGATCTCGCGGCGCGACTACGAGAGCCCGGTTACGAATACAAAGCGACGCTTGAATCTGAAATGCAAGCGGCGCTTTCGGGCGGGGTGACTAGCTTGTGCTGCCCGCCAGATACGGACCCTCCTTTGGATGAGCCGGGTCTCGTGGAAATGCTCAAGCATCGTGCGCGTACCTTAGACCAGGCGCGCCTCTATCCGCTGGGCGCGCTCACCTCTGGCCTGAAGGGCGAGGTCATCACCGAGATGGCGGAACTGGCCGAGGCAGGCTGCGTTGGTTTTTCTCAAGCTTTATTCCCGCTCTACGATACCCAAGTACTCGTGCGTGCGATGCAATACGCCAAGACCTTCGAGTTCACCCTGTGGTTGCATCCTCAAGACGCCGCGCTCGCCAAAGGTGGCGTCGCCCATGCCGGCGCTGTTGCGGGCCGACTCGGGCTGCCTGGTGTGTCTGTGATGGCGGAAACCGTGGCCCTGTTTACCATTTTTGAAGCTGTGCGTGCCACGGGGTGTCGAGTACATCTCTGCCGGGTGTCCAGCGCCCAAGGCGTGCAGATGATTCGCATGGCTAAGGCCGAAGGCTTGCCGATCAGTGCTGACGTGGCTGTGCATCATTTGCACTTCACCGATATGGATATCGGTTACTTCGACTCCAACCTGCGCGTTGACCCCCCGTTTAGAACGCAACGCGATCGCGAGGCCTTGTGTCTGGGGTTGGTCGATGGCACCATCGATGCGATTTGCTCGGACCACACCCCGGTGGAGGACGACGGCAAGCTCTTGCCGTTCGCTGAAGCTGAGCCTGGGGTGACGGCCCTCGAACTCTTATTGCCCTTAAGCCTCATGTGGGCCGAGTCGCAACAGGTCGCTCCTCTCGGTTTAATGCGCCACTTGACGGAGTCGCCGCGACAAGTCTTGGCCCAAGAAACGCCTACCTCGCAATCGGTTGGTGTGAGCCCTGGCGCCGTCGCCGATTTGATCCTGATCGATCCTCAGCATCACTGGCAATGTTCATCCAAAGTCCTGCTCAGCCAAGGCAAGCACACCCCGTTCAATGGCTATGAATTGAAGGGTAAAGTGATGGTCACAATTGTTGGTGGTCGACTCGCGTTTCGGTTCAACGAATAGTTCTGGACCGGGTCTCAAGGGCTTGATTGTGGCAAAGGCGCGGGCAATTTTTCGTATGTTTTTGTTGGCGATTCTTTTGCTGACAGGGCTCTTGATCGAGCTTTTGCTGTTCCCCTTGCTGGCCATTGGCGGGCGAGAGCGATGTGTCAAATACTGGTCGTGCGCGGTGCTCTGGGTGGTCGGTGTTCAAACAAAAGTACGTGGGTCGGCGCCGACAGGCGCATGCCAAATCGCCGCCAACCATTCCTCCTGGCTCGACATCCTCACGATCAATAGCGTGCAGGTTTCACAGTTTGTCTCCAAGTCTGAAGTAAGGTCTTGGCCCGTGGTCGGCCTCTTGTCCGCCCGAGCGGGAACGCATTTTATTGAACGCTCCAGGCGTCGTGCGGTGCATGCCGTGCTGCAAGGCATGGTGAAGTCGTTACAGGCCGGGCGCACGGTTGCCGTGTTCCCCGAAGGCACCACCAACGATGGCCGCAGTCTCATGCCGTTTCATGCCAACCTAATTCAGGCTGCACTTGACGCCGCAGTGCCTCTGAAGCCCCTCGCCATAGGTTACAAAAACTCTGAGGGTCAATTGAGTGAGGCGCTAGAGTACATTGGAGACACCTCGTTCGTCGCCTCGATCTGGCGGGTGATGCAAATACCGGCGATCTATGCCGATCTTGCTTGGGGAACCGAGATTGCGCCGGTGGGTACTCGGCATGAGTTGTGCCATCAGGCCGAGATACAGATTGGGGCACTTACTGGTTTACTGGCGGCTGCTCATCAGAAGCCTGTACGTGCCGATGAGGCTAAGCGGGACTAGCGTCAATTGTCATTCGACCGGTAGGTTAAGTCAGCAGATTTAAGTCAACAGTATTAAGTCAGCGGCGACAGGGGGCCATGGCGACTATCAATCTTGATTGGCGACCTGTACGATGCTACGAGTTTCCAACTCAATCGCGGTGAGCTTTCCGCCCCAGACGCAGCCGGTATCTAGCCCGATGAGATTGGCGCGGTTGACTAGACCTAAAGTCGACCAATGGCCGAAGACCAGCACGGCATCTATGGTTTTTCTTTTGGGATGATCAAACCAAGGCAGGGTACCCGCAGGTGTATTCGCTGGCCCTTCTTTACTTTCTAATTCCAAA
>JAYVKZ010000014.1:0-4114 GCA_043767985.1 Betaproteobacteria bacterium
GTCTTTATGTCGGGATCAATGTCCCAAGGAGGAGAACAGGGTCAGCAACTCGGATCCCCTCCAGCGCAACGGGGATAAGCGTAATAGTATTAGGAGGAGCGAAGCGGGGGACAGCCGCGGCGCTGAGTGCCTCGCCCGCCTGATCTCACTGGTTACAACAAACTAGCGAGCGCCCTCCGCAATTCAACCTCATCTCGCCCCGAGCGCTTCACCAAATCCTTCAACTGATCCTGAGCAATCGGCCCAACGTTAAAATAATCCGCCTCAGGATGAGAGAAGTAGAAACCCGACACACTGGACGCGGGACTCATCGCGTAGCTCTCGGTTAAGATCATCCCGATCTCTTCACATCTGAGTGTGTCGAACATCTCACGCTTGACTGTATGCTCCGGGCAAGCCGGATATCCTGGCGCAGGTCGAATGCCGCGATACGCTTCCTTGATTAAGTCTACATTTGCAAGCGTCTCATTCGGGGCATAGCCCCAAAGGTCCTTGCGCACTCGCTCATGCAAGCATTCCGCAAAGGCCTCGGCCAGACGATCTGCAATGGCCTTCAACATGATGCTGGAATAATCGTCGAGCAAGCCTTCGAATTCTTTTTCCTTCTTTTCAATACCGATGCCGCTGGTTACGGCAAATAGACCAATGTAGTCGGCAATACCGGAGGCACGCCCATCAATTGATTTAGGTGCAATGAAGTCTGCCAAGCATTTGTTGGCAACCCCGTCGCGTTTGGCCGTTTGTTGGCGCACACCGCGCCAAGTGAAGGCAACTTCGCGGCGAGTGTCATCGGTATAGATCTCGATGTCGTCATCATTCACGGTATTGGCGGGCAGGAAACTGAGCACGGCATTGGCCGTCAACCAACGCCCATCAATGACCCGTTTGAGCATGGACTTGCCATCGCTAAACACTCGGCGCGCGGACTCACCCACCACTTCATCGTTGAGAATGGCCGGATAGGGTCCGTGTAAGTCCCAGGTTTGGAAGAAGGGTTGCCAATCGATGTAGCTAGCGATTTCACTCAGATCAAAATTCTTGAACACACGGCGCCCCACAAACTTTGGCTTAGGCGGGTGGTAGTGTGCCGTCGCATGCACGCCGGGTGACTGAGGGTGGTCGTCCGCAACGCTCACCCAAGTAATGGGCTGCTTATTAGCGCGCGCCTCGGCCAAGCTGACCATCTGCGGGCCTTTTTTCGCGGCATGCTGGGCGCGAACTTTCTCGTACTCGGTGACAATATCCGCCAAGTACTGCACCTTGGTTTCGGGGGTGATTAATTGCTGTGCAACGGGAACCGAACGCGACGCATCGGTGACATACACCACAGGGCCAGAATAATGTGGCGCAATCTTCACTGCGGTGTGGACTCGCGAGGTGGTCGCACCACCGATCAAGAGGGGGATTTTTCGTATCCGAAAATACTCGTCGCGCTCCATTTCTTTAGCGACATAACTCATTTCTTCTAGCGACGGCGTGATCAGGCCGGATAGGCCGATGATGTCGGCACCTTCCACTTTGGCACGTGCCAAAATCTCTGAGCAGGGCACCATCACGCCCATGTTCACCACGTCAAAGTTATTACATTGAAGCACGACCGACACAATGTTCTTGCCAATGTCATGGACGTCGCCCTTGACGGTGGCAATCACGATTTTGCCTTTGCTTGATACGTCTTGGCCTGCCGCCTCCATGCGCAGCTTTTCTTCCTCAATATAAGGAATGAGGTGAGCCACCGCCTGCTTCATGACGCGTGCAGATTTCACGACCTGAGGCAAGAACATTTTGCCGGCGCCAAATAAGTCGCCCACAATATTCATGCCATCCATGAGCGGACCTTCAATCACCTCAATCGGGCGACCTTTGCGTGCGGCAATCGCAGCGCGAACTTCTTCAGTATCCTCAGTAATAAAGGTGGTGATGCCGTGAATCAGGGCATGGGCGAGGCGCTTTTCAACCGGGTCTTTGCGCCACTCCAGGTTTTCCTCACGGCGCGCGCCACCGGCTTTCAAGGTCGGTGCAAACTCGATGAAGCGCTCGGTCGCTTCCGGGTTGCGATTAAGCACAATGTCTTCCACCATGTCGCGCAATTTAGGGTCGAGTTGGTCATACACGCCCATCATGCCGGCGTTCACGATGCCCATGGTCATACCGGCTTGGATGGCGTGATACAAAAACACCGTATGAATAGCCTCACGAGCCGGGTCGTTGCCTCGGAAGCTAAAGCTAACATTGCTCACCCCACCCGATATTTTGGCGTGGGGAAGGTTCTGCTTGATCCAACGCGTGGCTTCAATGAAGTCCACCGCATAGTTGTTGTGCTCTTCAATGCCGGTAGCAATGGCGAAAATATTAGGATCGAAAATGATGTCTTCGGGCGGAAAATCAAGCTGATCGATCAACAGGCGATAGGCGCGCTCGCAAATCTCGGTTTTGCGGGCATAAGTGTCGGCCTGACCCTTTTCATCAAAGGCCATCACAATCACGGCCGCACCGTAGCGTTGGCACAAGCGGGCTTGGCGAATGAACTCCGCCTCGCCTTCCTTCATCGAGATGGAGTTAACGATGGATTTGCCCTGCACGCATCTCAAACCCGCTTCGATCACGCTCCACTTGGAGCTGTCGATCATGATTGGCACCCGTGAGATATCCGGTTCGGAGGCGATCAAATTCAAAAAGCGCGCCATGGCCTTGACTGAGTCCAACATGGCTTCATCCATATTGATGTCAATCACCTGAGCACCGTTTTCAACTTGTTGACGGGCCACGGTTAAAGCCTCGTCGTATTGCTCGTTCAAAATCAGGCGTGCGAAGGCTTTCGAGCCGGTGACATTCGTGCGCTCGCCGACATTCACAAACAAGGTACTGTCATCGACATTAAAGGCCTCAAGCCCCGATAAGCGTAGCGCGGCGGGGCGCTCAGGAATTTGGCGCGGTGCCACGCCTGCAATCGCCTCGCGAATCGCACTAATATGCTCCGGCGTCGTGCCACAGCAGCCGCCCGCAATATTCACGAAGCCGGAGACCGCAAAGTCTTTCAACAATGCCGAGGTATCTTCCGGGGTTTCATCGAAGCCGGTCTCGGCCATGGGGTTGGGGAGCCCAGCATTCGGATAGACGCAAATAAAGGTGTCGGCCTTATTGGCAAGCTCTTCGATATAGGGGCGCATCAACGCAGCGCCAAGGGCACAATTCAAGCCCACCGTGGTGGGTCGAGCATGGCGCACCGAATTCCAAAACGCTTCCACCGTTTGGCCGGACAAGATGCGTCCAGAGGCATCGGTCACCGTACCGGAGACCATCAACGGTAAACGTGGCAAGCCTTTCGCCTCCAAAGCGTCCATGGCCTCGGCATAGGCGAAGAGTGCGGCCTTAGCATTCAAGGTATCGAAGATCGTTTCGACCAAGATCAGATCCACACCTCCTTCGATCAAGCCCTCGAGCTGATCCAAATAGGCCGCCCGCAGTTCTTCAAAATTGGTGTTGCGAGCGCCCGGGTCATTGACGTCAGGCGAAATCGAGGCCGTTCTGGGTTGTGGCCCCAGTGCGCCCGCCACAAAGCGCCGGTGCTCCGAAGTACTGTACTCGTCACGCGCCTGGCAGGCGAGGCGGGCCGAGGCGAGGTTCATCTCGCGAGCGTAGGCCTCCAAACTATAGTCGGCCTGAGCAATGCGGGTCGCACCGAAAGTGTTGGTCTCGATGATGTCAGCACCGGCCTTTAGGTATTCCTGGTGAATCTCCAAGACGATATGGGGCTGGGTGATCGACAACAGTTCGTTATTGCCCTTTAAATCGGAAGGGTGATCCGCTAAGCGCTCACCGCGAAATTGCTCCTCGCTGAGCTTATATCGTTGAATCATGGTCCCCATGGCGCCATCGAGAATCAAGATTCGCGAACGCATGGCGTCCATGAGCACATTGCTTTGTCTCATTTGCAAGGCCGCCGTCTTGTGACCAGATGGGGTGCTTAGGGGCATAGTGTTGATGGTTGTCTTGCTCATCCCAGCATTTTAGTCACCCAAGCAAGCGCCCACAAGTCGCAAGGCATTGAAACCACCGGGCTGGCCGACGGTTGGAGCCTATTAGAATGGGGTCGGACCTCTACTTTGGCCCT
>JAYVKZ010000015.1:0-3630 GCA_043767985.1 Betaproteobacteria bacterium
TGTCGCTGCTGCTACCCATGGCTGCATTTTTGGTCATCTATACGCCAGTCCAGCTCGCTCTTTGGTTTGCACCAATTTTCGTGGCCTGGAAGGGCCAAAGCGTGATGCAAGGTTTGTTCTATAGTTTCACCGCGGCTATGCATAACAAGATGGCTTTTCTGGGCTATGGTTTCGCTTGGCTTGGTCTAGTGATTGCAGCGGCCGCCTTTATGTTGATCGCCAGTCTCGCGCTCGGCCGAGGTAATCCGATCGCTCAATACATCGTAGCGCCGATACCCATCCTATTGTTTGCCGTGTTCTTCTGTTCGTTCTGGTTTAGCTACAAGGACTGTATCGATGAAATTTCTGAGCGCACTTGATGCACTATTTCTTCACTTAGAAACACCCGAGCAACCGATGCATGTCGGCGGTCTCAACACCTTAAAACTGCCTGCGCGCTACAAGGGCAATTTTCATCAAGATGTTGTCGAACATTTTCAAGCTCGCCTTCATCTAGCGCCACTGTTTCGGCGCCGTTTGGCGACCATGCCCCTAGGCGTGACCAACCCTGCCTGGATCATCGACAAGGGTGTCGATCTGGGCTGGCACATTCAAAAAGTGAAGCTTCCCAAACCCGGCAGCATGAAACAACTTAATGCTTTCATTGCGAAGGCACATGCAGAGCTCTTGCCAAGAGATCGGCCGCTATGGCGCGCTTATGTCATCGAAGGTTTAGCTGATGGACAAGCGGGCTTTTATGCCAAGTTTCATCATGCCGCACTGGATGGCCAAGGCGGCGTCGCATTAGCCAAGGCGATTCTTGATTTGGAGGCTAAACCCTCAAAGAGTCCGACAAAAGAGGTCGGAAAGCCTCAGGGCAAACCGTCAGCTGGCGCTTTACTTGCGGCCTCGTTTCGCGGCCTCCTAGGTCAGTATGCCGCTCTAGTTCGAGCAGCGCCCCAAATCACCAATAGCGTGAGCGACGTGTTGAGCCAGCGCTTGAAGGGCGGCGACACGCAAACCATCGCCAGCACCTTAGATAGCCTGATCACGGGCTTAAAAGGCGGCTACTTGGGTGCGGTTAAAGGCTTGGTCGGCCCGAAGACTCGCATGAATGTAGCCATCAGCAACAAGCGTGCCTTTGCCACATTGAGCTTGCCTTTGCAGGAGGTCAAATTACTCGGAAAAGCGGCAGGCGGGTCGTTGAATGACGCGGTATTGGGTGTGGTCAGCGGTGGCCTCAGGCGCTTTCTAGAGAGTCATGGTGAATTACCCAAGAAGCCGCTGGTATGTGCCATGCCGGTGAGTTTGCGAAGCGAACCCCATCAAGGTGCAGGCGAGATCGAAAATCAGTCCTCGATGGTTTTGACCACCTTGGCGAGCGATATCGTCGATCCGGTCAAACGCTTGCAGATCATCATTGAAGGTACCCAGCGTGCCAAACAACTCTCTGCCGCCATGAAAACCGGCATGCCCACCGATATCCCCTCGCTCGGCATTCCCTGGCTGATGACCGGTCTGACTAAGCTCTATACCGGCAGTAAAATAGCGAATCGCTTGCCGCCGGTGGCGAATGTGGTGGTCTCCAATGTACCGGGGCCGCCGATTCCTCTGTTTATGGCCGGGGCGCAACTTAGCTCTTACTACCCGGTCTCTATCGTAGTCCATGGCATTGCGTTGAACATCACCTTACAAAGCTATCACGGTCAGTTGTATTTCGGGCTGATTGCCTGTGCCAAGGCCTTACCTGATGTGGCCAAACTAGCCACGTTTCTAGAGGCTTCTTTCCAAGAATTGAAAGTACACTTCGAGAAAGTCATCATCGAACCTACTTCACCGGCGATCAAGCCGGCCAGGAAGGCGAAGCAGGCTGCCTCCCAATGAACCTTCTTATAGATCACTTGCCCAAGAAATTTTGGAGGATTATTTGATCAACCCTTTCAATCAGGCGCTGCAAAAACACATGCTTGAATTGGCGAAGCCCTTGATCCAAGGCGCGTTGTCACCAATACAAGCTCCGGGTATGTTAAAGCTTGTCCTGGAAGCGCGCGGCCCCTGGGAGCACGCCTCCCTCCTCGCAGCGTGGCCACTGTTAAAGCTTGCCCCAAAAGGCGACGGGCACCCCGTATTGGTGTTGCCCGGATTTATCGCAGGTGACGCTTCGACCTACCTGCTTCGGCAATTCCTGAATGATCGCGGCTACCAAGCTTCTGGCTGGATGCAAGGTCGTAACCTGGGTCCTAAGCCTGGGGTGCTTGAGTCCGCGCTCGATCATTTGCGCCAATTGCACAAAGAGACTGGGCAAAAAGTCAGCATTATCGGCTGGAGTCTAGGCGGTATCTACGCGCGCGAACTGGCCAAATTAGCGCCTGAGATCGTACGAAGCATCATCAGTCTTGGCTCTCCGTTCGCTGGCCCAGGAGAAGCGACGAATGCCTGGTGGTTGTTCAAGCTCTTTAATCCAGAGCATGCCAATGTGACGCAAAATCAACGCGATTTGGCGGAGCCGCCACCCTCTCCGACTACGGCTGTCTTTAGCCGTACCGATGGTGTGGTGCCTTGGCAAGGTTCATCCCATTCGGCCGAGCAATTGGCAGCACGTAGCAATATCGAGAACATTGAAGTTGAAGCCAGTCATTTGGGCATGGGTGCGCACCCCCTTGTACTGTACGCGATTGCTGATCGTCTCGCCCGAGCCGAAGGTGAATGGTCTCCCTTTGATCGCGAAGGCTGGCGCAAGCTCGCCTTCCGAGATCCGATGCGGCGCGGTTTCTTTTTTTAGGACTTCATGGCTATTTATTCTTGCAACGGCATTCAGATCGAAGCCGAAACCTTTGGTGACTCTAAAGACCCTTGCTTACTCCTAATCATGGGTCTAGGCATGCAGCTCACCGCTTGGCATGAAGGCTTTTGCCGCATGCTGGCTGAGGACGGGTTTTATGTGGTGCGCTTCGACAATCGTGATGTCGGGCTTTCCACGCATTTCGAGGCCCACGGTCGCCCGATGGTCCCGATACTCCTCTTTCAAAAGTTCATCGGCTTGACCCCGAAGGCTCCCTATACTTTGAAGGAGATGGCTGCCGATACTGTCGCTCTACTTGATCAAATGAATATCAAGCAGGCTCACGTGGTTGGTGCCTCAATGGGCGGCATGATCGCGCAGGCCTTGGCGATAGAGTATCCCGAGCGCGTGTTGAGCCTCACCTCGATCATGTCGACGACCGGTGCACGCGCCCTGCCAGGTCCGACCGCCCAAGCACGCCGCGCCTTATTGCAGCCCGTACCCAAGCAAGCGAACAACAAAACGGCCGAAGGTATTCAACTTCTGGTCGACGGCTATGTCAAAACCTTTTCGGTCATTGGCTCTCAGAAATTTTTACCGAAGAACGATCAAGAAATGTCGGTCTTTCGCGCTCGTATTTCCAATAACATTAAGCGCAGCTATCGTCCTTGGGGTGTTGCAAGACAAATGGCAGCCATTCTTGGCAGCCCGGATAGAACATCGGGATTGAGAAAACTCTCAATGAAGTCCTTGGTGATTCACGGCATGGAAGATCCGCTTGTCCAACCCGTTTGTGGAGAGGCCACGGCGCGAGCCATTCCCGACGCCCGCTTAGAAATGATTGCCGACATGGCTCATGATTTACCGGA
>JAYVKZ010000016.1:0-4966 GCA_043767985.1 Betaproteobacteria bacterium
GAATTCGGCCGGTGTCAAGGTGGCCGAGTCCGCACCCATCGTGCTCAGGCGCTCCTTGAGTTCTGGGCTCTGCATGGCCTTGAGGACTTCTCGATGCCACAGGGTGACCAAGGGCGCGGGCAAATTCGCCGGGGCAAAAATACCTAGCCAAGTAGAGATGTCAAACTGAGCGACGCCGCTTTCGGCTAGGGTGGGTATTTCGGGAAAATAGCTCGAGCGAAGGACTGTGGTGACTGCATAGGGCTTGAGTTTGCCCGCTCTTATTTGCGGTGCAGCAGAGGCCAAATTGTCAAACATGAGATCGGTTTGTCCGCCGATCAGCCCGAACTGAGCAGGCGGTGCACCCGAATACGCGATGTGTACCAAGCTCACGCCGAAGCTGGTTTTGAACAATTCCCCAGCCAAATGACCGGCGCTGCCATTACCCCCTGAGGCATAGTTGAGCTTTCCGGGATTCTTTTTGGCATAGCTGACGAGATCTTTGACCGACTCAATATTGAGGGCTCGGCCCTTGTCCGGGTTCATCACCAGAACATTGGGCACCACTGCCAGGCGGGTAATGGGCGTGAAGTCACGGTTTGGGTCGTAGGGAATCTTGGCGTAGAGATAAGGATTAATGGCGTGGGTTGCGACAGCGCCCAGGAGCATGGTGTAACCGTCGGGCGGAGATTTCGCGACAAAATCCGCACCGATATTGCCGCCAGCGCCAGGTCGATTTTCTACGATGACGGCTTGCCCGAGGGGTTCCCGTAACTTGTCTGCCAGGGCGCGAGCGACTAAGTCGAGGGGGCCGCCGGCCGGGTAGGGAACAATGAGGCGAACGGGGCGCGTCGGATAAGCCGGATTACTTTGGGCGTAAGCGGTTAGCGCGCTGAGTGAGGCGCTGAGCAAGATGATGAAAGCAGCGAGGCGCTTGCCGACGTTGCGCCTGCTTGCAGCACGCTCAGAGTTTTGAGGTAAGTGCTGAGGTAGGTATTGAGGCATTACAAGGTGATTCCAGCAAGTTCAAGTAAGCGGGCGAGTTCAACGGCACTACGCACGCCCATCTTTGTAAAAATATTGGCGCGATGTACCTCGACCGTGCGCATACTGATCGACAGGTCGTCGGCAATTTGCTTATTGAGACGGCCCGTCAATACCAGCCGAGCAACATCTTGCTCGCGCTTACTTAGCTGATTGATGCGCGATTGGGTATCGATCGAAGTTTGGCCCTGAGCCTGGCGCTTCTCCGATTCTGCAAGGGCCGCTAAAGCCCGGTTGACCAGGTTGTTGCCGTTCGCGGGTTTTTCGAAAAAGTCAAAAGCGCCATTCTTGAGTGCTTCCACCGCGATCGAAATATCAGCATGCCCGCTGAGGAAAATAACCGGAACAGGATCGAGCTTTAAGCCAAACTGTTCGCGCCAACTTCTTCGAAGATCATCAAAGAGTTCGAGCCCAGATCTATGTTTCATTCGAATGTCGAGAATCAAGCACCCAGGTTGCTGCCACCACCGAGGCCGGGTCGCCATGGTGGCCTGAAAGGCCTCGGCGCTGCCAAAGTGCTCGAGCTTTAGGCTGCGCGAGCGAAACAGCCAGTCCAGCCCTTCGGCGACGTCTGCTTCGTCTTCAACTAGATAAATGCTCATGGTGCTAACTTGTTCCGGAAAGAGGCAATTTTAATGTGAAAATCGAGCCGCTCTCATTATGAGGCTGATAGTTGAGAGAACCTCCAAAAGCTTCCGCGACGGTACGCGACAGGCTCAAACCGACGCCGATACCGTCTTTCTTGGTGGTGAAAAAGGCATTGAACAATTTTGAGGCTTGTTCTGGTGGCACTCCTTGACCCCGGTCAATCACTTGAATGCTGGCCCTCGTCGCATGGCCCTCAGTATCGCGCTCCGAGCATGCAAGCACCTCAAGAATACGCGATTCGCGGGGCGTTTTTTCCATTGCTTCGATGCCATTTCGGGTGAGGTTAAGTAGCGCTTGTTCGAACATGGTTCGATCCCCCCTGATCCGAAGATCTTTCTCTAAGGTACAGACAAGATGCACATCCAGGCGTTTTGCTTGCAACTGCATAATCGGACGCAGTTGCTCGATGGCCTCTGCGACTTGAATGTCCTCAAAGTTGAGATTTCGGCGTTTGACGAAGTCGCCGACGCTTCTGACCACTTGTGCGGCGCGATCCGCTTGCTGTAGCAGCTTGCCAAGCGCCTGTTCGGCCTCGAGGCGATGACCACTCTCCAGCAAATTCTGGCTGGCCGTTGCATAGCTTTGGATCGCGGACAAAGGTTGGTTTATTTCATGCGAGAGGACGGTTGCCACTTCGCCCAGCATGGCTAGACGGGCATTGGTTTGTAATTGCTCTTGTTGACGACGATTGAGGTCCTCCGCCCGCTTGAGTTCAGAAACATCGATCACGGAACTCATCCAGCCCGTTTGCTGACCTTGCGCATCCAAGAGAGGTGACTCATGAATTAAGGCCGGAAAGCGCTCTCCGTTTTTGCGCATAAAGACTGTTTCAAAGGCTTCCCGGCCAACGTTGCCAGAGAGCACCTGGGCGTAGCGTCTTTGATAGCCTGCTTCGCCTTCTGGCGCCCAGTAGGGCATAGGGGGTTTAATGCCGACGAGTTCTTCGGGTGAAAAGCCGGTCATCTCGGTGAAGGCGCGATTGACATATAAGATTCGCCCCTCCATATCTCGCGCCCGTAGGCCCGTGACCAGCGAGTCCTCCATGGCTCGCCGCAAGGTGGTTTCGTCGACCAAGCTTTTCTCGACGCTGCGTCTCTGGCGCAAGGTCCGCCACAACATGACACCGCTCGCGAGCAATACACTGCAAAGAATTAGCAAGAGGCTTAACTGTGTCGAGGCCACACCTTCTGAGGCGGTGGCGGGGCGACTAGCTCTTAGGAGCAAACCCTGTTCGCCTACTCGAACCGGTACATCCGCCGAGATATCCGCTTGTCGAAACAGAAGGCCGGTCGGCCGCGCGATCATGGTTCCGTCCACATCGGCCAGAGCAATGCCATAGCTTGCGAGAAACCCGGGAGGTAAGGCGCTATCGAGGGCTCGGCTCATGAGCAAGGTAAAGACGTAGAACGCACTACCCTGTGGGTCTGCGGCGATGACGAGGTCGATCACCTCGCCGCCATACGCATTGCCGAAGGTTCGGTAATAGGACCTGGAATAAGAGGCCTCTTTTCGGTCCCGGACGAGTTCCACCGCGACCCGGGCATCAATAAGTAACCGGTCTGACTGCTCTTTGGGGATACGAGGATTGGGCGGCGGGGAGTCCAAGCTTGCTAGCAAATGAAGATCGGTGTCGCGTAGCTCGATTCTCAGCAAGGCAGGCAGACCCGTAAAGGACTGCGACCAGTACTGGTTCAACAAGGTTGCGGCGTCGCTACTACTTTGTTTTGTTGGATTAGCGCGCGCTAAGGTGCCTGCACTTTTTTCAGCGACTTGCGTAAAGGAACGTGATATCTCGGCAAAATAGGTACGTAAGCGCTCGGCCGCAGCGCGAGTTTCGCTCTCGATACTGTCTTGCGTTTTTGAGGTTTGATACAAGCCTGCTAGTCGAATGGACAAGCCCGCTAGGCATAACACTGCAGCAATGAAAAAGACTAGCCAGCCCCAGTAGGAAGGCGCGCGTTGCTTTTGAGAGGGCTGGGCAAGTCCCATGAAGGCGGGTCCGTCTGCCCAGGGGGATGTCACTGGTTGAGCTCGCGAATTTGATCCTCGCTATACCCTAAAAGGTTCGCTAAGACCTCTTGCGTATGCTCCCCTAAGCGAGGCGGGGGAAGCGTATATTTCACGGGTGTTTTCGAAAACTTTATGGGGCTGCCCACCAGGGGTACGGGACCGCTATCTTCACGGTCAATCGTTAGACGCAGTCCGCGTGCTTGCACCTGAGGGTTCTTAAAGGTCTGTTCGAGGTTGTTAATGGGGCCGCAAGGCACCCCGACGGCCTCTAAGGTTTGCACCCACCACTCGGCGCTTTGGGCAGAAAACATCTCTTTGAGTTGCGGGATTAACGCGTCGCGATTGCGCACGCGATTGGGATTGCTGTTAAAGCGCGCGTCGACCGGAATATCCAGGCGCCCTCCAGCCGTACAGAGTTTTCTAAACTGCTCGTCATTACCGGCCGCAACAATGATCCAATCGGTGCTGGATTTGAAGGTTTGATAGGGCGTGAGATTGGGATGGGCATTGCCCCAGCGACGCGGCGCGGTCCCGCTGACCAAGTAATTGCTATTCATGTTGGCCATCATCGCGACTTGTACGTCCAGCAAGGCCATATCAATATATTGGCCCTCACCGGTGCGCTCACGATGAAATAGCGCGGCAAGTACGGCTTGGGTTGCATACATGCCGGTCATGAGGTCAGCGACGGCGACACCGGCTTTTTGCGGGCCTCCGCCAGGCTGGTCATCGGCTTCTCCGGTGACCGACATAAAGCCGCCGACGCCTTGAATGATGAAATCGTAGCCCGCGCGATGTTTCCACGGGCCGGTTTGTCCGAAGCCTGTCACGGAGCAATACACCAAGGCCGGGTTGACTTGAATCAGGCTCTCATAATCCAGACCGTATTTTTTGAGTTGTCCGACTTTGTAGTTTTCCAGGACCACGTCGCTGATCTTGGCCAAATCTCGGACCACTTGTTGGCCTTGTGGAGTGCTGATATCAACCGTGATGGAACGTTTGCCACGGTTGGCGGCTAGGTAGTAGGCGGCATCAGTTGAATCTGTGCCATCTTTGTTCTTGAGGAAAGGAGGGCCCCAGGTACGGGTGTCGTCGCCTGCGCCTGGTTTCTCGACTTTGATGACATCGGCGCCTAGGTCGGCTAGGTTTTGGGCGCACCAGGGGCCGGCTAGGACTCTCGTTAGGTCTAGGACTCGGATGTTGTCTAGGGATGAGGGCATTTTGGTTTCTTCTCTAGTTGATTCGATGATTTGCTTAGTGCGCTTGCCGAGCAGGCTGGGGTAGG
>JAYVKZ010000017.1:0-9289 GCA_043767985.1 Betaproteobacteria bacterium
GTCGATGTTGTCGGCGGCATTCCGCATTTCGAGCGCACCATGGCCGATGGTGCAGCCTCGGTGCGTTTATTGTGCGAAGAGGCTGCGCGCCGCAATCTGCGCGTCGATATGCATTGCGACGAGACGGACGATCCGCTGTCTCGTCATATTGAGACGCTCATCTTCGAAACACAAAGGCTTGGCCTGCAAGGGCGGGTGAATGGTTCTCACCTCACGTCGATGCATTCGATGGATAATTATTATGTCTCGAAGCTCTTGCCCTTGATGCGCGACGCGCAAGTCTCGGCCACCGCCAACCCACTGATCAACATTACGATCCAGGGCCGACACGATACCTATCCGAAGCGGCGGGGTATGACCCGGGTTCCCGAAATGATGGCCCAGGGCATCAACGTGTCCTTTGGCCATGACTGCGTGATGGACCCTTGGTACAGCTTGGGGTCGGCCGATATGTTGGAGGTGGCTCAAATGGGCCTGCATGTGGCGCAGATGACTGGGCAGGCCGCAATGCGTCAATGCTTTGATGCCGTCACTGAAAACCCCGCTAAGATTCTTGGTCTTGAGGGTTACGGCCTGAAACTCGGTTGTCGCGCCGATGCGGTGCTGTTACAGGCCAGTGATGTGGTGGAAGCCATCCGTCTTCGCGCTACCCGGCTGAAAGTGATTCGGGCAGGGAAGGTTATTGCGCAGACGCCGGTAACCCTCTCGAGCTTGGCGCTCGCTGGGCGGCCTAACTCGGTCGATTGGCGCTTCTGAATTTTCTCTGAACGCTCTTTTGATTCTCATTGAATTGGAGTACTAACCATGCGACAAGATCCGAAATTTCCGAACTTGTTTATTGTGGATCATCCCCTGGTCCAGCATAAGCTCAGCCATATGCGTGACATCGAGACCTCCACGAAAACGTTTCGGCAGTTGTTGAAAGAACTCACCTTACTCATGGGTTACGAGCTCACTCGCGACCTACCCATGAGTACCAAACGTATCGAGACCCCCTTAACCTCGATGGACGCGCCAGTGATTGGTGGCAAAAAAGTGGCCGTGGTGCCCGTGCTGCGCGCCGGTCTCGGTATGGCCGAGGGCATTATGGAGTTGATCCCCTCGGCGCGCCAGGGTCATATCGGGCTGTACCGAGGAGAAGATAAGCGTCCAGTCGAATACTACGTGCGCCTGCCCGAAATCGAAGGGCGCATGTTTATCATTTGCGATCCTATGCTGGCCACTGGGTATTCTGGCGCCTATGCGGTTCAAGTGCTTTTGGATCGCGGTGTGAAAGCGGAGAATATTCGCTTTCTCTCTCTAGTGGCTGCGCCTGAAGGTGTTCAGGCGTTTCATTTGCAACACCCGACTGTGGCGATCTACACGGCCGCACTAGATACTCATTTGAACGAGAACGCTTATATTGTTCCGGGCCTCGGCGATGCCGGTGATCGAATTTTTGGCACGAAACACTAACTGATACTAAAGGACCAAGAATGCGTGAATTTCAAAACCTTGCTGAGCTACGGCCTTTGCTGGGACAGGAGATTGCTGTGAGTGAATGGATCACTGTCGATCAAAAGCGAATCAACTTATTTGCGGATGCCACCGGTGATCACCAGTGGATTCACTTAGACGCGGAACGATCAGCCAAAGGACCATTCGGTACCACCATTGCCCACGGCTTTCTAACGCTCTCGATGATCCCCATCTTTATGGCTCAGGCCATTAAGATGCACGACGTGAAGATGGGCGTGAATTACGGTTTGAACAAGGTACGGTTTACCTCACCCGTGCCTGTGGACAGCGAACTTCGGGCCCGTTTCAAACTTCTGACCATTGAAGATATTGCCAACAACGGCGCGCAAATGAGTTGGGAAGTGAAGATCGAGCGCAAAGGCTCGGACAAACCCGTGTGTATTGCCGAGTCTATTTCTCGGCGTTACGCTTAGCGCGGCCTGGCACATCAAAGTGGCTGCCAAGCGCGAGACGGACCAGCGCTAGGCCGCTCTTTGCTGGCGTAAGCGCAGATTCAGTTTATGAACTTGCTCGAGAGTGGTTCGCACACCTTTTAGATCACGCTCACGCTCACCGAGTTTAGAGTGTAAATCTTCATTGTGGCGAGACTGCTCGGCCAAACGATCTTCTAAGGCATGCACCAACTGGCGGAGCTCATTCGAGTGTTCCGCCTCTACGCTATTCGCTCCGAAATTGGCGACGGTGCGGGTATGAACGTTCTCCAACTCTTCACGCAGATGCGCAATCTCGCGCAGGCTCCGAGCCTCCGCAGCCGCAGCATTGGCTTGCCAAGTTTTGAGTTGCCGTGCTCGCTCTTTGGTTGCCCGTAAAGAATGAATACCCCAGCCAAAGAGACTACCGCAAAGTGCAGCAATCAGTACCGCGATGATATTTGAAAACATATGATCTTCCCCTGATGCCTACTGTGTACTGACGACACGAATTTCAACGCGTTGATTTCTTAGCCGACCCAACTCGCTTGAATTGTCCGAGACCGGCTTGCTGGAGCCATATCCTTTGGTGGACATACGAATATTAGAAATGCCCTCGGAGCCGAGATAGCCGGCAATGGCCTCGGCGCGTCGATCAGTAATTTGGCGGTCGCCTTCAGTGGTATCACTTGGCGGAATATGAGCGCCGATCTCGAAGCGCCACTCCGGTTTGGCCTTAAGAATTGGAAGTATTTGATCCAAGTTCGTTTTACCTGTCCAAGTGAGCACTGCGCTAGCGGGCCTAAATTCCGCAGGCTTCATTTGCAGCATGTCATTGAGCGTTTTCTCAAATGCGGCTGGGTTTTCAGGCACATTGGGCAGCTGAGCGCGAGGTAGCCCGTCTTGTAGCCCTGATCCTTTAATGGATGGAATTACACCGGGTTCAACTCTTGCGATCGCCACGGGCTCCGAGGAACGATTGCTTGGCGAGTCTGAACCCATCGGCGCTTTGCCCAGCATGGCGGTTGAGTCTTCGTTTTTAGACCCGAGTGCTGATTTCCCGGGTAGTGACAGGCCGAGCGTAGAGATGGCAGTCTTAGTACCTTGTAATGAAAAGTTAAAGGCCGCATTGACGAGAATCGTGCCGATGCCGATGCATCCTATAAGAATCGCACTCCATGCGAATTGACGAGTTTTCAAAAGACTTTTGTCTTCGATATCTGCATTCATGTTTTCCGATTTCCCTGGCCAGCCGCCTTGATACAGCGGATTTTCCTACAAACTTTAAACAAGCACAACTCATGCCATAGGGCGGGATTTTTCCGCGTCGGCATTTCTCTTCGATGAATTTTGATACCTCGTTGTAGAAAAAACCCCTTTCGAAAGCGCTTCTGTTTTCAGATTTGAGGCGATCTCATGGCGCGCCGCGTGTCATTGAGGCATTTTCGGTCTAATGCTGAAAGCGGAGAAATACAGCCAAATTACGGCGAAATGATGGGAGTTTGGGGCTAAATCGAAGAACTTGTGGCGTCTGGGGGAATTTTTATGTCGCATTTGCACCTTCATTCTCAACTAAACAGCAATCTTTGATTGGACCCTTTTGAAAGCCAGCGAATGATTTTGGTGGAATTTATGTAAGCGTCGTAGAAGCGGTTTGTCGAGGGAAAAGCTTCAAAACGTCGCGACCGGGATTGATCCCCTGTAAAAATATTCGACAACGCCCGGCTGTGAAATAATGTCACGCGCCTTAAAGGAAAAGCGGTGTAGAGAAAATTACTGGCTTCGTTTGGCGCCCAATTTAAAGTTGGGGGTGACCCGTCGGACCATAAATCGTTTTCCAGATCCCGCGCTAAGGTACTCAATGGTTCGATCATTGATGCTGATGAGCTCGTAAGCATCATAGCTATAGACATTGCCGGGATCTGCACGTTGTGTTTCACCGTCTTTTGACCAGGCTCTTTGAATCGTAAAAAATATCGATCCGGAGAGGCCCCACTGGCCTAGTTCAACGCTCTCTTCTTCGTTAGTTTCATCTTGCGAGCGGCCCAGGAGGTATTCGGTCCGGTACGTACCGTTGTTTTCTCTCTCGGTGATCCAACGTAAGGTTCGGCCATCGGACGTTTTACTTTCTCCGTACCAGCGACCAATCATCGACGAGCGACGCGCGATCGGATCGATGGCCGGCCCGAGTCTGCTCGGGCTTTGGGTCGAGGGGGGCAATACGGACTGGCTCGGCACGGGTTGAGCGTGTCCTGCGGTGCTGAGGCTCAGCAGTGAAACCGAGAGCCACGGCCATATGCATCTAAACCATTCTCCGATCGTTTTGCTGCCCATGACCGATCAAGGCGCGAGCCGGTCCACATGCCAGCCGTTAGGGCCAGACGAGGTGGTAGTGCGACTAAAGCGTAAACGATCATGAAGCCTGGAGCGCCGTCCTTGCCAAAACTCGACGACTTCCGGCACGACTCGATAACCACCCCAGTGGTCTGGGCGTGGCGGGTTGTCGCCGTATTGTTTTCTGAGGGCCGCTTCTTGGTCGACTAAGCTTTGACGATCTTTGATCACCTGGCTCTGCGGTGAGACAAGCGCACCGTAGCGACTACTGATGGGCCGCAACTTAAAGTATTCGTCGGACTCATCGGCACTCACCTTTTGAACACTGCCTTCGATACGAACTTGTCTCTCAAGCTCATGCCATAAGAATACCAAGCACGCGTGGGGATGTTGTTCAAGGTCCTGACCCTTGGCGCTCTCGTAATTCGTAAAAAAGCAAAAACCTCGAGCATCGAAGCCCTTCAATAAAACGATCCTTGCGCCTGGTTTGCCTTGGGCACTTACGGTTGCAAGCGTCATGGCATTGGGCTCAACAAGCGCGGACTTCTGGGCCTCGTCGAACCATTTTGAGAACTGACTCACGGGATCGCCAAGAAGATCAGCCTCGTCGAGGCTCGTCAGCTTGTAGTCACGGCGAAGCTCCGTAAGCGCTGCGCTGTGCGCTTCGGGGACTGATGGGCTTGCAGGCGCGGAAGTGGTCATAAAATCTTTAGAGTTTGCCGTGGCATGTTGCTTAATGTACCTCTTTCTCGATCAGCTTAGCCGCGCTTGAGAGGTCTTCCAGCGGAGATCAAGTACGCTCTTTGGCAATTCTTGCGACCAATAGCCTAGCTTGTTCCTTTGCAACAACATCGCCTTGGCGTGCTGCGGCGCTAAACCATACTAGCGCAGTTTCTAAGTCTAGCGGTACCCCTAACCCAGTGAGGTACATGGAGGCGATCGAATATTGGGCGGCTACGTCTCCGGCCGTTGCGGCTTTCTCATACCAAAACGCGGCCTTTTGATAATCTAGTGCGTGCCCGCGCCCGATAAAACAGGCGGTCGCCAGTGCAAGTGCTGCTTCCTCATGACCTTGTCGCGCGGCCTTCTCAAACCAACGTGTTGAAGCGAATAAATCTTGCTCGACATGCTCCCCTAAATCAAGCAGGGTGCCATACGAAAACTGTGCATTGGACAACCCCTTCTCAGCTGAAAATCTAATCCAGGCAAGGGATTGCGACATGGAAATGAGCTTGGTTTGCTCCCTGATCCGCATACTCGCCAGGTTGTACTTAGCGAGAACATCTCCAGACTTTGCGGCGCTCATGAATGATTTGGCGGCAAGGCCAAATTTGTTCGCCTGATAAGCGTTGAAAGCCGATTGCATTAAGGCCTCGACTCGCCGACCTTGCGGAGTGGTAAGAGCCGTTTGCTGGTCTTGCGGCCCACGAGGCGATGGGGCGTCGGTCGCGTACGCACTTGGGTTCGGCATCAACAGCGCAAGTGCCATTGCCAACGGAACAATCTTTAGCATGTCTTTTAGCGTCTTGAATTCGGGTATGCTTGTCATCATATATTTGAAATAAGGAGGTTCCATGTTGTCTATTTCTTTCGCTAAGCACTTACAGGCTATGTTCCGAATGGCAGTCATGCTCGCCATGTCGGGTTCGTCCCTCATATTGGGCGGATGTGGTTACAACCAAATCCAGGTGGCTGATGAGGGTACCAAGGCGTCATGGGCCGAAGTGCTCAACCAATATAAACGACGGGCGGACTTGATTCCTAACCTTGTCGAGGCCGTCAAAGGCTTTGCACAACAAGAGAAAGATGTTCTCACGCAGGTCGTGGAAGCGCGTGCCAAAGCGACTCAAATTCAAGTCAATCCGTCCGATCCTGAGTCGCTGAAAAAATTCGAAGCCGCTCAAAAAGACATGGGTGGCGCTTTGTCGCGCCTACTGGTGGTCACGGAAAACTATCCTCAGTTGAAGTCTGATGCGAACTTTAGAGAGCTGCAAGCTCAATTGGAAGGCACCGAGAACAGAATTACGGTCGCCCGTAAGCGTTATATCGATTCGGTCGGCCAGTTCAACGTGTTGGTTCGTGAGTTTCCCAATAACTTGACGGCGATGGTATTCGGCTATCAGCCTAAACCTCAGTTTACCGTTGACAACGAGCAAGCGATTCAGAATGCGCCTGCGGTGAATTTTGGCAACAAACCTGCTGAGCCGAAGAAGTAAAAGCCAGGTGACTCCTGGCAATTCATTGCGAGCCGTAGTAATGGGGCCGTACTAATGGAGCCGTACTAATGGAGCCGTACTAATGTTCTGGTCGCGCTTATTGGTGTCGTGTTGGACCGCTCTCTTGCTCCTCAGCAATGGGCTGGTCGGCGCGCAGCCGGTGGTCGCCGTGCCCGCTCTCAGCGGGCAGGTGCTTGACCTCACGAACACTTTAAGCGCCGAACAAAAGAAAAAGCTTGTTGATCAGTTGGCGGCCTTGGAAAGCAGTAAGGGCAGTCAAGTTGCAGTGTTAATTCTGCCGACCACCCAACCAGAAACCATTGCCGAATTTTCGCTGAGGGTGGCAGAAGCCTGGAAAATTGGGCGCGGTAAGGTGGCCGATCCGTTGGCTAAGGGAGCCGCCAAACGAGTGGATGACGGGGTCTTGTTGGTGGTCGCCAAGAATGATCGCAAAATCCGCATTGAAGTCGGTTATGGCCTTGAAGGTGCTATACCGGATGCGCTGGCGAAACGAATCATTACCGATTTAATTGCACCAAAGTTTCGAGAGGGCGATTTCGCTGGCGGCATCGAGAATGGCGTGGCCAGTCTCGTGAAGTTAATTCAAGGCGAGGCTTTGCCAGCACCACCAGAAGTTTGGCAAGATGGGCATCGTCCCGCTGGCCGCGGTGGAGGCTTGGGGCAGGAAGATGCCTTGGGCTGGCTCGTGCCCGTCATTGCGGCACTTGTGTTCGGGTTTGTCTTGACGTCGATGTTTGGGCGCTTTTTCGGCGCGGCCATCACGGCAGGGGGAACGGCCTTTTTACTCCCCACCTTTGGCGCACCAACATTGTTGGCCCTGGGCGCTGCGGCCTTAGTGTTTTTCGTGCTCCTCCTATTCTCCGGTCGTCGATCCACAAGTATGACGCCTGGGCGGCGCAACAGCGCTGGCCCCGTGTTTCTTCCTGGCGGCTTTGGCGGAGGCGGTGGTTGGGGTAGCGGAGGAGGCTCTAGCGGAGGCGGCTTTAGTGGCGGTGGTGGCAGTTTTGGTGGCGGCGGCGCCTCGGGAGATTGGTAGCGATGGCCTTGGTCTTTTCAAATCGATTTTCACGCTTACTTCGGCACTGGCGGACCGACGCTGAGGATGTTCGGAGACATTTCGGGGAGCAAGGTTTCGCAAGCATTGAGCAGGCCATTTTTGAGTGTGAAAAGCGCTCCAATGCCGAGCTGAGGTTCGCCATAGAATCGTCTTTGGACGCCTATCAGATTTGGGCCGAAGTCAGGCCTCGAGCACGAGCCGAGACTCTTTTTGCCAAGCACCGGGTCTGGGACACTGAAGACAACAACGGGGTGTTGATTTATCTGCTCATGGCGGATCGTGCCGTGGAAGTGATTGTTGATCGGGAGGCTCAACGACGAGTCTCTCCTCTTGTCTGGAAAAACGTCTGTGATGTGATGACGCAGGCCTTTGGCCAAGGACAATATGTCGACGGCGTTCTCAAGGCCATCGCTCTTTTGCAACCCACCCTGCAAGTTGCTTTTCCAAGACTGTCTAGTGATGTTGACGAGCTACCTAACGCAGTATTGATCGATTAGACGGCCAGCAAAGTCGGGCCATGTCATGCCACTGGCGTGGCATTGATGTCGATCAATTGACGGGCTTGGTTCTGCGCGAGTTTTAGCCCATAGGAATCGGTCAAGGCCGTAGCGAAGGCCTCCAAACGATGGTCGTAGTGCTCTCGGGGTATCCAAGCGAGCTCCTCTCGAAATGCCTCAACTTCCATGGCGAGGCGGTAAGGTTTGCTACACCAGTACCGGAAAAAATGAATGACGAGCCCGTTGCGCCAGAATTGGCGGCAATGGATCAGTTCGTGTCGTAGGGTGGGCTCGTCTTCGAAATAGCGTGGATCGATGAGTACCGCGATGCCCAGCGACAAGCCGACGATGTTGCCTGGTAGCCAGCGGGTTCGGATGACCGGAACCACAAAAGGAAAGTAGTTCGCCCTGTGGATGTAAAGGCTACGAGTCGTAGAGGTCAATTGTAAAACTGAAACGCCAAGGTTAATTCAAAAGACGAGTCGACGAAAAACAAAAAAGCACCTAAGAAGGTGCTTTTTTGCTGGAACATCAACTAATCAATAAAGCAATTACTTGATCGAACGACGACGAGCTACCAAACCAAGAGCAATACCGCCGAGGCCCAAGAGAGCCAGTGAACCTGGAACTGGCACTCTTACTGGAGGAGTACAAGCACCTGCTTTGAGATCGCCAATTTTGAAGGTTGTACCCTGCAATGAGGCAGAGTTTGCGCACTCGAAAGTTACGCCGAGTTGGTCGATGGATGCATCCCAAGCTTTTGTTCCAGAAGAACTGAAAGCTAAGTTGATAGCCGCGCCGCTAACATAGGCCGTGCCACTTGCAGGCGTGATCGTGCCGGCGCCTAGATCGTTAGAAACGACTGAATAGTTGAAGCTACCTGTACCTGCTGTGCCGCCTAGTACAGCATAGTTAAAGCCAGCAAGGTACGACAACGTACCAGCGGACGTTACGTCAACTGGATTGTTGAAGATGAATGCTGAGCCGTTCATGCCAACGCTGGTAGCAGCGCGATTGAAGGCGTTGTCAGGCGTAACAGATGTCCAGAGCCATGTGGCGCCGTTTGGACCGAGGGCAGTTGATGCATTTGGAAGAGTTGCAGCCAAAGGGCCAGCAAAGTAGTTGTAGTCGTCGATCAACACAGTGATCGGTGCTGCCATCGCAGCGCTAGTGGCGAGCGCTGATGCAAGCGAAAGTGCAATTTTTGAAAGTTTCATGAATTTTCCCCTTAAAGAA
>JAYVKZ010000018.1:0-11383 GCA_043767985.1 Betaproteobacteria bacterium
CTACGGCTTGGTTTTTATCCTGGCCTAAAGCCTGCCGAAGTACGACGACAGGTTGAAGCGCTCCTGGCCGAAGCCTATGCGGCTCACCCGAGTGCAAAAAGCTTGCAATACAAGGTGCTGTACCAAGGCTTTCAAGCTGAGGGGATGGTGGTCGATATGGAGCAGCCCATCATCACCGAGCTGATTCGTGCTCATGAAGATATCTCTGGCAAGGCTATCAAGCGCAATCCCTTCACGGGCACAACCGACGTCAAGCACTTCCACCTTTACGGCGGCATTCCTTCGACCTGTTACGGCCCTTTAGGGGCCGATATCCACGGCATCGATGAATGGGTATCAATCGATTCCATGGTGGAGGTCAGTGCCGTGCTCGCTGTATTGATGGCGCGCTGGTGTGGTCTTAATCCGCGGTAGCGCCCGACGCCTTGATGACTGGGGGCCAACGCTTAAGTTCCGCCTGAGTCATGGCGGTCATCTGTTCCGGTGTAGTACCTAGAATGTTGTAGCCAAGCTCACTCATACGCTTGACAAAGTCTGGTGACTTGACGGCCTTTTGGGCTTCTGCGGAGAGCTTCTCAATCAGTTCTTTAGGAACATTCGACGCTGCAGCCAAGCCGAACCAAACACCCGACTCATAGCCTTTGATGCCTGCTTCTTCTAGCGTCGGCAGGTCGGGCAACGTGGCGTCACGTTTGGCTCCTGTCGTGGCAAGCGCTCGAAGTTTGCCAGATTTTATGTGGGGCAAGGACGATGGAATATTGTCGAACATGATCGAGACCTGCCCGCCTAACAAATCGGTGAGCGCAGGGGCACTGCCCCGGTAGGGAATGTGCGTCATGAAGGTTTTCGTGAGGTACTTATACATCTCCGCTGACATATGAATACTGGTTCCCGAACCACTGGAGGCGTAGTTGTACTTGCCTGGATTGGCCTTCAGCAGGTCAGTAAATTCTTTGACATTTTTGACCGGCATTGAAGGGTGCACGACCAAAACATTGTTGAGTGACACCAAGGCCGAGATCGGTTGCAAGTCCTTATTGGGATCAATGGGCATTTTTTTGTAGAGCGATGGGTTGATCGCTTGAATGCCGCTGGTCGTCATAAAAATGGTATAGCCGTCTGGTGCTGCTCGCACGGCTTCAGTGGCTCCGATGTTACCGCCCGCACCGGGTCGATTATCGACCGTCACGGGTTGTCCAATCAGTTTGCTAAGCTCAGCGGCAATCGATCTTGAGGCAATATCAACCGCGCCTCCAGGCGGGAAGGGGCAGATCAGTCGTATCGGCTTGTTCGGGAAGGACTGTGCCTGCGCCTGCGCCGGTGCTAGGTTAGCAAGGCTAAGAAAAGCAAAGCTAATGCAAGCAAGGCTAAAGGTGCGACGAATCTTCAACATAGGGAGCCTCAAAGTGGAAATTTGCGGCCATTCTGCCATGTTCCGAGCCATTTCCAGAAAATGGGACCCCTATGGAGCGTGATATTTCGCAAATCACCCGCTTAATGCGATCGGGCTGGGTCGCGCTGCTTATACTCGGGGGAGTGAAAGTGTCGGATCGTTAATGGAAAATAAGTTAGATGTCTTGGTGATCGGGGGGGGCAATGCAGCGCTGTGTGCGGCCCTTACCGCACGCGAGGCCGGAGCTTCGGTATTGGTGTTGGAATCTTCGCCCAAAGCATGGCGTGGCGGGAACTCCCCACACACTCGTAATTTACGCTGCATGCATGATGAGCCCCAAGATGTTCTGGTGGAGGCCTACCCCGAGGAAGAGTTTTGGCAAGATCTCCTCAAAGTCACCGGAGGCCAAACCAATGAAGCCCTGGCCCGATTAGTGATTCGTGCCTCGTCCACCTGCCGCCCTTGGATGGTGAAGCACGGTGTGCGCTTCCAACCCTCACTGTCGGGCGCTTTGCACACGGCTCGCACCAACGCCTTTTTCATGGGCGGGGGTAAGGCCTTGATGAATGCCTACTACCGCAGTGCTGAGCGTCTGGGCATTGCCATTCGTTACGACACGCCCGTGGCGCGATTGGAGCTCGACGATAGCGCCGGATTGGCTGCGATGACGGAGGCAGGCGAGCGCATTGAGGCCAAGACTTTCGTATTGGCGGCCGGAGGCTTTGAGTCCAATCTCGAGTGGATGCGAGAGGCTTGGGGGGTGAATGAGCATGGTGAGTATCCGGCCGAACAGTTTTTGATTCGTGGCACCCGCTTTAATCGCGGCGTACTACTGCGGGCCATGATGGATGCAGGGGTGGACATGATTGGCGATCCGACTCAGGCGCATATGGTGGCCATTGATGCGCGTGCCCCGCTTTATGACGGTGGTATTTGTACCCGCATTGATTGTGTGTCGCTCGGTGTGATGGTGAATCGTGGTGGGCGACGGTTCTATGATGAGGGTGAAGACTTTTGGCCCAAGCGCTATGCCATCTGGGGGCGTCTGGTGGCGCAACAAGCGGGACAAACCGCCTACTCCATCATTGATAGCAAGGCCATCGGTCGTTTTATGCCGCCGGTGTTTCCCGGTACGCGTGCGGAAACTCTTGAAGAGTTAGCGGGAAAACTCGGTTTGGACGAAAAAGTTTTCATGCAAACAATGAATGATTTCAATGCGGCCTGCAAGGCTGCTCGCGCCGAACCTGGCAGGTTTGATCACACCGCGCTGGACAGTTGTTTTACTGAAGGGGTCACCCCGGCTAAAACCCACTGGGCCAGGCCGATTGATACCGCGCCGTTTTTCGCCTATGCCGTTCGACCAGGTGTGACGTTTACCTATTTGGGCCTCAAAACAGATCAAGACGCCACGGTGTTTTTCAAGGGTAAACCTAGCCCGAATGTGTTTGTGGCGGGCGAAATGATGGCAGGTAATGTGTTGGGTAAGGGCTATACCGCTGGTGTGGGCATGTCTATTGGCACCGCCTTTGGTCGTATCGCGGGTGCGAGCGCAGCAGCGGCAGCGCTTCACGAACAGGCGGTGATGGCGTGAGTTCTACCATGCAAAACGTTCCGAAAGTCATCCCTGTTCAGTTGTTGTCGAGCATGGAGGCGGAGGTTGATCGGGTGCTCACCATCTGCAACGCCTGTCGCTATTGCGAAGGTTTTTGCGCGGTGTTTCAAGGCATGGCCCGGCGCCTGGATTTTCAAAAGAACGACATTCATTATCTGGCAAACCTGTGTCATAACTGCGGCGCTTGTCTGCATGCCTGCCAATATGCACCGCCTCACGAATTTGGCGTGAATGTGCCAAGGGCTATGGCGCAAGTACGCACGCAAACTTATGGCGACTATGCTTGGCCGAAAAGTTTGGGAGGTTTATATCGCCGCAACGGTCTCACTTTAGTGATCGCCTTGGCCTTAGGCCTCGCCTTGTTCTTGATCTTGGGGGTGCTGAGCAAAGGCTCCCTGCTTCAAGCGCCAGGACCAAACGGCTTTTACGATATTTTCCCGCATGGCCTGATGGTCTCGCTGTTTGCCCCCGTGTTCCTCTTCTCTACCTTGGCCTTGGCGATGGGTCTGATCTCGTTTTGGAAGGTGGTGGATCCAGAACAATTAGCCGGGTTGGAACTAGCCGCTTGCGACAAGCGCTCTGCACAAACTGAAGCGGTACATGCCGCCTTCAAGCTTAAATATTTGGATGGCGGGCATGGCGATGGGTGTAACAACGAAGATGATGCCTTCACGCATTCCAGACGGCGCTATCACCATTTCACCTTCTACGGCTTTCTGCTGTGTTTTGGCGCCACCAGTGTGGCGACGCTACTGCACTACGGCTTTGCCATGCCAGCGCCCTATGGTTACTTCAGCTTACCCAAGCTCTTGGGTATCACTGGGGGCGTGTCGATGATGCTCGGTACGGTCGGTCTGTGGCGCTTAAATCTTGCTCGCCACCCACTTCAAGGCGACCCGGCGGGCTCAGGCATGGATCGCGGATTCATTGCGCTGTTGTTTCTCACGGCCAGCACAGGTTTGGCGCTGATGATGGCTCGAGGCAGCTCAGCCCTGCCTCTACTACTTTGTATCCATCTGGGCATCGTCATGGCCTTGTTTCTCACCATGCCCTACAGCAAGTTCGCGCATGGGTTTTACCGCAGTGCGGCCTTGCTGAAATTTACAATCGAAAAGCGGCAACCTAATCGTCTGGCTGCGGGTGCAGAATAGCGCGCAGCTTGAACATTAAAATTTATTCACGGATAGATCATCATGACCACCCCAGGAGTTTTGAAGATTCAATCAATGCAAGCGCATTGCACCCCCCAAGAATGGCAAGCTCGGGTGGACCTGGCGGCCTGTTATCGCTTGGTGGCTCACTACGGCATGGCCGATATGATGGCCAATCATATTTCATCGCATGTACCGGGAGAGGAAGGCGCGTTCTTGATCAATCCCTACGGCATGATGTATGAGGAAATCACCGCCTCCTGCCTCATCAAGGTGGACTATGAGGGCAACATCTTGAGCAAGCCAGATTTTGGCGATCTCAATTACGGTATCAACAAGGCGGGTTATGTGATTCATAGTGCCGTGCATCGCGCGCGGCCTGAGGTGGCTTGCGTGATTCATACGCATAGCTGGGCATCCATGGCGGTGTCCTCGCTGGCGTGCGGCTTGCTGCCTTTAACGCAAACTGCGATGAGGTTCTTGAAGATCGCCTATCACGACTATCAAGGTGTGGTGCTCGATACTGCTGAGCAGGCTTCGCTGATTCAAGATCTCGGTCAGGGTGAAGCACTGATCTTGCGCAATCATGGTGCCCTCACCGTAGGAAAGTCCATCGGTGAGGCGTTCAATTGGATGCATCGTCTGGAGCTGGCCTGTCGGGCTCAGGTCGGTGCAATGTCCTGTCAGACCCCTTTGCAAGAGGTGTCAGCACCTATCCTGGAAGAAACTTGGAACAACTACCAGCCAAGTACCCGTAGACCTTACGGGTTAATGGAGTGGCCGGGCTTGCTGCGCAAGCTGGATCGTATGGATCCAAGCTTTAGGGACTAGGCTTGCATCGTGAGTGGATCAGTAGGTCTCCTGAGCTCGGAAGTCGCGCGCGAACGCCTTGAGGGTGGGGTCACCGCCTTGGCTGCGCAAGTGTCGCCGGAAGTGCAAATTCAATGGGTCAAGGCGAACGATTCAAGCGCGCAACTTGCCTCGGTCCAGGTTGCCTTTGTATCGCGCGATGTGACGGGGCTGTCGACCAAGCAAATGATCTTGCCGCCGACCCAGGCCTTCTACGATGCCCTAGCGAGCGCGTCTCAATTGCGGTGGCTCAATATTCATTCGGCCGGCATGGATCGTATGATTTATCAGGAACTCGCGGCTCGCGGCGTCAATGTCACCACTTCGCCGGGTACCAATGCCAGAAATGTCGCGCAGACCGCGCTGGCTGGCCTACTGGCTCTTGCTCGCCGCTTCCCTTTACTCACGCGCGCTCAGCACGCACATGAATGGGCGCCACTGTACGGCGCTCATATGCCGAGGGATCTCGCTGGGCAGACTGCGCTGGTGATCGGCTGGGGCGAGATTGCTCAGCGCCTCGCAGCATATCTTGCGATGTTGGAGCTCAAGGTGATTGTTGTCCGTAAGCAAGCTCACTTACCTGCTGGCGATTTCGAGACCATTGGCCTGGCTCAATTGGACGAAGTTTTGCCGGGCGTCGATTGGTTAATTTTGGCCTGCCCCTTAACGCCTGAGACCCTGGGCCTCATTGACGAGACTAAGCTTCGGCGCTTGCGGGTATCGGCCAGCCTGATCAATATTGCACGCGGCCAAATTGTAGACGAGGCCGCGTTGATCTCCGCACTAACGGAGAAGCGCTTGAGTGGTGCTTTTCTAGACGTTTTTGAACACGAACCGCTCCCGACGCAGTCCCCTCTGTGGGAGTTACCTAATGTGATCTTGACGCCTCATAGCGCGGGCTTCTCTGACGGCAACGAAGCCCGCGTGGATGCACTATTTCTGTCGCGATTAAGGCTTTGGTTAGAAGCGTTTTCAATTTCATCGAGTTGATCAAGCATGCGCGATAGCAGCGCTAATCCCATCTTCTAAAAAGCCACCTGATTGCCGACCAGCGATAGAAAAGATTCTCAATCATCTTGGGCTGGAGGCAAGAGCACCGCCTCGCGCGCCTGCCCGTGAGCCGCTGCTCAGGTAGGTTTGCAAAGCTGAAGGCCGAAAACCAACGCCACAAGCTTTTGGGAGGCCCATTGCTGATAGCAACTACTGTGCAACCCGGGCAACGAGTCACATACTAGGACGTTTGAAACTCCTATCCCCACGATCACTTGAAATTCAGTACGTGCGTTCATTGCGCTTTTTAACCTCTTCAATTAAAACGATTTGAATTTGCCGTCAAAGTTAAAGTTTTACGCAACTGCCGCAGCGCTTTGGGCTGCCAGGATATCTTGTTCACCTTGAAATAAAAAGTTTTTAATACTTACTGTCAAGGCTTTCTTGACGTGCAGCCAGTTGGGTCACCGCGGGTTCCGCAAGCCGATAGCTCAGCCTGTCTTCAACCAGCCTTGCGCCAATCCGCTCATAGAAAGAGATACCCCGCGTATTGGCCGCTTTCACTGGCCAATCGATCCGGTGGCATCTGTTGTCCAGCGCATGGCGCGCCAGCCAGGACATGAGCGTTTGGCCCACCCCGAGGCTTCGCACCGATGCACTCACGTACAGTTCCTTCAGCTGGCATTGTTTGCTCTTCTCGGGTTCCGGCTCAACGATCGAGTAAGTAAAGGCGAAGGCTGCGAGGCCGACAATTCTGCCGCTAGGCAAGGAAGCCAGCACCAAACGATAGGGTGCTTCTTTCGAAACCAGGTTTTCAAGGGTGTGTTTTTGAACGATTGCGCGGGCGGCCGGGCTGGCCGGGTTGTAGTAGGCGTTGATCTCGCAAAGCAAATCAACCAGACCTTCAAGCTGTTCGGCGCTTGCGAAATCAATGCGAACTTTGTCCGCGTGCAAGGTCGTGTCAGATAGCACTGCGCATCCCCTTTAGCCATGTCTCGGCGTCTGCCGGCTGCGTGAAGACTAACCAATTTAAGTGGGCATACTGCCCCGATGTCTTCAACGCCTCGAACTCGGCAATTCGCTTCTTGTGCGTACTCAAGATCCAGAGCAGGATTGAGTCGCGCGAAAAGAATGTTCGCCGCCCAGACTCACGATTGCCGTGCCAGAGCACTTCGCCTGTTACGGACCTGCGGATGGCGCGCCTCAAACCCCGCCAAAGTACGGAACTCAAGGAATAGTTGAGCCAGACAATGATATCTGCGCGACCCCACAAGGTGTCACGAACCGATGCATAGTTCCCGTCCGCTACCCATCGCGCACCCTGCGTCGCTTGGGCCACCAGCGCTTTGAAGTCTTCGACGGGTTTCTGTTGCCAGTGCGGTGCCCAAAACAGCTCGTCGAGCTCAATTCGGGAGCAGCCGAGGAGAGCGGAAAGTGATTTCGCAAAGGTGCTTTTGCCGGCCGAGCTTGTGCCGATAATGACGAACTTTGAAATGGCGACGGCGCTGACCATGGAAACTAACGGCCCGGGCTATGCAAGGCGCAACTCAGGCATCTCGCGCTTGGCCTCGGTAATAAACTTCCGAACGCTCTCCAAGCCTTCCTGAAGCCCGCGAAACCAAACCAGCGCCAGGCATTCTTCGGCCTTGCACCAGCGATACTCCGAATGCTCCCAGGAAAGCATCGGCTTCGAGTTGTTATCCCATTCTGCTGCCAGGACAACAATACTTTGCAACTGCTCGTAGCGACTATTGTAGATTGTGTACACATGCTCGGCGGCCCATATTGACCTGGCCGCAATACCGAAGGAGAGCAAGCAGCGCTGGGCCGCTGCGACAAGCTTTTCATCTTCAGCAAATTCCGTCGGAATTTGCCAGAACCGCCCGCCGTTAAAGAATCGATCCGCCTTTTCCTGAGAGGTGTGCAAAAGAAGATACTCACACCCGCCAGCTTGACGACGAAACAGCCAAATATCAAAAGCGTCGGTTCTGTGCTTCATAACAAATTTTAGGCCGAGGCGCCTTGAACCTTGACGACTGAAAACAGCCGGGGAACCAACAGATTGAACTGGGGTACGCCGCTGCGGGTTTCTGCGCCCAGGGCACTTGCATCTGGATACTGCATTCCAGGCGCGTGCACTGTGATTGGAACAACCTTTGCGGGAGTTCGTGCGCCTCGTTTGGCAAAGAAGTCGCAAACTTTCTGTTTGAGCTGGAGAGCATCCTGGCCTCGGGCACGCAGCAAGTCCTCGAGATCGGCCCGGTCGTTGGCATTAGCGCCAGAAGAGAAGCCACCCGACCAACGTGTTGATCCCAGCAGTTCAATTTCGCGCGGGGAGAGTTGTTGACCTTGCGCCAGTACAAAGATGGCGTAGCCCTTGGACAGACGCCCGGTGTGAAAGCCGAGCCTTCGCTCCAAGTCTGCGGTGGAATACGCCTCGATAAATCCGAGCATGGTGAAATTGCCGCGAAGCATGGCGGTTTGTCCTGGCGAATGCACAATCACTCTCCTTGAGGGGGTCTCTGATACTTAACCAAGCCGTGCAAAAACCCGATCAGCAGGCGAAAAGGCGCAGTGATCCAGCGTTTCGATGCGGTTTGGTTTCATCAGGTCAGTGTCGCCGATTTATGCCGTGATTTCAATACGACGCGGCGCCTCTTGCAGCCGGTGGTGCCGGGTACATGGCGTGTTGACCATGTATGGTTCTACTTGAAATAACTTGGGCAGGCATGGGAGAGGACAAGGAAATTTGAGGCTCGTGGCAAACGGCAGGCGGCTACTTGACGAGGCCGTTAGAATACACTCGCTGCGCCGCTATGCAGCAAGAAGCGAGCAGCGCTGAATTCGGGCGAGCTCGTCTCGCATTGATTCCTTGACGATGGCCGTGTCGTAGCTCACCTGGCCACGAAGCCACCAACCATCGCTGAGACCGAAGTAGCGGCAAAGGCGCAAATCAGTATCAGCCGTGATTGCGCGCTTGCCAGCGACAATGTCTCCGATCCGCTGTGGCGGCACGCCAATATCCTTGGCAAGACGATATTTTGATAGCCCCAGAGGCTTGAGAAATTCCTCTCCAAGCATTTCACCAGGTGACACAGGGGCGACGGTACGCATAGCTTCCTCGTTCAGTGGTAGTCGACGATCTCGACGTCAGCCGGACCTTCATTGGTCCAAACAAAACAAACGCGCCATTGATCATTGATTCGTATGATGTGTTGACCCTTGCGATCCGCTTTCAGAGCTTCAAGGTTGCTCCCAGGTGGAACTTTCAAGTCTTCAAGAACTTCTGACCAGTCGAGTTGGGCAAGCTTGCGAAGCGCGGGTCGTTCAACATTCACCCAACGTTTCACGCGCTTGCCATCGAACAGGGCTTTGGTGTCTTTGCACTTGAAGCTCTTGATTGGCATGAGGCTATATTAACGCGAAGCGTTACTAGTGTCAAGAGCCTGGGCAGGGGCTGAGTTAGATGGTCGATGCAGTCACGAGCTAAGAATTAGCATTGCGGCACTAATGAGTACATCTTCCCTGGGATTGGCCCAGTTGGAAGAAGTAGCCTGTTTCTGGAGATACGCTCGAAGAGTGCCCCGGCACTTCGGGCAACAGCCTCACTTGCAACATTGTTCTCGGCCATCACGATCTCCACCCTCGTCAGCTTAAGCTGCTGAAACGCAAAGCTGCTCAGCAACTTAACCGCTGTCGTAGCGACACCCCGGCGTTGTGCGGACTGCCGAACCCAGTATCCAAGGTTGCAATAGTTGTGCGCCCTGTTGAATTGATTTAGGCCACAGCCACCGAGAAGCTTTCCCGTGCCGGCCTGGAAAATTCCAACTTCATAAGCTTCACCTCTCGCTAGTGCCTGCGAACAATGGTCAATCCAGCTGAGAGCGTCCTGCAGGGCGTACCCCTTGACAGCCCACGGCATAAACCGTCCGACGGTCTCAGCCGACTCAAGCACAGCCCCGACGAACCAGGGAGCATCCGATTGCTCGAAGGTTCGGAGCGTTAGGTCGTTAGCGGCTAGTGGCGCGAAGTTCACTTATGACACCTTGGTGTTCTGGCGCGCGACAGATGGCAAAACCGGTTTGTGCAAAGCAGGATAAACGATGGGTTTACCTTTGATCTCGCGGCAGGAAACATTAAAGGAAACCCGACTGGTTTTGATGGCGCGCCTTGTATACCGTTCGACTGCCGCATTTTAAGCATAGTCCAGGTGCACTGGGTTTTGCAGGGGGTCGTGGCAAAGGCGGCAATCAGTATTCGATGCCAGGAGCTCCGCCTTGGCAGGCAGGGCACTTTCTTTGAAAGATGTCTGTGCCGTTAGCGCCGTACAACTCGCCACAATTGATTGCAAGGCAAAGCATTCGATATGAGACTTGACCATGATCCGTCCCGGGGACTTTGCGATGGCCAGTACAAAGCTGTTGGTTGCGATTGATGTAGCCGATGCGAGTTCTGTCGGTGCGTCCACTTTCGAAGAGTTCCATCACGAATCCTTTGTCGGTTCCAGGCTAGGCGCGCTTTTCATGAGCTAAAACGGCGGAAAGTGCAGATTTGTGATCATTCTCACAATTCCGGTCTCCAGTCAATTCCTCATTTTCAGTGAAGAACTCAGGCCTAAGGCGCTCCATGATTCGGTCGTTCTCTGCCTCAAGCAAATCGGATTTCGTTTCTCTAAGAATTGCTTCAGCCTTTGCACGAGCGGATGCGACTAGACCATTTCCAAGAAAGTAGCCAACTACTGCACCTCCCACAGCGCCAGCCAAATCGAATATCCAATAACCAACGCCAAGCCAAAGGGCCGCCAAAATTGCGGCAGCTGTCCAAGGTTGTTGTGAGAGATTTGATGCAGCCTTCTTCTCGGCAAGTTTAAGTTTAGTAGCTTCCTTCTGGCGAGCAAAATTGTCGTGTTCATCAAGAATTCGTCTTGCGCGAATTAGGCCTATTCGGACTTGGATGTCATTGATAGAAAAGTAAGCGCGGCGAATTTGCTCCCGAAACGAATCATATTCATCAGCAAAGTAAGCATTGCTAGAACACGGCTCTCCGTCTATGCCGAGTGGCATGAAGCGCCCTTCTTTAGCTTTGGCCATGACTTCAGTCAGCCCAGCAGCCGCTTCTAGTTGTTCGGATTCAGCCAATAGCGCGACCCGACGTTCATCAATATTCTCCGGCATCTGTAGGGTACCTAATAAAGCTGTGCGGAAATCCGATCCACGAACGCAATAGCGCGGCTTTCCAGCATTGTCATACATTTTGCTTCCATGGTGTGAACCAGTTTCTGTCGAGGCTGCTGCGCCAAGCGATGAGCAAGTGTGGGAGGTGTTGCAAAGCATTATCAAGCGAGTGATGAAGCAACTGGTGCGTCGCGGCATTCTGGTTGAGGATCAG
>JAYVKZ010000019.1:0-16401 GCA_043767985.1 Betaproteobacteria bacterium
TTTACCACCTGGCGCGATCGATGGCCCGGCGGCTTGGTACGGACCCGCCATGGATAAGAAACGCGATTGGCTGATTGGGCTGAACGACACTGATCTCGCCGAGATCGAGCAAGCGGTACAAGAGCATCACCGCGCTGGCCGAGAAATGGGCGACATTAGTAGCGCTTCCTTCAAACTTCCTACTTTAGGCAAGAAGCTCATCAATATTCAGCAGCAGGTCTTGCATGGACAAGGCTTTGTGCTGTTGCGTGGCTTTAAGGTTGAAGGGCGAAGCCTTGAGGACTGCGCCATTGCCTACCTCGGTATTGGCGCTTACCTGGGCAGCTTTCGCTCGCAAAACGCCAAGGGGCATTTGCTCGGCCATGTGCGCGATTTGGGCTTGGACATCAAGAACCCCAATGTGCGCTATTACCAGACCAATCGTGCTCTGAACTATCACACCGACTCTTGCGATATCGTCGGCCTACTTTGTCTCAAGACTTCGAAATCGGGCGGCGAAAGCAGGCTGGTCAGCTCGGTCACCTTACATAACGAAATCCTCAAACGTCGTCCTGAATTATGGGCAGCGCTGTTCAATACTTTTCCGACCGACCGGCGTGGTGAGGTGCCCCCAGGCATGGACCCTTGGTTTGATATACCAGTGTTCAATTGGCATGCGGGTGAGTTGAGCACCATCTATGCGGGGCAATACGTTCGCTCCGCACAAGAGCTTTTCCCCAAGGCTCGCCGACTCAGTAGCCTCGAGAATGAGGCCATCGATTTTTTGGATGCGCTCGCGGACGATGATGAGTTGGCACTGACCATGGAGTTTCTACCGGGCGACATGCAGTTTGTTCACAACCACCAGATTCTTCATAGTCGCACTGATTTTGAGAACTGGCCTGAGCCTGAGCGGCAGCGGCATTTGTTTCGGCTTTGGTTGGCGCCTCCGAAGGCGCGCGAGTTGCCGCCGGTTTATAAGTTGCGGTATGGGTCGATTGAGGCGGGGAATCGCGGGGGGATTATTACTCAGAATACTCGGTTGACTTTTTCTATGGAGCCTTAGGGTTTTGGTATGCGTACGCCGAGCGGGTTGGGGTGACTGACTCCGCGACTGTCATTCCGTGTCGGCCCTTGGGGGCCGCCCCTCCCTTCTTTATTTCGCTCTGTCAGTCACCCCAACCCACTCGGCTAAAACTAAGCTTGGCTTGAGCTGAAGGGCAGACCGGAACATTTTCTTACGAATGCTTTAGGGCGTCGGGCCTAATCTCTTCGGCCTAGGCGAGGGGCGACAAACGAAATCCGTTCTTGTCTAATGAATACTGGTTTAACAATCAGTATTCCTTTTGGTAATGCCCGTGTTTCTGCCCTCACTTATTTCTAATTCCAAGCGTTGGGTAGAGCGAGGGTTGCATCAGATCTTGCCTCGGGTGTGTTCGCTTTGCGAGCAAAACCTGGAGGGTGATCGAGAGTGCGCTGCGCGGCTTTGCATAGCGTGCGAGGAGCGGCTGCCGGGGCGGCTGGCGATTCGGTGTTTGCGCTGTGGTTTGGCACATCTGGACGTTTCAGCTGACCTCGGGGACGGGCAGGATGAAACATCTCAGGAGCCTTTTTGTGCACTTGATCTGCAAGAGCAGTTTCCCTGGGATGCGATCATCACTTGGGTAGACTATGACTACCCCATTGACGGCTGGGTGCACGCGCTCAAGTTTCAGCGTGAGGCTAGCTTGGCCTATGGTTTGGGTTGGGGGCTTGCGCAGGCCGTTCTTCGTGCGCCGCTTGCGCTTCAAAACCGGGTCAGCCAGCTTGACGCCTTGATTCCCCTACCTCTTTCACGGCAAAGACTTGCAACTCGCGGATTTAATCAGGCTCAGCTCATTGCTGAGAGCTTGCGGCTTGCGCTGCGAAGTAGCACCTTGCCACATTCGAACATGGGCTTTGCACAAACGCATTCCTTGCGCCTGGATGTGCTGCGGCGCATCAAGGACGGGCCGGCCATGTCCTTACACGCTTCGGAAGGCCGACATCATCTTGTAAAAAACGCCTACGCCGTAAACAATAGGAAGCAAAGATCCTATCGAGCCAAGACGCAACACTCTGACAACCTCGACGACTCCGAAACACTGCCCTGTCAAGGCATGCGATTTGGGTTAGTGGACGATGTGATGACCACCGGCGCCACCATCGCCGAAGCGACTCGTTGCCTCAAGGCCGCAGGCGCCGTGGAGGTCATCGTATTGGTCGCCGCGCGGACCCCGAAGTAGCGCGCGGGAATAAGCGGCACTAAAGCAAAGCGCCACGATTCGGACCCCTCTATACGGAGCGGTTTTGATAGGGTAAAGTCCGTCCACGCTTTATGGCTTAATTTTCCTCGAAAGGCATCCGCATGATTCTGACCAGTCGCCGCAACCTACTTCTCGCTGGAGCAAGCCTCGCAGCTTCGCCGCTTTCACCCGCGAAGGCCCAAACTGCAGGCTATCCGAATCGAGCGATCAAGATCATTGTGGGTGCAGCACCCGGCGGCCTCAGCGATGCTTATGCGCGTCTATTTGCAGAGCAATTTACGGCACGATTTAATCAACCCGCCGTGGTCGAAAACCGGCCAGGTGCTAGTGGCATCATCGCGACCGAAGCCATGGTCAAATCACCACCTGACGGCTACACCCTGCTCTCCACCACCACCGGCATGCTCTGGCAGACTCGCGTGCTGTATCGCAAGTTGCCCTTCGATCTAGCCAAAGACATTGCGCCGATCACGGTCTTTCCTGCCGGTCCATTAATTCTCGCGGTACAAGAGAAAACCGGAGTGCGCAATCTTAAGGACCTCATTGAGTACGCGAGCAAGAACCCCTGCACCATGGGCTCTTACGCGGTGGCCTCCTATCCTCATGTGCTTGCCGAGTCGATTAACCGCGATTCCGGCGGCAAGATTCAAGCAATTCAGTACAAGGGGGAAGGTCCCATGTGGGTCGACATGGGTGCCGGTGCGATCACCATGGCGATCGGAAGCTATCAAGCCTTTGCAACCGTGCGCGACAAGGGCGTGCGGCCCATTGCCACCTCGGGCATGGTACGAAGCCCTAAGTTGCCCGACCTACTCACCCTGACCGAGCAAGGCATGAAGGCTCCGATTGCACGTCTTGAAGGAGGCTTGTCCTTAACGGCCCATTCATCCGTACCGGTCGAGATTCTAGAGCTTCTGGCCAAGGTGGCTGTCGAGGGTAACGACACACCGCGTGCCAAAGCTTTACGTGAGAACTTTGCCATTCCCGACGCTACCAAGGGCCGCGTCGAGGCGCTGCGCCAATGGCGCGAAGACGCTGCCGTGTGGATTAAGGAGGTGGAAGCTCTTGGTGTGAAGCTTGATTAGTGTGAGGAGGCGTGAGGCGGTGAGAGTAGTGCACTATGAAAAATGATCGGAGCGGTTCGCAAAGCGTGCAATCGTTTTTAGAAGCGATGCAAGGCCGCGACCTGGTCCGCGCACGAAGTTTCTTGGCGCCTGGTTTCGAGATGACCTTCCCGGGCAAAGTCCGCATGAAAACCTTAGACGAGCTAGTCGCCTGGGGTGCGACCCGCTACCAAAAGGTCGGCAAAACCTACGAGCGCTTTGACGAAATGCAACAAGACGAGATCACCATCGTGTATTGCTTTGGCAGCTTGCACGGGATTTGGCTTGATAGTCGACCCTTCGAGGGCATTCGCTTCATTGATCGTTTTGAAATCCAGGCGGGTCTCTTTATTCGCCAGGACGTGTGGAATGATTTGGCGGAGACGGTGTCCCGCTCGCCATGAGCGACCCCAGAAATGCTGAGCCAATAATCAGTAAACCCCCGAGCACGGCATAGATTGTTAAGGTCTCTGTGCCAAAAAGAATCGCCGAGCCGCTAGCAAACACCACCTCGCTCAGCATGACGACGGCGGTGGTTTGAGCTGGCAGACGAGAGGCACCGTATTGCAGGCCAAGATTACCGACCAAGAGGCAGGCTGCAAACACGGTCAGGCTCACTAGCCAGAGCGTTTGAGGAGCGGGTGGGTAGGGAATACGGCCACTTGGACCGAGCGCCAAGGCGAACAGCACCGCGACAAAACAAGCCCCGCCAAACATGGCCAAAGACTTGGCTTCACTGGGTACATGCGCCTGTTTGCGGAGCAAAACGTTGACGGCTGCAAAGCAAGCGCCACCGACCAAGCCCAACCAATCGTGCAAGCTGCGTGGCATCGGCAGGCCCACTTCCGGCCGCCAAAGAACCAGGGCCGCCCCACAGAGCGACAGGCCAATTTGTAGTACCGAGGCCAGTGTAATTGGCTCTTTGATCAGCCAGCGCGCCAGCAAAGTCGCCCACACCGGCATCATATAAAACAGGAGAATAACGCGTACGACCTCGCCTTCTTGCACCGCCCAGTTAAAGGCCACATTGTTAAGGCCGGAGAACAGCACGATCCACAGCACACCGGGATACATCCACAGCATGCGCCATGTCCCTGGTCTCCATAGAGTGATGAGAACCACGGCAAATCCGTAAATGAAGGCAGTCGCCCAGACACTGTGCAGGCCAAATTCATTCAACTTACGGAAGGGCCACCAGGAGACCCCCCACAGGAAGGCATTGGCGAGTAAGGCAATGTAGGGCAGGGCTAAAAAATAAGTGGGCCGACTGTTCGCCCCTAAATGTTTCGTCATAAGGCATATTATGAGGCGAGACGCGCCCAAGCTAGGTAAGCTTGCACTTCTTCGATTTAGTTAATACACAAGGCAACACCCATGACATCTGTACTCACCTTCCCCCGCACCGTGTACCGTGAAGACCACGAAATGTACCGTGAAACCGTGCGTCGTTTCGTTGAGAAAGAATGTGTTCCCAAGCAAGCGGAGTGGGACAAGGCGGGCCGGGTGGATCGCGAAACCTGGCTCAAAGCGGGCAAGGAAGGCCTACTCCTCGCCTCACTTCCTGAAGATGGCTGTGGCGGCGGAGGCGATTTTGGTCATTGCGCCGTGGCGGTGGAGGAGATCGCTCGATCAAACATCAGCGGCCCTGGCTTTTATTTGCATTCCGACATCATCGCCCCCTACATTTATCGGCTAGGCACCCCCGAACAAAAAGCCAAGTGGCTACCCAAGGCGGCCAGTGGCGAGTGCATTCTTGCCATTGCCATGAGTGAGCCTGGCGCCGGTAGCGATTTGAGAGCCGTGCGCACTACCGCCATCAAAAAAGGTGATCACTATCTTTTGAACGGCAGCAAGACCTTTATCTCCAACGGCTTGAACTGCGATCTGGTCGTAGTGGTCTGCAAGACCGATCCAGAGGCCGGTGGCAAAGGCATCTCCTTACTCTTGGTTGAAGCAGATCGCGCCGGTTTTCGAAAAGGAAAAAAACTCGACAAGATGGGTCAGGAGGCCGCCGATACGGCCGAGCTATTTTTCGAGGATATGCAGGTGCCGGTCACTAACCTGCTCGGTGAGGAAGGCAAGGGCCTCGGCTACCTGATGCAAGAGCTGGCTCAGGAGCGGTTCATTATTGCCCTGGCCTCTGCCTCCAAGATGGAAGCCATGTATGAAGCCACAGTGAAGTACACGAAAGAGCGCATGGTCTTTGGCAAGCCATTGTTTGACTTTCAAAATACCCGCTTCAAACTCGCCGAGAATAAAACCCGCGCAACCGCCATGCGCATGATGGTAGACCAGTATTTGGCCGAGCATCTGCGTCGCAAGCTCACCTTGGAAGAGGCGGCGATCGCCAAGCTTTACACTACCGAAGAACTCACCAAGGGTTTGGATGACATGTTGCAGCTCTACGGTGGTTATGGCTATATGATGGAGTACCCGATTGCCCGGGCCTATGTGGATACTCGTGTGGCGCGCATTTATGGCGGCACGAGCGAAGTGATGAAAGAATTAATCTCGAGAAATATTTAGGAGACATTAAGATGAAAGCTGCAGTATTCCATGGCACTGGTCTGCCGATGACCATTGAGAACGTCGAAATTGACAAACCGCAACGCCGCGAGGTGCTGGTGCGTACCAAGGTTGCTGGGCTTTGCCATAGCGACCTTCACTTCATTCAAGGTAAGTACCCGACGCCCGCGCCTGCCGTGTTGGGGCATGAGTCGGCGGGTATTGTAGAAGCGGTGGGCGAGGATGTCACCCATGTGAAGCCGGGCGATCATGTCATCACTTGCTTGTCGGTATTTTGCGGGCATTGCGAATACTGCACCACTGGCTTTCTCTCGCTTTGCTCGACCACCGAAGTCAAAATCCCGCCTGGCAAAGCCAAGCGCATGCGTTGGCAGGGCAAGCATCTCAATCAGTTTTTGAACCTCTCTTCCTTTGCCGAGCAAATGCTGGTCCATGAGAACGCCTTGGTAAAAGTACGTGAAGACATGCCGATGGACCTAGCCGCCTTGATCGGCTGTGGCGTGGTCACCGGCTACGGTGCTGTGGTGCATACGGCCAAGGTTGAACCGGGTTGTACGGTGGTGGTGATTGGCTGCGGAGGTATTGGCCTATCTACCATTAACTCGGCTCAAATTGCCGGTGCGGGGCGCATTATTGCGGTCGATACCGACCCCGCCAAGTTGGATCTAGCCAAGACCTTCGGCGCGACTGACGGCGTGGATGGCGGACAAGCCGACCTTCATAAGGTGATTCTCGAGATGACCGGTGGCGGCGCTCACCATGTGTTCGAGTGCATTGGCTTAAAGGCCACCACCGAAATGGGTTTCGCCATGTTGCGCCCACGTGGCGTACTGACCGTGATTGGCATGATCCCCATCGGCGTCAAGATCGAAGTACCCGGCGTGGCCTTCCTTGCCGAGAAGCGCATTCAGGGCAGCATGATGGGCTCGAACCACTTCCGCATCGATATGCCCCGCTTGATTGAGTTTTACATGCAAGGCCGCTTGAAGCTCGATCAAATGATCTCTGGTCGCATGCCCATCGAGAAGATTAATGAGGGGTTTGAGGCGCTGGCGAAGGGTGGCATCGCGCGCAATGTGATCATGATGGATCAATAAGGTAACACCCATGACATCACGCCTCGACGGAAAAGTTGCAGTTATTACCGGTGCCGCCTCAGGCATTGGTCTGGCCACCTTGGAGCTTTTTGTGGAGGCCGGTGCACGAGTGCTCGCCGCCGACTTTAATGCTGAAACGGGGCTAGCTCTGGAGAAGCGCTTTCCTGGTGTCGTGCAGTTCGCGCTTTGTGATGTTACGAAGGTCGACCAACTCAAAGCGGCCATCGACAGCGCCGCTGCGCACTTTGGCGGCCTGGATATTCTCTTTAGCAATGCAGGCAGCGGGGGCAGCCCGGCCAAGGTCGATGAGTGGGACGAAGCAGGTTGGGACCGTACTCAGAATTTGCTTCTGCGCTCGGTGGCAGCAGGCGCTTCGTTCGCCACACCGCATATGAAGCAGCGCGGCGGCGGCTCGATCATTAATACCTCCTCCATCTCGGCCTTACAGTCCGGCTTTGCGCCAATTGCCTATTCGGTGGCCAAGGCTGGTGTGTTGCACTACACGCGAATTGCAGCGGCTCAATTGTCTGCCCACAAAATTCGCATCAATGCGGTCATACCTGGCTTCATCGCGACCAATATTTTTGGCAGCTCGATGGGCATGAGTTTAGATGAGGCCAAGAAAATCGCCGCTCAGGTCAGCGCGCGAAGTGGTAGCGCCAACCCGATGGGGCGTTCTGGTCAACCTCGCGACATTGCCGAGGCCGTGTTGTTCCTGGCCTCGGATGCCGCTGGCTTTATCACCGGAACTTCCATTACGGTAGATGGTGGCATCACGATCGGGCCTCGACACTCCTGGGACTTGAACGTGCAAGGTCCAATGTTTGATGCTTTGCAGATGACTCGCGAGCAGATGGAGGCCTTGCGGGCCGCTCGGCAGGCTAAGGGTTAGCACTGGCCGAAGATCGCTAAAGGTCTAAGGATTCCCGCGAGAGAGCAACTGCTGATGGCTTCGGCATTTAGCCTCGCGTAGTAGTGACATTCTTGGACGATTCAATACACTCACGAAGCGCCTTCGCTTCATCGCTAGCCTCGCTTTGGCGAGAATGAACGCCGAGCGGAACGCAATACAAAATTCGCGAGGTCGTCAACCTTGGTGCCTTTAATCGTGCAGCGCTGCAGTGCATTCGTTCAGAAACCGGTGTGCGCTATAAAGACCTCACGAAGGGGATCTTGCGGTGGTGATATTGACCGTGTTGAAGTCACTAACAATGAGGGGCGATTTAGTATCCTCAAGGCGGACGCCTATGTGCTTTCATTGGGAAGTTATCGCCCGATCTTGGCAGACCAAGTGGGCGTTAGCTTGAACATCTACCCTGCCAAGGGTCTACTCAGCAAGGCGCTGGACCTCATCCCTCAGCAGGCTAATGTCCGAGACCTTTCCGTGATCAAGTGAGTACCCATTTGATCCCTAGCAAGTAGTGCGGAGTGATCTTTCGAGAGCAAAATCGAGAATGAAATTTTAGAGTTAACTGAGTAGGTTGATGATCAATTGTCACTCTTGCACCATCAACCCATAACGATCACTGGGGACTACCGATGTTAAGTTTCATGCGTCTACCTTTTCTGCTGCTTGGCTTGCTTCTTGTTGGCTGCGAGTCCTTACCAACCCTATCGAAGATAGAGGAAATCAGAGCCGCTCAACGGGCGAACGCAGCGCAAGTCGTTGCAAAAGATGGCACCTTCATGGTTCAACAGCGCGCAGCCATTGAGGAAGAACTCGCTTCGGTCGACGGCGAGTCTTTACTAGTGCGTCAAGGCAAGATCCTTGAGGTGCTCAATGGGGCTCCCGCCACTCCAGGCAATAACAGCCGGATTTTGCTAGATGGTCCACAGACTTGGCAGGCCATTTTGGGGGCGCTTGAGTCCGCCAAGCATCACATTCATATCGAAAGCTTTATCTTCGAGGAGCTTGACTTTGGCACCCGACTCTCTGACCTTTTGATCGCTCGCAAAAAGGCCGGGGTCGATGTCCGCATCATCTACGATAGCGTCGGATCCAATGCTACGCCAGCGACATTCTTCAAACGCCTAAGCGAACAAGGAATCGCCCTTTGCGAATTCAATCCAACCCATTTGTTCGGTGGACGTCTCCTGAAGGCAAACCATCGTGACCACCGCAAGATTGTGATTGTTGATGGCAAAGTCGGGTTCACTGGCGGCATTAATTTTCATTCGGTCTATCGCAGCGGATCAGCCACTCAGATCCTCACCCGTATGCCCACCATCGATGAAGGTTGGCGAGACACCCATGTCGAGCTTCGAGGCTCATCGGTGCAAGACTTGCAAAAGCTGTTCCTCGGTACCTGGAAAAAACAGTCCTGCGGCGCGAGCCCAACCGAACATGTGTACCCAGTGATCGAGAACGATGGTCCTCACCAGGTGGCCATCGTGGGAAGCAGCCCCGACAACAATTTGAGTCACATGTACCTGCTACTGACCGCCGCGATTTCATATGCGCGGGAGAGTGTGTGGCTTACCACGGCCTACTTCGTCCCGGATCCCAATACGATCAATGCTCTCAAAGCTGCCGCAAAGCGCGGCGTCGATGTTCGCCTTCTGTTGCCAGGTATCACCGACTCCGCCTTGGCCTTTCACGCAGGCCGTTCAAACTATGAAGACTTGCTGTCCGCTGGTGTCAAGATCTTCGAGCAGCGTGATGTTCTCCTGCATGCCAAAACAATCGTCGTAGACGGAGTCTGGTCCTCGATAGGATCTTCGAATTTTGACTGGCGAAGCTTTTGCCACAACGACGAAGTGAACGCCGTATTTCTAGGGGACAATTTCGGAGGACAGATGCGCAAGGTGTTCGAGCACGACCTTTCACTTGCCCATGAAGTGACTATCGATACTTGGCGTCAGCGAGGGCCGGCCGTAAAACTTCGGGAGTGGCTGGCTCTACAGTTTGACTATCTTTTGTAGATCACTTTTGGCGGCTCTGAAATTGCGCCACTCAACCCAGCCATCGCTTGCCAGAAAGCACCGCACCGGCCAACAAAAGCGAAGAGGCAATCCGCTCAAATATTCCAACTGCCTTGGCCGAAAAAATGCCGCCCGGCGCAAATACAACGGGGAAGCCAAAGGTCGTCGCCAACGGCATCCAGAGAAAGATCCTACGTAATCGTACCCTGAGGTGTTTGATGGGTTTAGGTAAGCTGCCTACGCGAGGCTTGGCCCACGGGCGTACACTCACCAGAATTCTAAGGATACGAAAACTTGCGACGTGAAAAATCTAAACTCGTGTTGATTGGCGCAGTCCTCGCTGCATCACACGCGATTGCTGAGCCGATGCCTCTTGCTGCGCGCGCCGAAGTGCTTGCGGTGTTAAATGCGCTTGAGACCTCGGGCTGCCAATTCAATCGAAATGGCAAGTGGTACTCTGGGGCTGACGCGAAGAAGCATCTGGTGCGAAAGTTAGACTACGTCGAATCTAAGTACGCGCTAAAGAGCGCTGAGCAATTCATCGATTTAGCCGCAAGCGAGAGTAGCTATTCCGGCGTCGCCTATCAGGTGAAATGCACTGGCACAACGAGCAGCGACAGCAATACTTGGATGAAAAGAGAACTACATCATGCCAGGCACAACAAGTAGTCACCAAACCAACCAGCGAGACCGCAGGCTAGAACACTCAGGTAAGAGGCTGCGGAACAGCCTCTTACGCCGACTTACCTTTAGCGTTTAGACCAGGTAGCAGTTTCGTTATTGAAAACCATCGTTTTGCTGAAAGCGGCGGTCTCTTTCTTGACCTGCTCTCGCGTGAGAGTACTCATGTCGCGAGGACCGGGTAACTTCACCCAATCCTGAGTGCCCGCATTGTAACGATGCATCGCGAGGAACTTATCGCGCGCCGCGATAATCTCGTCGCGAGTCATGACACCTGCTGGAGCCTCAACGCCTGGCTTGACCACCCAATCCATCATGCCCGCATCGTAGCGATGTGTTTTCAAGAACTCGTCGCGCTCCATTTTCACCTGCCCTCTCGTGGCAGGTGTTGTTTGGGCAGCGGTCACGCCGAGTGCAGTAGCCAATGATATGCCTACCAATGTTGATAAAAGTGTTTGATACTTCATAACAATAATTCCTACTTTTAGGTTTGTTGTGCAAATTGAAGATTGATCTGAATTGATTCCGACCGCCAAAAAAAACGATCAGACTCCCTCGCCATGACGGAAAACCTGGTACTCGGCGGCGCAATGAATGCTAAGCTAATTTTGTGTCAGTTTTGTAACATGGTGAAACCTCCTGAAGCATTTAAAGGGTTCGTCAGCCAGCTCTATGTTTTTAAACGACAAGCCGGATTTTGTGCTTTAGATCTCGTGCATCACTTTGTTGTATCGCTTAGTTTTTGTCGGGAACAAATATGTAACCGGAACCCCACACGGTCTGTAGATAACGTGGCTTGGAAGGGTCGGTTTCGATAATCTTGCGCAGGCGTAGCACTTGAACATCAATCGTACGTTCACTGGACTCCGAATCCACGCCTTGCGATAAGGCCATCAGCCGCGCGCGACTCAAAGGGCGGTTTTGATGCCTTAAGAAAACCCTCAACAGTTCAAATTCACGCGTACTCAGCTCCATGACTTCTCCATCTCGGTGGGCACGTCGGCCCTCAAGGTCAATGCTCGTCGTGCCGAGACGAATTGATTTTTGTTGTGCAATTGAGTGCTGCTGAGTGATACGCACGCGTCGAATAATTGCCTCGACCTTTGCCAACAGTTCACGCGGCTCGAAAGGTTTAGCGAGGTAGCCATCCCCCGCGAGCATCACGACATCCATCATCAGGAGATCGTAGTCCTCATGCTCGAGCGCTCTATTGAGTTCGGCGGGGCTGCTCACCACATACACCGGAAATCCAAATTGTCCGAGGTATTGCTGAAGCATGCTCCGTAGCTTCGCGTCTTCGTCGAGTATCAGTAAGCGTGGCGCTTGCAGTTTAATTGTCGGGGTCGTAACCATGCCCTGGCGTCCATTTGCCAGTCTGATTCTCTAAAGGCGGAATCATGACTGTGGGTTCATTCCATGCAGAAAACCTACTCTGCCGTGTAGTGTTGGCTGTCCAATACCTGCGCCAGCCAGAACGTAAAGGGTCGAGAGACGATTTACGCTCCTCCATGAGTCAAGGACTCAAGGACGAACTAACTCACAGTTTGGGTTCGCTTTCGGCTCGAAGGCATCTCGCGGAGGTCTCTGTTTGAAACGCCTGGATTCGCATCATGAATGCGTCCCTGGGTGAAGGCGATATCGGGGATTGTCCGATGGACAAGCGAGCGAGCCCGTTTGTGATTGTGCTGGCGACTCTTGTATCGCAAAGCGTAGCGATATGGTTTAGAAGGTGCCCATTAGGTTTGAACGAGTCCAATCATTCGGGCTTGATATTCGCATCCTTCACCAACTTGGTCCAGCGAACGCCTTCCTCCGCCAAAAACTTAGTGAAGTCTTCGGGAGACCCGCCCTCGGCAAAGGCGTAGGCCTTGCGTAGCCGCTCAATAACGTCTGGTGACTTCAAGGCCGTATTAAGTTCCTCATTGAAGCGTCGCACTAACGCTGTGGGTGTGCCGAGAGGCGCCACGATGCCAAACCAACCCGATCCACCCAGTACATCGCCAAAACCGCTCTCGGCGAGCGTAGGCACACTAGGCAGGTCATCGAGCCGTTTGTTGGAAGTCACTGCAATGGCCTTGAGTCGACCGGCCTTGACATGGGGCACGAGTAGTGCAGGCGCGCCGAAGAACACCTCGACCTGGCCGCCGATCACATCAGTAATTGCCTGCGGCTGACCTCGGTACGACACCGGTACGATATGCAGACGGCGAGACGTCTTGAGGAACTCGACTGGCAGATGATTGGTTGATCCGGCACCCGAATGCGCGTAACTTAATTTTCCTGGGCTCTTGCGCGCTAAGGCGACCAGTTCTGCAATCGACGAAGCAGCCAATGAAGGGGGCACGACCGCCAAGTTGGGCGCACTTGCAAACAGGCCGACAGCAACAAAGTCTTTGCGAAGGTCATACTTGAATTGCGGGTTGATCAGCGGGCCGACTGCGGTAGTAATGGTGGCCACCAAAAAGGTGTACCCATCAGGTGCAGCGGTCGCCACGGCCTCCGTACCTACAAGCGCACCGGCACCTGGCTTGGCCTCAACGATGATCGGTGAGCCCCAGTTGCTCGCGATTTTTTCAGTGAGCACACGGGTAAGAATGTCGACAATCCCGCCCGCAGGAAAGGGCACGACTACCCGCACTGGCTTGGACGGATAGGTTTGAGCAGAAGCGGGTTCAACGCTCAAGAGTAGCCCCAGTGAGAGTAGGGCTGAAACACCTCGGAGAACCATATTCATGAAACCACCACCTTGGATAAATTTCGACGTCAATGAAAACTGAAACAAACTAGGATTTGCGTGGATAGTCGGGTGGCACCGTCGGCACAAAGGGTAGACGCGCCTTGGCCTTAGTCGCCGTTGTACTGGTGGTAGCCACGCTGCGCACATACTGTCTGGACGCATCCTTATGCACTTGATAGTCCCATGGTGTATGAGCGCCCTTGGTGAGCGCCGAGTGCAAAAACAGTCGACGCCGCTGGCTGTCCAAGACATTTTTCTTCACCTGAGCCGGCGTAAAACGAGTTTCGATCTCATCCATCATCTGCTTGGCCAAGTCAGCATAGGCAGGTTCACGACACAGATTGCGCAGTTCGCGTGGATCGCTTTGCAGGTCGAACAACATGCCAGGATCCCCTTCGCAGTACACATACTTGTACTTCCCCTGACGAAGAATGAAGGCTGGTGCGTACACACCTTCGCTGGTGAACTCAATCAGCGCCTCGTCTTTCCAAGACGCATCGGTGCCTTGCAACCAGCTTGCGAGGCTACGACCGTCGCAATGGTCCACCAACTTCGGCGGCTGGCCATCGGTGGCGAGATCGAGGAGCGTTGGTAGCAGGTCAACCAAACCACAATTTTGGCTTACCCGCTGGCCTGCTTTAGCACCAGGAGCGCTGATCAACAGGGGCACCTTGATGGACTGCTCAAAAGGGTTGAATTTGTACCACATGCCACGTTCGCCGAGCATGTCGCCGTGATCGGCAGTAAACACGATGACGGTGTTATCGATTGCGCCAGTTTTCTCAAGCGCATCGAGCAGCATCCCCACCTTGTGATCGACATAGCTGATCATGCCGTAATAGGCATGGCGAGCCGAGAGAATGTGTGCGTCAGTGACCTCATGCTCATCTTGGCGAATGAGCTTGTAGTAACGCTGGCTCCACGGGTCGCGCTGCTCGTAGGGTATGAAGGGTACCGTCGGCATCTCGATGTCGGCATGGTTATACAGATCCCAGTACTCTTTCGAGATCGTGAACGGGTTATGCGGGTGCGTGAAAGAGGACACCAATAAGAATGGCTTGCCCTCGGGGCGGCGCGCATGGTCAAAGAGCCACTGGACCGATTGGTTGGCCACATCATCGTCGTAATCCATCTGCAAAGAACGTACGCATAGGCCCGATTCGACGATACCGCGCATGCTCATCTGGCTGGGGGCATAGGGTTCGACCTTTCTCGCCCAATCAGCCGTCCAGCCGAAATCGGACGGGTAGATGTCGGTCGTCACACGCTCTTCGAAACCATGCAATTGATCAGGGCCAACAAAATGCATCTTGCCCGACAAGCAGGTGGAGTAACCGAGCGAGCGCAAATAGTGCGCGAAGGTGGGCACGGCGGCGGGAAACTCTGAGGCGTTATCAAACGCGCCAATCCGCGAGGAATATTGCCCCGACATCATTGCGAAGCGAGACGAGGCACAAATGGGATTAGGGGAATAGGCATTCTCGAACACAGCACCGCGCGCGGCTAGGCGATCTAGATTGGGGGTTTTGACGAGTTTGTGACCATAGGCTGCAAGTGCGCTCGCGGCCAGTTGATCAGCCATAATGAAGAGGATGTTTGGCGGGCTTTTCAAATGAGATCCGTTAAAGTGAGGGGGACAGCATTAGATCGTATTGTGTCTATCATTCTATATTTAATCAGATATGTCAATTTTCCGCGAAGATGCCCAAATTCTTTGAACATAGCGCAAGCCCTCTGTACGCTCAGCTCGCCGACGCGATGCGTGAGCGCATCGTGAAAGGTATCTGGATGATCGACATGCAAATTCCGACGCTGCCCGAGCTCGCCGAAGAGTTCGAGGTCGGTCTGATCACGGTTCGACAATCGATTCAACTGTTAAAAAAAGAGGGCCTGTTAGCCCCCAAGCAAGGGCGCGGCACCTTTGTTCAGGCGAAGCCTGAAACCCATCCACAAATGCGCGTGGAAAGCTCCCTGATCCGGCTCGCCGAGCTTTACCGCAAGCAAGCCCCCCGACTCATTCCATTGGCCGAAGGCATGGCGATGCCAAGGATTGATGACAGTGACGGAACTCCGGCGCCTAAGTACCGGTTCCTGCGTCGTATTCACGCTAGCGAAAGGCAGTTCACGTCCGTCATCTCGGCCTACCTGGACGAGCGCGTCTTTAAACTGGCGCCCAAACGCTTTCGTAGCGAAGTCGTCATACCTGTGCTATTGGACCTGAAAGCAGTTCAGATTGGTTCGGCGCGTCAGATCCTGACCATTTCGACCGCTGGCGTAGAAGCGGCAAATGCTCTGGACATTTCGGTGTCGGCGCCAGTTGCTGAGGTGAGACGCGTGATTTGTGCGCCGGACGGTACGGTGATTTATCTAGCTGAGCTCACCTATCGGGCCGACTACATTCGGGTAGAGATGGATTTGCTTGATTAGGCCGATCGATCTCATGGTTTTGGTGCCACCCGAATATTCCCTCTCATGCCAGCCTCAAAGTGCCCGTCTTCCAGACATCCCATGGCCCAAAGGCCCGACTCTTTGAAGGTCCAAAGTAATTCGCCTTGCTGTCCAGGTTTGACCGACACCTCGTTGTCGTGAGGATGGTCTTTGAAGTTAGGCTTTTTCGCATCTTCGACATGTTGTTTCAAATCAGCCTCTCGGCCTAAAACCAATTCATGAGTTTGTTTGCCCTTATTGATCACAATGATGCGAAGGGATTCGCCCTGCGTCGCCTCCCATGAGGATGGGGTAAATCGTAGCGAGTCGTCCATGTCAATCCGCACTTCGCGTACCTTTCCCGTAGGCGCGTTCGAACTGGACGCATGGTCATGCCCATGCGGGCTTGGTGCATGCCCACTCAGATAAAGCCACGTGGCAATGGACGCGCCAGTCACCACCAAGATGCCGAGCACAGCATAGACCCAGACTGTGCCAGTCTCGGTAGTACCGCGCGCCTCGATCCAATACATTGCGAAGAGACTCATCGCGAAGCCGACCGGGACGACCCAAGCACTGCGGCTTGGCGAATCTGGAAAGTGTTGAAGTCCTCCGGTGAAGAAACCTAGCCCGATGGAGGCAAC
>JAYVKZ010000020.1:0-4244 GCA_043767985.1 Betaproteobacteria bacterium
CGTGCCGCACCGAGCAACATGGTGGTATGGCCATCGTGGCCACAGGCATGCATACGACTGCTGGCTTTCGAGCGATGCAGGAATTCGTTCTCCTCGTTCATCGGCAGGGCGTCCATGTCGGCACGTAGGCCAATACTGGTGTGCTTGCCTGGCTGTAAGGGCAGGCTTCCTTTGATGCTTGCGACCACGCCGGTTTTACCGATGCCACGCTCAATATGATCGACCCCGTAGCGCTTTAACTCATCGGCAACTAAGTTGGATGTGAAATTTTCTTCAAAGCCGAGCTCAGGGTGTTGATGCAGGATGCGCCGAATGCGAGTGAGCTCGTTCGTAAAACTGTTAATCGATTGAAAGGCCTGCGATTGGCCAAGGTAGCGCCCCGCATTCTCAGCGATAGCAGTATGTGAGCCATGCTCAAGAATTTCTGAGTCGAGTGTTTTGTCTAGCACGAAAAGCTTATCCTTAATGAGTCGACCGGAGGCGAGGGTCGACCACAAAATAGAGCAGGTCAACAATCAAATTAATGGCCACAAAAATCAGTGCAATCAGACAGAGGTAGGCGGCCATAATTGGAATATCCGCCGACTGTACGGCTTGGATAAATAAGAGCCCGGTGCCCGGCCACTGGAAAACGGTTTCGGTAATAATCGCAAAGGCGATCAGCGAGCCGAGTTGCAGGGCGGTAATCGTCATCACAGGCACGAGCGTGTTTTTTAGGGCATGACCAAAATGCACCGCGCGATTGCCTAAGCCTCGTGCGCGGGCAAACTTAATGTAGTCTGTACGCAAGACCTCGAGCATTTCCGAGCGGACTAGGCGCATAATCAAGGTGAGCTGAAACAAGCTCAAGGTGATCGAGGGTAGGATCAGATGCTTCAGCCCGTCGAGCGTAAAAAAGCCCGAGGTCCAGGCGCCCAAGGCGACGGTTTCGCCGCGACCGAAAGAGGGCAGCCATCCGAGTAAGACGGCGAAAAAAAGAATCAACAAAATGCCGATGAGAAAAGTGGGTAAAGACACACCAATCAAAGAAACAATAAGGAAGGCGTTCGATAAAAACCCTCGTCGTCGCAGCGCCGTATAAACGCCTACTGGGATACCCACCACGAGTGCCACCAAGGAGGCAGTTAAAGCTAACTCCAGGGTGGCTGGGAAGCGCTCCTTCATCAAGGTTGATACTTTGCGGCCCTGCCGGTAGGAAATACCGAACTCGCCTTGCGCCGCGTTTTTGGCGAAACGGGTAAATTGCACATAGAACGGGGCGTTGAGCCCCAGATCGTTTCTGAGCTCTTCTTTTTGCTCTGGCGTCGCGTCCTGTCCTAACATGGCAAGCACCGGGTCGCCCACGTACTGAAAGAGCGAGAAAGCGATAAAGCCGACGACGAGCATGACGACGATGGCTTGCAGTACGCGTTGAACGACAAAGGCGAGCATGAGGACTTTGGTTTAAATTAGGCGGGCGCCAGGAACTTCTCAGTGAGGCGGATCCAATAACTGGCACCGAGCGGAATCACTTCGTCATTAAAGTCGTAGCTAGGGTTGTGCAAGGAGCAGGGCCCTAGACCGTGACCATGAGTACGGTGGTCGCCACCGCCGTTGCCGATAATGCTGTAGCAACCTGGCTTGGCCAGTAGCATGAAGGCAAAGTCTTCACCGCCCATAGTGGGCTCAAATTCCAGTGTCTGTTTGTCGCCGACGATGTCGCGCATCACGCTACGAGCAAACTCGGTTTCCTTGGTGTGATTCACGGTGGGGGGATAGTTGCGGAAAAATCGCAAGGTCGCCGTGGCCCCAAAGGCTTTGGGGAGTTGCTCGACAATTTCGCGGAAGCGCTTTTCAATGAGATCGAGCACCGATACGGTAAAGGTGCGAACCGTCCCCCGCAAGATCGCTTGGTCGGGCACCACGTTATAGGCCTCCCCAGCGTGAATTTGAGTGATCGAAATCACCGCCGTATCCACGGGCTTTTTATTGCGAGTAATAATGGTTTGCAAGGCCTGCGCCATATTGCAAGCAATCATGACTGGGTCCACGCTTTCATGCGGCAGTGCAGCATGAGAGCCTACGCCGCTGATCACGATATCGAACTCGCTGCTCGAGGCCATGATCGGGCCATCACAGACCGCGAAGCTTCCCGCTGGAATGCCGGGGAAATTGTGCATGCCAAACACCGCGTCGACTGGGCATTTCTCGAACAGACCGTCTTCGATCATCTTTTTGGCGCCCGCTCCGCCTTCTTCGGCGGGCTGAAAAATCAAGTGAACCGTACCGTCGAAGTTGCGGTGCTTAGACATATGCTTGGCTGCCGCCAAGAGCATGGCGGTGTGGCCATCATGGCCGCAGGCATGCATTTTCCCAGCGTTTTTCGAGGCATGCTCGAAGGTGTTGGCTTCTTGAATGGGCAAAGCGTCCATATCGGCCCGCAAGCCAATAGCCTTGTTGCTGGTGCCGTTCTTGATGGTGCCCACCACACCGGTGCCGCCCATGCCACGAATGACGGGAATACCCCACTCGGTGAGCTTGGCAGCCACGATGTCAGAGGTGCGATGCTCCTCGTAACGCAATTCGGGATGGGCGTGAATGTCGCGACGGACTTGGGCTATTTCGGCTTGTGATGCCAGGATTTCTTCGACCAATCTCATGGTTCTGATACTCTGCGAAAAGGGCATGTCCAGAGACAGGGTTGGCCTGGTTGGCGGCCCGGATCTAGATTGCCCAAGGTGATTAGCGCCAGACGCTCAGTGCGTCAGCAGGCCGTGTCACCTAGTTTCTATTTTGCCATCTTTTTGGCCTGGAATCCTGAATCCAGATACTTTGGACCGCTAAGCTGTGAACTCGATCAATACTCTATCTGCCCCCATCGCCTTTGCCCCACCCGGAACTTTGCCCCGCAATGGTGTGGTGCGTGGCGCCTGTCCGCACGACTGTCCCGATACTTGTGCGCTGCACATTACGGTTGAGAACGGTATGGCTGTCAAAGTGGCGGGTGACCCCGATCATCCGCCCACCCACGGGGCTTTGTGCGCCAAGGTCGCGCGCTATACCGAGCGCACCTATCACAAGGATCGGCTTTTGCAACCCATGCGACGTGTGGGAAAAAAAGGTCAGGGACGGTTTGAGCCGATCTCCTGGGACGAGGCGATTCAGACGATTGTGGCCAAACTTAAGCCCATCGCGGCGCGTGATCCTGAGGCCATTCTCCCTTACAGCTATGCCGGCACGATGGGCTTTGTTCAATCGGAGGGCATGGCCTCGAGGTTTTTTCACAAGCTTGGGGCGTCTTTGCTAGATCGTACGATTTGCTCCAGCGCAGGCACGGCAGGCCTCACCTACACTCTGGGCGGAAAAGTGGGGATGGATGTTGAGCGTTATGCTGAGGCCAAGCTCATCCTCATTTGGGGCTCGAACTCGATCACCTCCAATCTTCATTTTTGGACTTTTGCGCAACAAGCCAAGCGCGCTGGCGCTCGCTTGATTGCGATTGATCCCCTCTTGACCGATACCGCTGCCAAGTGTCATCAACACATCGCAATTAAGCCGGGCAGTGATGCTGCGTTAGCCTTGTCGATGGCCCATGTCTTGATTGAAAACAATTTGATCGATGTGGGCTACGTTGCTCAACATACGCTCGGCTTTGAGGCGCTCAAGCTGAGAGCGGCTGAATATCCGCCCGAGCGGGCTGCGGAAATTTGCGGTATTGAGGCCCAGGTCATCATTGATCTTGCACTGGAGTACGGCTGCGCGCAGCCTGCGGCGATTCGTCTTAACTACGGTATGCAGCGCACTCGTGGAGGCGCGAATGCGGTGCGTGCTGTGGCTTGCTTACCTGCACTGGTCGGTGCGTGGAAGCATCCTAGTGGCGGCATGCTGCTCTCGGCAAGTCATATGGCCCCCGAAAACCCGCAGTTGACACGGCCACAACTGATGCCTACCTGGCCCAAGTTGCCTCGCACCGTGAATATGTCGACGATTGGTGACGCACTCACGCAAGACCATTCCATTCAAGCAATGATTGTGTACAACAGTAATCCAGTCGCGGTGGCCCCTGATTCTGAAAAAGTCATTCAAGGGTTCGCCCGTGAAGATCTGTTCACGGTGGTGTTGGAGCATTTTCAGACCGACAGCGCGGACTGGGCGGACATCGTCCTCCCGGCGACGACGCAGCTCGAGCACTGGGACATTCATCTGTCCTACGGCCACCACTACCTCACGCTCAATCGTCCGTCGATCGAGCCGCTCGGCGAGTC
>JAYVKZ010000021.1:0-1681 GCA_043767985.1 Betaproteobacteria bacterium
CGGTCGCAAGCTTCAATAGGGTGCCGTCATCAAACAAGCCTGCGAATGCGAGAGCCAAGTAGGTGGCGACCGTATTGAAGACACCGAGCAGCATGAGGTTTTTAAAGCCCGGCGATTTATAGTTTTTAAAGGGTTCAAACATGTTGAACAATTGGGGTGTCTGACCTTCGGCGCCCATTTTTGCAATTTGCGTGAGGCCTAGCGACAGCACTGGCGCGAGTACCGTAGGAATCACGACACCTAGCAGAGGCACCAGAGAAGAAAAAATGAGTACAAACAAATAAGTGAGACCACTCATTAAGAGCACCAGTGGATAGCGCTTCAAGAGGCCAAGGCCTTGAATGAGCCAGCGAAAGCCGTCATTGAATTTTAGTGTTCGGATGTGCATCAAAGATTTAACAGTTGGGGCTGAATACGGCGAATGCGAAGGATTCGTTCGAAATGAGAGGGGTCTTTTGGGTTGACCATCTCGGCAGGTCTGGGCAAGTGGAAGTCGTAGAGTCGTGAGATTCAAAACCGAAGGGCGGCGGCACGTTGCATCAAGGGCCAAGCCTTTTGCTCGGCTATGCTCGGCATTCGCCGAGCGCAGTAGGCTTGCAAAAACGCTTCGAGATGGCTGGGAATGAATTCTCCGGTAGCATCAATGATGCACCAGTCGTTGGCGGTCACGGCCATATCGAAGACCAAGTGATCAACACCCGCGAAGTAAAAATCAATGGCCCCCCCAAGCTTAATGTTGCCCTCTTGCTCGTCGAAAAGTACATTGTCGCGAAACAAGTCGGCATGTACGGGGGCCTTGGGGAGCTCGGCATACACCGGACCGGCGGCGAACTCATTTTGTATGGTTAACTCGGTGCTAAGTAAATCGGCTTGCGAGCGATTTATAAACGGCAAAACTTTCGGGCTGGCCTCGTTCCACCAAGTCAAGCCTCGAAGGTTGGGCAGGCCACCCTCAAAGTTATCAACGGCTAGGTGCATCTGTGCAAGTAGCGCTCCCACCTGGCGACAATGCTCCTCAGTGGGCGCCATATTGGCCCTGCCTGCCAAGCAAGTAAAAAGCGCAGCAGGCTTGCCGTTGAGGGTTTGCAAGGCAACCCCTTGCTTATCGCTCAACGTATCAGGGCAGGCCACCTGTCGTTTTGCCAAGTGATGCATCATATTCAAATAAAACGGCAGTTGAGCGTGACTCAGCCGCTCAAAGAGCGTCAAAATATAGCGTGTGTTGACACCAGCCAGTTGGGTAGTGACAAAAAAATTGCTGTTTTCAATGCCGCTTTCGATACCCTGAATTTCAACCAACTCGCCCAGCGAATAGCCTTTTAGAAATTGGCCCATTTGGGCAGGGGAGACAGGTGTGAAAACGGCCATGCTTGAGAGTTTCTTGTGGGGTTCGAGGCAGTGCTTAGAAAAAGTCCATTAAAGGAGCCTTTCTTGCGCACCAGCCTCAAAGATACATGATGGTCTCACGCTCTTCCTTGGCGGGGGTAAAACCACGGCCATCATAGAAGTCGAAAATGGCATCCACGATCCCCTGCGGGTCATCAATGATCTGGATCAAATTCATGTCCTCAGGCGACACCATACCGCCGCCGACCAGTTGCTCTTGAATCCAGTCGATCAAGCCTTTCCAGAAGGAGGTGCCGACCAAAATGACCGGGATACGACGGCCGACCTTGGTCTG
>JAYVKZ010000022.1:0-13390 GCA_043767985.1 Betaproteobacteria bacterium
TGTGCCCTATAAAGGCGAGCCGCAAGCCCTCACCGACCTCATTGCTGGTCGCGTGCAACTCATGGTATCGGCTGCTGGCGTGGCAGTGCCTCATATTAAGGAAGGCCGTCTCAAAGCGATTGCCGTGACCTTACCCCGACGAAGCCCTGTGCTACCCAATGTCCCGACGATTATTGAGTCGGGCGTGCCCAAGTTTTCGCTCATTTCTTGGGCCGCACTGTTTGGCCCCGCAAAAATGCCCCGCGATGTCGTAGAGCGATTGAATAAAGAGTTCATCGCCGCCATGATGAAGCCCGAGGTTGCGAGTGCGATGGAAAAGCAGGCCTTTGAGCTGATGGGATCGACCCCTGAAAAGCTCTCAACTTGGGTCAAAGACCAATACGAAAGTTACAAGAATGTTTTGAAGGCAGCCGGGGTAGAGCCTGATTAACAGAGGCCGGATTGAAGCCCGCTTAACCGAGAGTCACACACGCAGTCGAATGGATTCGGGAATGGACCCTTTTGCCATGAAGACTCGTTTGAGCGTGTCTGTGAAGTAGCGCACTTCAGCCCCTTCAAGCGCCCCCTTGGCGACCAAGAGATCGTGCGCCGCTTTTAGTCGATAGTGGGGCACCGCCGGGTAGAGGTGATGCTCGATGTGATAGTTCACGTGGTGAGGAAAAAACACAAAACGAATGACCCAACTCAAGGGCCCGCGGCCGGTTAAGTTGGTGCGCGCGGCGCGCAGCGGCGAGTCGTATCCGGCTGGTGCGCCATGTTCGGCCACCGCCCGTAAACGAAGAATCGGTTGCAGGAAGCTCACTAGGGGAAGAACCCAAAGCAGTAAATAGGCGATTAAAATTATCGCGCCACCCCAGGCGAAACAAAACAAGGGCATTGCGAGGTGAAATGCGATCACCATCCACCGATCCTGGCGTGCATCCTGCCGCAAGGCCTCAGACGTATCATTCAGAGGATTGACGCGCTCAGCGTTGTCAGAGTTAATCGCCGGAGCGCCAAAGAAATAGGCGTAAGTTTTTGGCGCAGTCCACCCTGTTAGGTCGATCATTAGCTTTCTGCCTAGGTACCATCCGCCCCTCGGATAGCCTCCGTTCAAGGCGATATCTGGGTCTTGAGCGCCATACAAATGGTTGTGATGCAGTCGGTGGGTGACCCGGTAAGAACACATCGAGATGCCCCCGAAAGTGCCCGCTAGACGACCCACAAAATCATTCAGCGCCCGCACTTTGAACATCCGGTAATGAGCGGCTTCATGGGCCAACACAAACAGCGCATGCTGCTGCGTGGCGATGCCGATCATTGCCAGAAAGAGCAGCAACCAGGCACTCGTAGCGAAGGCTAAGCCGCCGATGGCAAGGAAGATCACAATGAGGCTAAAGGTCAAGAGCGGTGCAACCACGCCACGCCAATCATCTAAGCTTGTCAGTTCACGCAATTCGGCAGGATTAAGCAGGCGGCGAGCATTTCGCCCATCCACCCGAAACTCTTCGCCGTGCCCGAGCGATGCTTCTGCTTGCATCGCTAGTTCCTAAACATCGTAGCCCGGTAGGCGACGATCCACCCTGCGCTTCGTGGCAGGCCAGGCCAAAGCCCCGGCACTCCGCCCCGCTCTCGCGGCCGCCATATTCGCCTTGTTAACAGCGAGCACGGATGGATCGACCTGAATAAGATCCGCCCCGCCTGCAAGCGCGGCGATTTGAATCTGACAGGCTGTCTCCAAAACATACATGCTGTGAAACGCATCTCCCACAGTTTCCCCCACCGTGAGCAGGCCATGATTGCGCAAGATCATGGCGGTGTGGTTCCCAAGATCTTTTTGGAGACGGGGAATTTCGTCATGGTTGAGCGCAATACCTTCATAGTCGCGATAGCACAAAGACGCCATCACGACACTGGCTTGCTGAGAAATTGGAAGGAGGCCATGCTTTTGAGCAGCCACTCCGACCCCCGCCCGGGTATGGGTATGAATCACACAACCGGCATCTTCGCGAATGGCGTGAATCGCACCGTGAATCGTGAAGCCGGCCGGGTTAACTGGATAGTCAGTGGCATGTTGAGGCACACACTTTGAGTCAATCTTGACGAGTGCCGAGGCGGTCATTTCATCAAAACCCACACCGTAGGGATTGATCAGGAAGTGATGCTCCGGCCCGGGAATACGGACCGAAATATGGGTGAACACCGAATCGTCCCAGCCATACATCGAAACCGCGCGATAACACGCGGCAAGATCAACCCTTAAGGCCCACTCGACATCAGAGACCTGAGATTTCATGGAAAGAAAGGATGGATGGATGGGTGCATTCATGTTGTTCCCCAGTTCATAAAGATGATGAATATGTTCGTCCGAAAAGTCGCAAGCGTTAGATGAGCTTCACAACTTGCTTGCCGACATTTTCGCCTTTCAGCAGACCAATAAAGGCACGTGGTGCGGCCTCGATGCCCTCGGCAACCGTCTCACGGTATTTCAATTTTCCATCAACGACAAGGTCGCTCAGCTCTTGCAAGGCTTGTGGCCAAAGGTCCATACGTTCTGAGACGATAAAGCCTTGTACCTTGAGGCGATTAATCAGGATGGCACGAAATTGCGTCATCGGGGCGGCTGCCTCGTTGTACCCGGCAATCAGGCCGCACACCGCCACACGACCAAATGCATTCATGCGGCCAAACACCGTGTCCAACACCTCGCCGCCGACATTCTCAAAATAGCCATCTACTCCTTTAGGCGTGGCTTCCTTAAACTGAGCTCGGAAATCTAAGGCCTTGTAATCAACGCAGGCATCGAAGCCAAATTCTTCCACGACCAGCTTGCATTTCATGGGACCACCTGCAATGCCGACCACATGGCAGCCTTTGGCTTTGGCCAATTGACCCACCACGCCGCCCACCGCACCACTGGCCGCCGACACAACGACGGTTTCCCCAGCCTTCGGTTCAATGATTTGGCTCAATCCCATCCAGGCCGTCACCCCAGGCATGCCCAGCACGCCAAGATAGGCGGATAAGGGCACGCGGGTTTCAGTAATTTTGACGAACAACTTGGCGTCGGCCTTGCCGTATTGCTGCCAACCGAGTCCACCCCTTACCTTATCGCCCACTGCATACAACGGCGAGCGAGACTCAATCACCTCGCCGACTGAGCCGCCCTGCATCACTTGGTCGAGTGGCTGAGGCTGAGCATAGCTCTTGCCATCGTCCATACGGCCGCGCATATAGGGGTCGAGCGACATGAAATGATTGCGCACCACAATCTCACCGTCAGCCGCAGTCGGAATCGGGGTTTCGACTAAGCGAAAGTTGGCGGCGGTAGGCCATCCATTGGGGCGGCTGGCGAGTAGCCACTGTTTGTTCATGGTCATGTGTTTGTCTCTCGTTAGGGTTTGTTAGGCGGCAATTTGGTGAGGTCTTAAGGTAGTTGAACATATCTCAAAGCGCATTGCACTGGGCAGAGTCATCAAACTCATACGGCTGTTGCTCCGCCATCTACGGCCAAAATTTGCCCGGTAATGTGCTTTCCCGCCTCAGAGCAAAAAAGAAGCGCCGCGCCTTTGAGATCCTCAGAATCTCCAATACGTTGCAAGGGCGTATTTTTGATCAGCACGTCGCCGACCTCGTCCAAGCTTCCTTTGGTCATTTTCGACATAAAGAAACCAGGCGCTAAGGCATTGACGGTAATGCCATACGGTCCCCATTCCCCCGCCAAGGCCCGCGTAAAGTTCACGAGGCCTCCTTTGGTGGTGTTGTAGGCCAGGGTTTTATTGGTATTCATCGGGTTGCCTCGCAGGCCTGCGACCGAAGCGACGGTCAATACCCGCCCTGAGCGCTTTGGAATCATGCAGCGTTTGCCGATTTCCTTGGTCAAGACGAAGACACCAGTAAGGTTCAGATTGACTAACTTCATCCAGGCTTCAAGCGGATGGTCTTCCGCCGCGGCGCCCCAAGTGGCACCAGCATTATTGATCAAAATATCGACGCCACCCAGGGTCGCGAGCGTTGCATCAACAAAGCTCAAAATTTGCTCCGGCTTACTTTGATCGCTGGCCAAAATATGGGCTTGAATGCCTCGCGCTTGCAAATGAGCTTGTGCAACCTCGAGTTCCTCGGTTTTGCGTGAGGTCAACATGAGTTCGCAGCCCATATCGCCTAAAGCTTCCGCCATCTGTAATCCCAGGCCGCGAGAGCCTCCGGTAATAATTGCTTTTTTACCTTTTAAATCAAATAATTGAGATGCATTCAAGATAATTTACTTTTAATATTTTACATTAAGATGATCGACATTAAAACCAGGCGTCTTGCATGCCTAAGGTGGTTTGATCGAGACGATTAAGGAGGTCCAACATCGGACCAATCTTGGGCAACTCCCAAATCAAAAAATAGCGAGCCGCTTGGAGTTTGCCGTGGTAAAAATCTGCGTCCGTGGGGGACGACGCTAGTTTTTGATGCGCGACAGTGGCTTGCTCTAACCACACCCAAGCCAAAGTGTAATGACCAAAAGCCTCTAAAAAAATGCTCGCATTGGCCAAAGTGACGTCCAAATCGCCTGCCGAGTAAAGCATGCGAATGGTTTGATCAATACGTTTACCCCAGTCCGCTAGGTTCCCCGACCAGTTGGCGAATTCGTCGTTCAATCCACTCGCCCTTAGACAACTTGCAGCAACACGCTGAGAAAATGCCCGCAAAGCAGCGCCCTCACCCATCACGACTTTGCGACCCAGAAGATCCAAACCTTGAATGCCGTGGGTGCCCTCATGAATCGGATTCAAGCGCTGATCACGGTAGTACTGCTCGACATTGTAATCACGGGTGTAGCCGTAGCCGCCATGCACTTGAATGGCCATGCTGTTGGCTTCTTGGCACCATTGGCTGGGCCAACTCTTGGCAATCGGCGTCAGTAGCTCCAGTAATAAGGTGGCCTCTTCCTTCGCTGTAGGCTCCGTGCCACTGGTTTGCTCATCCACCAGCATCGAGCAATATAGGTTCAAGGCCAAGGCGCCCTCGACATAGGCCTTTTGCGCCAACAACATGCGACGCACATCGGCGTGCTGAATGATGGGCACCTGCGAAGTGGCCGCGTCTTTGCCCTTGGCCGGTCGGCCCTGCGGGCGACTTCGAGCATATTCCAGCGCGTGTAAATAGGCCGTATAACCCAGGGTGGTCGCCCCGAGGCCCACACCGATGCGCGCTTCGTTCATCATGTGAAACATGCAGTGCAAGCCGCGGTGCACCTCGCCCACCAGGTAACCCACAGCCCCAGCCTTTGCTTCACTGGGCATTTCTTTCAATTCAACACCGGCGCTCCTGGGTTTGAAACGACCTTCACCAAAATTCAGCAAACAATTAGTGGTCCCGCGATAACCCATCTTATGGTTGAGGCCCGCCAACACCACGTCATTGCGTTCGGTGAGCCCACCCTCGGCGTTCACCAAGACCTTCGGCACCACAAAGAGTGAAATGCCTTTAACACCAGGAATGAGCTTGCCGTCAGCCCCGGCGATCTTGGCCAAGACCAAATGCACAATGTTCTCGCTCAAGTCCTGATCGCCGCCGGAGATCCACATCTTGTTGCCGAACAAGCGGTACGTCCCATCGCTTTGCAACTCGGCTCGGGTGCGAATATCCGACAGCGAGGAGCCTGCCTGGGGTTCAGACAGACACATGGTGCCAAAGTAGCGCCCCTCGAGCTCAGGTTTCGCCCAGGTTTCAATTTGGTGTGGGCTGCCGTGCGCGAGCAATAAATTGGCATTGCCCATGGTCAGGAAAGGATAGGCGCCCGCCGAGACACTGGCGGCATTAAAGTAGGCAAAGCAGGCTTTCTCAAGCGTATAGGGAAGCTGCATGCCACCTAGCTCAAAGTCTTGCCCTGCGGCCATCAAGCCAGCATCGACAAACACCTTGAGCGCAGCTTTGAGTGGCGCAGGCGTAATCACATTGCCGTCTTCGAAACGTGGCTCCTGCGCGTCGAGCAGTTTATTGATGGGGTAGAAATGCTCCGTCGCGATTTTCTCGCAGGTATCGAGCGCCAAGTTAAAGGTTTCTTGGCTGTGGTCGGAGTAGCGCGCACGTTGTGTCAGCCGAAGCACGTCCAGCCACTCGTAGAGCATGAAATCAAGATCACGTCGGCTAAGCAGCTTGGAGGGTACGGTGATGGCTGACGAACTCATACGATAATGCTTATAGGTTAAAAGACTTTAGGCATGCCTTGGCAATCGGTTCGCCCCACTCTTGCAGAAAATGGCCGCCCTTCACCATCATCGGCTCCGGGCAGTTTCTAATTTTTTGGCGAAGGCTTTGCATCACTGGCGGGCCCAAGACAGGGTCGTCGGTACCAATCGCCATAAAACTTTTGCCCGCCCAACGGTTTTGCCAGAACTCTGTGGCGTCTTGCGAAATAGCGGCACCAGGCGCCTGTGGAGAGTCGGGAACCAGGTTCGGAAACGTGCGTAGCGCCGCTTTATAACTTGCGTCAGGAAACGGCGCGCTATAGGCCGCGGCTTCCTCATGCGTCATATCAGATTTGCCACGCTTGAGGAGTGGACCGGGGTCCAGGTTTGGGTTTTTGTTGCAATAGTTTCGCCACTGAATAAACCCCTCACTCAAGCCCTCGCCCAAACCCAAAGTCGTGTTCATCACGAGTAGATGGCTAAAGCGCTCGGGCATGGCCATGGGCAAGGTCAGGCCAAAAATGCCGCCCCAGTCTTGTACCACCAAGAGCACCTCGCGTAGATCAAGATGCTTGATGATCGCCAGCAAATAGTTACGGTGGTACTCAAAGCTATGCGCGGTATCCGATTCGGGTTTGTCTGAACGACCAAACCCGATCAAATCGGGAATAACCACTCTGAGTCCGGCCTGCACAAATACGGGGGCCATTTTGCGATACAGAAACCCCCAGCTCGGGTTGCCGTGCAGGCATAGCGCAACCTTCGGCCCGTTTTGAGGGATGCTCGTGCTTGGAATATCAACATAATGCAGTCGAGCACCTAACAGCTCGGGCAAGCCTTCAAGGTAATGCGGCGAGTACGGCCAGTCAGGCAAACTTTCGAAACGATCCTCGGGCGTACGCAACATGGCCTTAGGTCCAACTTACTGAATGATTTCGAATAGGCCCGCTGCGCCCATTCCGCCACCCACACACATCGTGACGACCGCCCATTTGGCTTTACGGCGACGCCCCTCGAGTAGGGCATGGCCAGTCAGTCGCTGTCCGCTGACCCCGTAAGGGTGACCCACGGCAATTGCGCCGCCATCGACGTTAATACGTTCCGCCGGAATACCCAAGCGGTCGCGGCAATAAATGACTTGCACGGCAAACGCTTCGTTCAATTCCCACAGATCAATGTCGCTCACTTTCAAGCCTGCACGCTGCAGCAGTTTAGGAATAGCGAACACCGGTCCGATACCCATTTCGTCGGGCTCGCATCCTGCGACTGCGAAGCCTCGGAAAAACCCGAGCGGTTTCAAGCCGCGCTTCTCAGCGAGCTTGGCGTCCATCACCACACAGGCCCCCGCGCCGTCCGAAAACTGGCTAGCATTGCCCGCAGAGATGACGCCGCCAGGAATGGCGCTGCGAATTTGCGATATTCCCTCGTACGTAGTGTCGGCACGACGACCTTCGTCATCCGACAGGGTCACTTCCTTGGTGATCATCATGCCGGTGGCTTTGTCAGCCATCGCCATGCGCACCTTGATCGGTACAATCTCGTCCGTAAATCGACCCGCAGCAGCAGCCTCGCAGGCGCGCCGTTGGCTTTCCACACCGTACTCATCCATCACTTGGCGACCGATGTTGTAGCGTTTGGCCACCATCTCCGCCGTTTGTAGCATCGGCCAATAAATCTCAGGCTTTTTGCCGATCAAGTTGTCGTCCGCCAACATATGTTGGTTCATCTCATTTTGCACGCAAGAGATGGACTCCACCCCACCGGCCACATAGATGTCCGCCTCACCAGCGATCACGCGCTGAGCCGCCAAAGCAATGGTTTGCAGGCCAGAGGAACAGAAGCGGTTGACCGTCATGCCCGAGACATTCACGGGACAGTCGGCAGCGAGAGCAATTTGGCGCGCGATATTGGCACCCGTCGCACCCTCAGGATTGGCGCAACCCATGATCACATCTTCAACTTCAGCAGCCTCAATCCCGGCGCGGGCAATGGCGGCTTTAACCACATGCCCACCCATCGTGGCTCCATGAGTCATATTGAGGGCACCCTTCCAGCTCTTGGCCAGACCAGTACGGGCAGTAGAAACAATGACGGCTTCACGCATGACGCGCTCCTTACAAAATATTTAAAATCAGAAACTAAGTTAAGTCTTTACCCTCGGCCACTCGTTTGGTAATAAGGGCTGCCGGTGTCCAAAACGCTGGATCACCATGGGGATTGGTGGCGAAGTCTTTCATGCGAGCCACCATATTGAACAGTCCAAATTGGTCGGCGTACAGCATCGGCCCGCCACGATGCAAAGGGAAGCCGTAACCGCTGAGGTAGATCAAATCAATGTCTGAGGCACGCAGGGCAATACCCTCATCCAAAATCTTTGCGCCCTCATTCACCAGGGCAAAGACGAGACGCTGGACAATTTCTTCGTCTGAGATTTTGCGCGGTTTCAGGCCAATCTGCTCACGGTACTTGGCGATCATGGCATCCACTTCTGGATCAGGTATCGCATCGCGCTTGCCAGGTTGGTACAAGTACCACCCCTTGCCGGTTTTTTGACCGAAACGGCCCAACTCGCACAGTAAGTCTGCCGTCTTGGAGTAAATCATATTGGGCCGCTCTAGCGCACGGCGCTTACGGATATACCAGCCGACATCGTTACCAGCCAGATCGCCCATACGAAACGGTCCCATCGCAAAGCCGAATTTCTCGGCAGCGCGGTCGACCTGGGCAGGCGTCGCACCTTCGTCCAACATGAAGCCTGCTTGACGACTGTATTGCTCGATCATTCGATTGCCAATGAAGCCATCGCAAACACCTGATAAGACTCCGGTCTTCTTGATGGTTTTCGACAAGGCCATGGTCGTTGCCAAGACATCTTTGCCAGTTTTGGCACCGCGCACAATTTCCAGCAGCTTCATGACATTAGCAGGTGAGAAAAAGTGGGTGCCAATCACGTCCTCGGGACGCTTAGTGAAGGCAGCGATCTGATCCACATCCAAGGTCGAGGTGTTTGAGGCCAGAATGGCGCCGGCCTTCATGGTTTTATCGAGCTGCTCGAACACAGTCTTTTTGACCGCCATGTCCTCAAAAACGGCTTCCACGACGATATCGGCTTGTCCAATGTTGTCGTAGGTCACGGTGGGTGTAATTAACGCCATACGCTTTTCCACATCCTCCGCCGTCATCTTGCCTTTTTTCGCCGAGTTTTCGTAGTTCTTACGAATCGTGGCCATGCCCTTGTCGAGGGCTTCCTGCTTCAACTCCAGCATCGTTACCGGAATGCCGGCATTGATAAAGTTCATGGTGATGCCGCCCCCCATGGTGCCCGCGCCAATCACGGCCGCGCTCTTGATCGGGCGCACCGGTGTCGTATCCGGCACGTCGGGAATCTTGCTCGCGGCGCGTTCCGCAAAAAAAGCGTGGCGCAAGGCCCGTGATTCCGGGGTCGCCATCAATTCCACAAAAGCAGCTCGCTCGACAGCCATGCCTTGATCGAAAGGCAGCTCGCAGGCGGCTCGCACCGCATCGATACACTTCACCGGTGCCGGGAAGTTTTTGGCCATGACACCCGCGGTGTTACGAGCAAACTTCAAGAAACCGGCGGCGTTGGCGTACTTCACTTTCAAGTCGCGAACCTTAGGCAGACCTTTATTTTCCGCAACCGCTTGACGTGCGAAGGCAATGGCAGCCTCAACTACTTTTTCGTCGACGATTTCATCAAAAAGCTTGGTCCCTGCAAACTTCTCGGCCTTAATCGCAGTCCCCGACACGATCATATTGGTCGCGAGCTCAAGGGGAATCACCCTAGGCAGTCGTTGCGTGCCGCCAGCGCCAGGCAAAAGACCTAACTTAACTTCCGGCAAGGCCACCTGTGTGCCTTTTTGAGCCACTCTAAAATGGCAACCTAGTGCGAGCTCCAAGCCACCGCCCATCACCACCGAATGAATCGCGGCCACCACGGGTTTCGTCGCCTGCTCTAACAAGACGATCAGGCTTAAAAGGTTAGGTTCCCCCAGCGCTTTGGGCGAACCAAATTCACGAATATCCGCACCGCCTGAAAATGCTTTGCCTGCACCAGTGAGAACGATCGCCTTCACCGCCGGGTCAGCAAGCGCCTTACGTACGTCGTTAGCGATACCCACACGTAAATCAAAACCCAGGCCATTGACCGGCGGGTTATTCATGGTGATCACGGCAACATCGCCCTGGGTTTGATATAGGGTTGCAGTATTGTCTGACATAGAGAACCTCAGATTAAAAGATGTAAATTAGCACGCTCGTACTTTTTTAATGTACAAAAAAGCTGAACAACGCCGTTTCGCTCAGCCTTAAGCCCACCGAACCAGCACTATACCTCCAACCATTCCTTGCGGATTTGGCTGTTGGCACGAAGCTCGTCTGGCGTGCCTTCAAAAACAATTTGCCCATGTCCCATGACATAAACTCTTTGCGAAATTTCAAGCGCAATCGCGAGTTTTTGTTCCACCAACAGCACAGAAATCCCTCGGTTTTTCAGCTCCTTCAGGTACTCCGCGACCAACTCCACGATTTTAGGTGCGAGACCTTCCGTAGGCTCGTCGATCATGATGAGATCGGGGTCGCCCATCAGCGTGCGGCACAGCGTCAACATTTGCTGCTCGCCACCCGACAACACCCCGGCCTGCGTATGCTGGCGCTCTTTCAAACGAGGAAACATGCTGTACATATCATCCAAGCTCCAGCGCCCCGCAACCTTGCCTTTCATGCCTAGCACCAGGTTTTGCTCAACGGTAAGGGTGGGGAAAATATCGCGGTTCTCAGGCACATAACCCAAGCCTTTGTGGGCTACTTGGTAAGACTTTTTACCAAGCATTTCCTCATCTTTAAACTTTACCGAGCCCTGCCCGTCGACCATGCCCATGATGGTCTTGACCGTGGTCGAGCGACCTACTCCGTTACGGCCAAGTAGGCTGACAATTTCGCCTTTCTCGACATGCATATCGACGCCATGCAAGACATGGCTTTTGCCGTAATAAGCGTGAAGATTGGTGACCTTAAGCATTGCAGTGATCCAGAATGAGCAAGTTAACGGGCGGCTTAATGAGCAATGGAGGTGCCAAGATAGGCCTCCTGCACGGCCGCGTTGCCGCGAATTAAACCGGGCACATCACTGGCAATCACTTCGCCGTAAACCAGCACGGAAATTTTGTCGGCCAAGCCAAACACCACGCTCATGTCATGCTCGACCATGACTAAGGTCTTACCTTCCGTCACTCGGCGAATCATCTCTACCGCATGATCGCTCTCCGAGCGGCTCATACCGGCGGTGGGCTCGTCCAAGAGAATGACGTTCGCCCCGCCAGCAATGGTGATGCCGATTTCTAAAGCGCGCTGCTCGGCGTAGGTCAGTAGACCAGCTTGTGTATCGGCACGCGCTTTCAGACCAATTTGCTTTAAAACATCATCAGCCCGATCACTGGCATCTTTGAGCTTGCTCAGGCGATGCCAAAACGAGTATTTATAGCCGAGGTTATAAAGGGTCGCGCAGCGCAAGTTTTCAAACACCGAGAGGCGAGGGAAAATATTGGTGATCTGAAAGCTGCGTGACAACCCCTGCCGATTAATCTCAAAAGGCTTGTCCTTAATAATCGACTTGCCATTCAATTGAATGTCGCCACCACTCAGCGGTAGGCGACCCGAGATCAAGTTAAACAGGGTGGATTTACCCGCACCGTTTGGACCAATCACGGCGTGGCGTTCACCCTTGGCAATCGTCAAATTGACACCGCGAATGATTTCGGTCTTGCCGAAATTCTTGCGTACATCATTCAGCAACAAGGAAGGCGTGCTCATGATGCGGCCCCCCGTCTGATCTGCGCCTCAATGAGCTCCTGTGCCGAGCCCCATTCGCGCGCGAAGCGTCGACGGGCCACCTCGAAAGCAGCACTCGCGGCGATCAGCACCACGACCAAAATGATCCAGGTCGCAGAGGCTCCGGCATCGACCGTGAAACCAAACAACTTCAAGGTCGTGCCGCCGGCGGACTCGAGACTGAGGTGGTATCCAATTTCTATCAAGGCGATGATCGCCAGCGACAAGATTGCACCCGTCATCAGTAGGCCTATATAGGGGATGCGCAAGCGTTTCATCAGCCCGAATTTCATGACGCGCAAGTTGGTCAACAAAATACCCGCCAAGCCACCCGGTGCAAACATCACCATCAGTACAAAGAATGTGCCAAGATAGAACTGCCAAGCCTTGGTGTACTCGGACAGGGCAATCGAGAAAAACGCGAAAATGACCGCACCTAGAATCGGACCAAAAAAGAACAAGGCTCCACCAATAAAGGTGGCCAGTAACACCCCGCCCGAGCGGATCGCATGCACGTTTTCACCTGACACAATCTCAAAGTTAATCGCCGACAAGCCCCCAGCAATTCCGGAAAAGAAGGCCGAGGCGATCAAGACAAAGAAGCGCACATATTGGGTGTTGTAACCAAAGAACTCCACCCGCTCTGGATTCTCACGCACAGCATTAGAGATACGCCCTAGTGGTGTGCGAGAAAAGGCAAACATCCCAGCAACGCACAGGAAAGTCCATCCCGCGATCAGGTAATACACCTGGGTGGCCGAGCCATAAGTAATGCCCATGAAGGCCTCGCCAAACACCCGGTTCGTCGTGATGCCGCCCTCGCCTCCAAAGAACCCTGGGAACATTTGCGTCGCAACAAAAACCATCTCACCAATACCCATGGTGATCATCGCGAACGGCGTACCTGATTTTTTCGTGGTGACATACCCGAAGATCACGCCAAAGAGCGCACCAAAAATTCCGCCCACGAGTGGAATCAAAGTGAGTGGAATCGGGAACTTGCCCCCTGAGGCGAGGTTAATCGCATGAATCGCAAAAAACGCACCGAGACCAGAGTACACCGCGTGCCCAAAGGACAGCATGCCGCCTTGGCCAAACAGCATGTTGTAGGCCAGGCACATAATGATCCAGATACACATCTGGGAGAGCAAGGTCAGCGCAAAGCCCTTGGTGAAAATCATCGGAACGATAATCAACAATGCGGCGAACAGGGACCAAATCATTCCTCGGCCAAGATTCGCCGGGGCGAAACTTAAGGTTTGGCCCTGAGCACTTTTACGAGAGGACGGCGTTAAGTTGAACATGATCTAGCCCTCCCTCGTGCCCATCAAGCCCTTCGGCCTGAAGATCAAAATTAAGACAAGGAGTAGGTAAGGCAAGAC
>JAYVKZ010000023.1:0-9852 GCA_043767985.1 Betaproteobacteria bacterium
CCGATCTCGACACTATGGAAGTGATCTCGTCCCTGAAACTTCGCCTCAATCTGAAGTCGACCTGGGCCTCTTTCGCAGGCATGCTAGCCGGTGCAGCAGGCTATGTTTTATCAGCCTCGGCGCTTCAGCAAGATTCTAAAAAATTCGAATCCAGTGCCCCTAAGGGCTTGGGGCCCTACGTGGTGGACGAAGCTAGCCCAGGCAATTTTCTGAAACTCAAGCGCAATCCCAATTGGTGGTTGGCCAAGGCACTGGGGCGCCCCGATATGCCCTATTTCGACGGTGTGCATATCTCCGTCATACCCGACCCTTCGGTGCGCCTAGCCAATTTTCGTGCAGGTAAGCTCGACATCCTGTCGCTCGAAAAGACCCAATTCGCAACGCTCTATGACGACAAAAATTACAGCGTGCAAATTTTGCCCGCCAATCACGTCGCGGCTTATCGCTTCAATAGCCTCAAAGGCCCGTGCACCGACATTCGAGTGCGCAAGGCGATCAGTCATGCCATTGATCGCAAGGCGCTCATCGACGGTACTCAATTTGGGCTGGCCCGTCCAGCCAGCGGTCTGTATCCAGCCGATCATTGGGCGCACAACCCAAGCCTCAATCCGATCGAATTCAATCCGGCGCTTTCCAAGTCCCTGCTGGCCCAAGCGGGTTTGGACAAAGGCTTGACCCTCAAGGGCTATATCCTCAACATTCCTGAGGCAGTTCAAGTTGCCGAAGCAGTCAAGAATATGCTGGCTCAAGTGGGTGTGAATTGGCAAGTGGATGCGCTGGCGCCGGTGGCAGCTGCAGCACGGCGTACCGCTGGTGATTACGACATGGCGACCGGTGGGTTTCAATTTATTTTGGATCCAGATTTAGCCATGACTGGCCTTTACCATCCCAACGGTAATTTTTCTCAAGGCCGAGCCGTCAATGCCGACCTCCTCAAAGACATTGATGCTGCCCGCAACGAGTTGGCCATTGAGAAACGCCAAGTGATGTATCAGGCACTCGAGAAGCGGGTCGCGGAAGATTATCTCGACGCCTGGCTGTGGTGGGATCTCTCAGCTACGGCCTATCAAAAATGGGTTAAGGGCTTCAGCTATGAAGGCAATCTGAAGTACAAGGAATCCTGGTGGTTTACCCATCCCTTGTGGTTCGCCGAGGGCAAGCCAGGTACACCGACTTGAGACGCACGGGTTAGTCGATGCTGCAATTCATTCTCTATCGTGGCTTCCACGCTGCTCTCGTGCTTTGCATCGTGGTGGTGGTGTCTTTTGCGGCGGTACAGATGATGCCCGGTGACGCAATCTTAGCGGCGCTAGAGGCCACTGGAGAAACAGCTGATGCCCGCGGTATCGACGCTGTCAGGAAAGTCTATGGTCAAGATGGTACCGCCATGGAGCAGTTCTGGCGCTGGCTCGGGAAGTTCGTTCGTGGGGACTGGGGCCTTTCAATGGGTTCAGGCCAGGCCGTCATCGACTTGTTCAAACAAAGCGCGCCCGTCACGCTCGAATTGTTCTTTGGGGGGCTCTTATGGGCGCTAATGATCGGCATTCCCATCGGCATCGTGTGCGCCTTCAAGCGCGGCTCGGCACTCGATACCTGGTTGTCAGGAGGAAGTCTGATCGGTGTTGCCCTGCCCCCAACCTTCGAAGCCCTGGCTTTGATTTACATATTCGCGGTGATCTTCAAAATTTTGCCGCCTTCGGGCTATACCCCGTTTCGGGATGACCCCTGGGCCAATGTGCAATGCATGCTGATGCCGACCTTCGTCGTGGGTTCACATTTGGCAGGCGTTCTCGCGCGTTATGTGCGCTCCAGCTTGTTGGACAATCTGCAGCAAGATTTCATTCGTACCGCGCGCTCCAAAGGCTTAAGCGAGATTCAGATTCTCTTTCGTCACGCCATGCAGCCATCAATGATTCCCATTGTGACCGTATTAGGTTTCACCTTCGGTGGCATGCTGGCCGGCGCCTTCATTATTGAAGTGATCTTCGCGCTGCCGGGTATTGGTCGCATGGCCGTGAATGCGATTTTCGAGAAAGACTTTCCAGTGATTCAGGCCGTACTTGTGATCACCGCCATCAATGTCTTGGTGGTGAATTTCTTAGTGGATGTGGCCTACGCGCTACTCGACCCCAGAATTCGAATCAAGTAAAAACCTCCATGAATCTCGGCACGCAAACCAATCCAACCGTCCCATTGAGCACACCCGCCCCTATCACGGCCTCACTGACTTTGACGCCACCTCTGGGGAGGCGCATCATCGAAACCTTTTGGGCACTCTGGCATTTACGACCAGTGGTGCGATTCGGTCTGATCGTGCTTGCGCTAATGTTGCTCATGGCGATGATCGCACCTTACCTCGCGCCTTATGGCGTCGATCAGCAAAACCTAGCGAACGTCTTGAAGGCGCCTTCTGCCAAACACTGGTTGGGTACCGACAACCTGGGCCGTGACGTCTTGACCCGAGTGATCTACGGTGGACGGGTTCCCTTGATGGTCGCGGCAGTGGCCACCTTGGTCGCCGCCACGATGGGCATTTTGATCGGTCTGGTCGCGGGCTTGCTCGGTGGCTGGGTGGATCAGCTTCTGATGCGAACCGCCGATGCCTTCATTTGCTTTCCCGCCCTGGTATTTACTCTGGTCATGTCAGCACTGATCGGCCCGGGTATTCACAATGTGATTCTGTCTTTTGCTATTTTTGGATGGACTGGTTTTGCACGCATTACCCGCGGCCAAGTTCTCATCGTTCGAGAACTGCAGTATGTTGAGGCGGCGCGGGCGATTGGCATGTCGCGTGCCCGTATTTTGCTGCGACATGTTTTGCCGAATGTGTTGACCCCCCTCATTGTCGCAGCCTCGCTCAGCGCGGGAGGCGCGATTCTGGTGGAAGCAGGAGCTTCCTTTCTGGGGGTCGGCGCTCAGCCACCGACCGCCAGTTGGGGACGAGAACTGCAAAACGGCTTTCGTTTGCTCGAAGCGGCTCCGATGATTTCCTTTTCCGCAGGCCTGATGATTACCTTGGCCGTGTTGTCCTTCAATTACATCGGCGATGGCTTGCGCGACCTTCTTGATCCTCGCGTCGGGCGCTAGTGCAATGGCTGAGTCCAACCTCCCGGTTTTGCAAGTCAAAGGGTTAAAAGTGGACTACCCCACCAAGAAGGGCGTGGTCCATGCTGTCGGCGGCATCTCCTTCGATGTGCTTGCCGGTGAGATCGTTGCCCTCGTAGGCGAAAGCGGTTGCGGCAAAAGCGCTTGCGCCCACGCCATTTTGCGTCTGATCTCCGCCCCCGGCCAAGTTCCAGAGGGTGAGGTTTTCTTCGCTGGGGAAGATCTACTCAAAGTCAGTGAAGAACGTATTCGCCAGATACGCGGCAGGCACATCTCGATGGTTTTTCAAGAGCCTATGTCTAGCCTGAATCCGGTGCAGCGCATTGGCAATCAAGTGGCAGAACCCCTTCTCCAGCACAAGCGTTTCAACAAGGCTGAAGCTTGGCAAAAGGCGGGCGAACTGTTAGAGCGAGTCAACATACCGGACCCTGAAGCTCGCCTTTACGACTATCCTCATCAGTTCAGTGGCGGTATGCGTCAACGCGTGATGATTGCCATCGCTATGGCCTGCAATCCTCAACTCATCATTGCTGATGAACCCACCACCGCACTCGATGTGACGGTGCAAGCCCAGATCATTGAACTGCTGAAACAGGCGGCCCTGGCCGATGCGACCGGAGTGTTATTGATTACCCACAATCTCGGCGTGGTCGCGCGTTATGCTGATCGGGTCAATGTCATGTATGGCGGAGAGATCGTAGAGTCGGCCAGTGCGGACGAGCTTTACGCGAATCCACAACATCCTTATACCCTTGGGCTGCTGAATTCGGTACCTAGTCTCGATCTCGCAGCCGGTGAGCGCCTCATTCCGATTGCGGGCCAACCCTTTGATGCATTGAACCCTCCAGAGGGATGCAGCTTTCATCCGCGCTGCCCTCAGGTCATGGATCGCTGCAAGACGATGGCGCCTTCGACGACAACCCTAGAAGGAAGCCACAAGGTCAGGTGCTGGTTAGCCAATGTTGCACCAGTGGTTGAGCCACACACAGTGACTCTTGCTAAGCCATCGTTGGGGCTTGGCATGGGGTTGAGCACGGCGTTCGTTGACAAGAGCGCAACATGCTAAAACTCAACGATGTCCATGTCATTTTTACTCGCAAGGTCAAAGGAAGGTTCTGGGCTGCGGGCAAGAGCCTCAAAGCGGTCGACGGTGTCAGTCTAGAGATTGCGCAAGGGGAAACGCTTGGATTGGTCGGTGAAAGTGGTTGTGGAAAGTCGACCCTGGGGCGCGCGGTGCTGCAACTCGTGCGCCCCACACGGGGAAGGGTCGAGTTTGAGGGGGTCGATCTTTGCGGCCTAAGCGAAGCTCAACTGCGGCCCTATCGGCGAAGTATGCAGATGGTGTTTCAAGATCCCTTCAGTTCTCTCAACCCGCGAATGACCGTGGGTCAAGCCGTGGCTGAGCCCATCATCGTCCATCACCTTGGCCAACCAAACCAATTGGCGACCCAGGTTGCCGAGTTGTTTGACATGGTTGGCTTGAGCCCCAACACCGTGAACCGCTATCCCCACGAATTCAGTGGCGGTCAACGGCAAAGAGTCGGCATTGCGAGAGCGCTTGCCGCTCGTCCTAGGTTTTTGGTGTGCGATGAACCCGTATCTTCATTGGATGTGTCGATCCAGGCGCAAATCGTCAACCTGTTTGAAGATTTGAGGGAAAAGCTTGGGCTCTCCTATTTGTTTGTATCTCACGACCTGGCCGTGGTGCGACATCTATCGGATCGCATCGCCGTCATGTATCTCGGACGAATCGTCGAGATTGCCACGCGGCAAGACCTTTATGAGCGGCCGATGCACCCCTATACACAACTCTTGCTGGATGCAATCCCCACCACCAATCGAAGTTTCGAAAAGCAACGTACCCCGCAAATTTTGCAGGGCGAGATTCCAAGCCCGCTCAATCCACCTTCGGGTTGTAGCTTTCACCCTCGCTGCCCGAAGGCGCTCGAACTCTGTAAGATCATGGTGCCTGAGACAAAACATTTAGGCGACGGCCGCACAATCGCCTGTCATCTCCATTAGTTTTTACAATAATTCAAACCATCATGACGAAACTGAACTACTCTGAAACCGAGCTGTTTGCAGACCACGCCTACGCGGCACCCCACGAAGCGGCCGGTCATCTCATGCATGGCGGGTTCAATGCGCAAGGGCTGTATCACTCTCCTCGTACCCTGCTACGCTGGCCGGCTGTGATGGCTTGGCAAAAACAACTCGAACAACGCGGCTGGCCACTGATTGATGCCAGCACGAACCTGCTGTCGCGTGGGAATTTTCCAAGCTTTGAGCAGCAAAAACTCCTGCTGCAATGGGGCTGCGGGCAAACGCTTTGGAATGCACTGACGGTCACCGGCGTCGTAGAGGCGCGCGGATTAGCCTTGACACAAATTGTTGCACCAGACTTCCAGTCCGTGATCGTGGAAGACATTAGCAACACAACCGTCGGCCATCTCGGTAAGGGTCTCCTCAAGGCGCATGGTTTTGATGAGGGCGGTGTGCCTGGTTCTGGCAAAGGAGGTCACGACACGATGTGGTTCGCAGCCCGCGACCTGATCTTTGGCAAAGATGCTTATCCCATGCCAGAGGTTCCGCCCTCTTTGGCACGGCCGCAGGAAGGTCGCCTGTTACCCGGCCTTCCAGCACCGTTCGAACCACTCATCGTCATGATGATGAATGTGCTCATGATTGAAATTCGCGCTGAGGCCTTTTTTAGTTTTTGTACCAAGGTTTTGCGCGAACCGTCCCTTTTCACTGACCGGCGCGAGGCCGCAGACCAGGCCGCCGTGATGGTCGAGCGCATTCGCACCGACGAAGCCATTCACGTTGCCTATCTCCAGGCAGCGGTCTCTGAGCTACGCAGTTTTACTTTTAAAACTCTGGACGGCGCGCAGGTATCGGGCGCCAGCTTGCTGGACCCGCTTTGGGAAGGTTTCGTCAAGTGGCATTCAGTGACGACGGTTGAACACTCCCGAGCTCAGACTCGTTCAGCGATTGAGGTGACCCTGCGCAACTTACCCGATTCCGCCAGCAAACAGGCGGCTTTCGATCAACTTAATTGATCAACACATTGTTCAAATCAATCAATACGATCAGACTACCCTGATGGCTTGCCGTCACGCCAGGCGCCAGCAAAGTCCGCCTCATAAGCTAATTCTGGATCAGAACGCACCATCTGGTCCAAACGCTGCGCATCCTCACCTACTAGGATGCGCCAACGCCCTGCCCTTACCCCCTCAAGAATAATACTCGCCGCCTGATCGGCGGTGGTCGGTGCGTTATCACGAAACTCTATGGCGCGCTGATGCAAGATTTGGCGTATCGCCTCGTCTGGCAAATCAGCAACCGGTGCGCCTGCCTTAACCAACCGCGCGCGAGCTAGGGCAAGCTTATCCGAGGTCATTTGCAAGTATCCACCATGACCGAGTACCTCGACCGTATTCAATGAGATCGACGTACCGATATGCCCAGGCATTACGACCGAGCACTGCACATGAGGTGCATTCAAACGCAAATCCGTGACCAGTGCCTCGGTAAACCCCTTGACAGCAAATTTGGCGGATGCGTAGGCCGTATGCGATACGTTTGGACCCAGTGACGCCCAAAACCCATTCACACTGCTGACATTGACTAGGTGGCCTTCAGCGGAGGCGACCAGCATGGCCATAAAAGTTCGACATCCAAAATAAACACCATTCCAGCAAATGCCAAAAGTACGTTCCCAATCACCACGATCTCCCGTCACAAAACCGCCACCACCGCCAATCCCGGCATTGTTGAACAACAGGTTGATGTGTTGAGTGGCGTGCTCGGCGACTACCGCATCACGAAAAGCGAGTAGTTCAGTCTCCTTGCTAACGTCGGCTAGAAACGTCGTGACAAGGGTGCCCGGCGGTGCTGCGGCAAGCAAAGCGAACGCGTCTGAGCCATATTCTCGGCAGAGATGTCGCACATGGCCACATGAACCCCGGCCGCACTCAATTGACGACACAGCGCGCGACCGATGCCCGTACCACCGCCGGTGACTACGGCAATATGATTTGGTTTGATGTGCATAAAAGAGGCTCTTTCATTGACAGGATGGTGGCGGCAAGAAGGCGAAGCCGAGTTGCTCAAGGCGCTGAGCCAGTTGAATGGTACGTATGTCGCCGTAGGAGGGGCCAATAATTTGAACACCAATAGGCAGAGCATCGGGCCCGAGACCGGCGGGGATGACGGTCGCGGGTAGTAAGGCGACGCCTGCAAGACCTGCCCAGAAGGTTTGCATCAAGTAAGGATGATCCTGCCCGTCGACCCGAATCGTACGATCACTCATTGGCGAATGATCATGGGCGAAAGCGGTGGTGGGCATGATCGGCGTGATCAGAAAATCATGCTTTTGAAAGAAGCGCTGCCAGGCCCAGCGAATAGCGGTGCGCGCCTCATTCAATCTGGCCCAGTCTCGAGTACGCATGGTTTGGGCACGACTCTGTTGTGCGGCTGCACTTTGGTCGGCGGGGTCCAGTGTGTCGGCATGGGCGACTAGTCTTAGATACTCTGCCTCCGGCAAGCGCGCCGACATTGCCGACATCAGTAAGCCCATGAAGACATCATGGCTATGCTGAGCCGTGAACTCTGGGCGAGCTTGTGGATCAATGCTAGCCCCCTGAGCCGCAAGCTTTCCTGCGACCGCATCAACTTTTGCCGCAACCGCAGCCGAACTCGGACATAAGGGATCACTGTTCCAAACTGCGATTCGAAGCGCTGAGAGTGGTTTGTCAAGCTTGGCAAGATCGATTTTTACCCCAGGTGCATCAAGAACATCCGGCCCTGCCATCAGGCCCAAGGCCAACTCCAAATCAAACGCAGATCGCGCCAACGGTCCGATTACCGAGATATCGGTCGGTGATAACACGCCACCCAAAGCATGGCCGCGCGGGGGTACCAGGCTCCAGGTCGGTTTGTGGCCGAACACCCCGCAAAAGTGGGCTGGATTGCGGATTGAGCCGCCAATGTCACTGCCAATCTCGAGTCCGCTCAAGCCGGCCGCAAGCGCTGCGGCCGAACCGCCCGACGAGCCACCCGGTGTACCGCCAACAAACCAAGGGTTGTTGGTGGTTCCGTAAATCTCGTTATAGCTTTGGAAGTCCGCTAGACGAATCGGAATATTGGTTTTGCCAAATATATTCGCACCCGCCGCCTGTACTCTTTGTACCGCCAAGGCATTCTCTGTGGACATGTTGTTGCGTAACTCAGGAATACCCCAGGTGGTCGGCATACCCACAAAGTTGTAGCTCTCCTTGATGGTCATGGGCAGGCCGTGCAAAGGTCCCAGGGCAGCACCGCTCAGGCGGGCACGATCGGCAGCATCTGCGCGCGCGCGGGCACCGATTCGATCCTCCTGAATCACGGCATTCAACTCGGGGTTATAGCGATCCACTCGCGCGAGAAAATGTTCAAGGAGTTCGCGCGCACCAAGTTCACCGGAGCGCAGATCGGCGACCAAGGAGGTGGCCGAGCGGAAGTGAGTCGCAGTCATGGCATCTTTCCTGTTTTAACGGGTGAAGTATTTCAAAGACTAAACTGCTGAGCGCACAGTTGCAACCAAGAGCGAGCGTCGCGTCCCGTGTGAATCGTGCCGCAATGCGTGCAACGCCTTGCCTCGTCATGAGAGCCATAAAACGTCTCGTAGATTACCGGTAAGTCTTCAACAATACTTTGCAACTGTACCTCTTTACGGCTCACTAGGCCCCCGCACTTCGCGCAATACCACTCAAAGGCATCGATTACCCCCGCTGGGCGGTTTCTCTCAATGACGGTGCACAGACTTCCAGGCTCGGGACGCTGGGGCGAATGGCGCACATGGGCGGGTAACAAAAACATATCGCCCTCTTTGAGTACGATGCGCTCGAACTTGCCACGATCTGCGATCAACAAAGACGCATTGCCCTTGAATTGATGGAAATATTCTTCATAGGGGTCATCATGAAAATCAGTCCTCTCATTGGGCCCGCCAACCACGGTACAAATGAGATCTGATTTTTGCCAGATTTGTCGGTTGCCCACCGGAGGCTTCAGGTACTGAGCATTGCTATCCAGCCAAGATCCAAAGTTTATGGGATCGCTATAGGCGTTGGCGGCAACACGGCTAGATGGGTGGGTCATCAGAGCTCCTTTTAGCGAGGAAAAATAGCGTGAATGCCTGCCCTAGCGCGGGCCAAAAGACTAGGCCGCGTAGATACGGTGGGATGGGCGTCTAGGGTCGATGGTGTGTCGCGAGTGATGCTTTGAACCGCCCGGCGACAAAGCACCAGAGCCAAATGGGCGCGATACTCAGCACTGGCATGCAGATCGGACATGGCATGCTCAGTCGGGAATACCAGGCCTTCAAGGGCAGCTAGCGCAAAACTCTTGCCAAGGGCTTGCTCTGCTTCGCCCCATCGTTGAACACCTTGACCGAGGCCCGTGATCGCCACTCTCACCGTTAGGCCAAAGCAAGCCACCGCCACGCCTAACAATGCAAAGCGCGAGGCGGGCTGTTCGAACTTCAGGTATTTGAACGCAGTGGGCCTGAGAAACTTTATTTGTGTCAGCAGCTCGTCCTCACCCAAAGTCGTCGCGAAAATCCCAGTGAAAAATTCGTCCGCTGATAGCTCGCGCTTCGAACTTACTAAAGTGGCATTCAATGCCAAGACACCAGCAGGCCAACAGGCAGCCGGGTCGTTATTGGCCAAGGAGCCGCCGATCGTGCCTATATTACGCACCTGCTGG
>JAYVKZ010000024.1:0-4047 GCA_043767985.1 Betaproteobacteria bacterium
CTCAGTCTCAAACAAACCATATAGGGGGCCTTGATAAGCGGACAGTCGCTCGGCGCTAAGCCCCTTGAAACGGGCAGCAGGCAAATTAATTTCTTCATAAACCAGGGGCTTCTCACCCGTTAGGTCTTTCTCCAAAAGCACCCGCCGAATCCGCACAATCGTGGCGTTGACAGATAGCTCCAACGCCGTCGCAATATTGGGAGGGCTCTTTAGGCGAACGCAATCCAAGTAACGACTACGCAAGCTATACGGTGGGCGCTGGTCCGGGCGCAGCTTTAAGAAGCGAAACTGGGCAGCGTCTTCGCGATGCGTTGCCACATAGGTGCCACGACCTTGACGCCTCACCAGTAATTTTTCAGCGCGAAGTGCCTCGATGGCCTTACGTATCGTCCCCTGGCTCACTCCAAAACGCTTCGCGAGTTCTGGCTCACTTGGAATTAAACCACCTGGCGGCCACTCTCCCGCCATAAGGGCTTGCGTCAGCAAGCCCTCAGCCTGGCGATACAAGGGCTGAAAGATTGTTTTATCCATGGGTTTGTGCCCAAATTGAACCATAGAGCATTTCGTTTGTCCAGTTTTATGTCTTATATAAGACATAAGATATTGACGGGACCTAGCAGCCTCGCTAGACTAGTAGTAGCTTACAATTTAGGGTTATGTTCGATGTTTCAAACGGCTTCGAGCCCCAACTTTCAATGCTAACTTTCATCTTTTAGGAATCTCACATGAGCAAACCTGTTAAACGTGTCGCCATTACTGGCGCAGCGGGTCAAATTGGCTATAGCCTACTGTTTCGCATTGCCAATGGCGATATGCTCGGCAAGGATCAACCTGTCATTCTCCAGTTGCTCGACATTACTGCCGCACTTCCTGCGGTAAAAGGTGTCGTCATGGAGTTGGAAGATTGCGCTTTCCCGCTCCTGGCCGGGGTGGTGATTACGGACGATCCTAAAGTTGCCTTCAAAGATGCAGATTGCGCAGTCTTGGTCGGTGCTCGCCCAAGAAGTAAGGGGATGGAGCGCAAAGATCTTCTTGAAGCCAATGGCGCTATTTTTACAGTGCAAGGCCGTGCTTTGGACGAAGCAGCCTCCCGCGACTGCAAAATTCTCGTCGTCGGCAACCCCGCCAATACCAATGCCTACATTGCCATGAAATCGGCGCCAAACCTACCGAAAAAGAACTTCACCGCCATGTTGCGCCTTGATCACAACCGCGCCCTTTCCCAGCTCGCTTCGAAAACGGGTAAGGCCGTCGAGCAGATCGAAAAACTGGCCGTGTGGGGCAACCATTCACCAACCATGTACGCAGACTATCGTTTTGCAACCATTGGTGGCCAGTCCGTCAAAGCCATGATCAACGACGATGTTTGGAATAACGACACCTTCTTGCCTACCGTTGGCAAGCGTGGCGCGGCCATTATCGAAGCGCGCGGCCTGTCGTCAGCAGCATCTGCCGCCAATGCGGCCATCGATCATATGCATGATTGGGTCCTGGGCTCGAACGGCAAATGGGTCACGATGGGCATCCCTTCGGACGGTGCCTATGGCATTCCAAAAGATGTCATGTTTGGATACCCCGTGATCTGCGCCAACGGCGAGTACAAGCTCGTGGAAGGCTTGGAGATTGATACTTATTCACGCGGCAAAATCGACATCACGCTCAAAGAACTTCTCGAAGAGCGTGACGGCGTCGCTCACTTACTAGGCTAATTAGGACCATCATGACCCCTGGACAACGCTTTCGCGAGGCCCTCGCCGCCGAGCTGCCTTTGCAAATTCCTGGCACGATCAATGCAAATCACGCCCATCTTGCCAAGCATGCAGGCTTTAAGGCTATTTACCTTTCTGGCGGAGGCGTTGCCGCTGGGTCACTAGGTTTACCCGATTTAGGGATTTCCGGCCTGGAAGATGTTCTGACCGATATTCGCCGCATCACCGACGTCGTCGATCTCCCTTTGCTGGTGGACGTTGATACCGGTTTTGGCTCCTCGGCTTTTAATGTAGCACGCACCACGCGCTCCTTAATCAAAGCGGGCGCCGCCGCCATGCACATTGAAGATCAAGTCGGCGCCAAGCGCTGCGGCCATCGCCCGAACAAGGAAATTGTCTCCAAGCAAGAAATGGTCGACCGCATCAAGGCGGCCGTCGACGCTCGTACCGACCCGAGTTTCTTCATCATGGCGCGCACTGATGCGCTTGCTGTCGAGGGCTTGGAGGCGGCGATCGAGCGCGCAGTTGCTTGCAAAGAGGCGGGCGCAGACGGCATTTTCCCTGAGGCAATCACCGAGCTGACCATGTATCGACAGTTCGTCGATGCACTGAAGATCCCGTGCTTAGCCAACATCACCGAGTTCGGCGCGACACCGCTTTTTTCGGTCGAAGAATTGACCCCTACCGGGGTGGCGATGGTGCTTTATCCACTGTCAGCCTTTCGCGCAGCGAACAAAGCGGCAGAAAATGTCTTTGGTGCCATTCGAAAAGATGGCACCCAGAAAAATGTCGTTCCTAATATGCAGACCCGTCAGGAGCTTTACGACAGCATCGGCTATTGGGATTTCGAGAACAAGCTTGACGCATTATTTGCTAACAAATAAATAGAAAGGACATTGTCATGGCCACGAAAACGGTAGCACCAAAAGCGGCGACAGTTGCAGAACCAGCGCCTGCCTTTAAACCTAAAAAATCAGTCGCCTTATCAGGCGTGACCGCCGGCAACACGGCGCTTTGCACGGTTGGCCGAAGCGGTAACGACCTGCACTACCGAGGCTATGACATTCTTGATATTGCCGAATCGGCAGAGTTTGAAGAGATCGCCTATTTGCTCGTCCATGGCAAGTTACCCAATGTTGCCGAGCTCAGAGGCTACAAAGCAAAGTTGAAGTCAATGCGTGGCCTGCCGGCCAGCTTGAAAGTTGCCCTTGAAGCCCTACCCGCCTCGTCGCACCCGATGGATGTGATGCGCACCGGCGTATCGGTTCTGGGTTGTCAACTTCCTGAGAAGGATGATCACAATGTCCCAGGTGCCCGCGACATTGCTGATCGCTTGATGGCTAGCCTTGGCTCGATGCTGCTCTATTGGTATCACTTTGCCATGACTGGCAAGCGTATTGACGTTGAAACGGACGACGACTCGATTGGTGCGCATTTTCTGCATTTGTTGCATGGCAAGCCAGCCCCCGCATCCTGGGTCAAGGCCATGAACACCTCCTTGGTGCTTTATGCCGAGCACGAGTTCAATGCCTCGACCTTTGCTTGCCGTGTGGTTGCCGGTACAGGCTCCGATATGTTCTCGGCGATTACCGCCGGTATTGGCGCCCTACGCGGCCCCAAACACGGCGGTGCGAACGAAGTCGCTTTTGAAGTTCAAAAGCGCTACGACAGCGCTGATGAGGCTGAAGCCGATATTCGCAAACGCGTAGAAGCCAAGGAGGTCATCATTGGCTTTGGCCATCCGGTTTACACGATTAGCGACCCACGCAACGTTGTCATTAAGCGCGTTGCCAAGAGCTTGTCGAAAGAAACCGGTGATCTCAAAATGTTTAATATCGCTGATCGACTCGAAACCGTGATGTGGGACATCAAGAAGATGTTCCCCAATCTCGACTGGTTCTCGGCGGTGAGTTATCACATGATGGGTGTGCCCACCTCGATGTTCACTCCTCTTTTCGTGATTGCGCGGACCTCGGGCTGGTCAGCCCATGTCATCGAACAGCGTATCGATAACAAGATTATCCGTCCGAGTGGCAATTACACTGGGCCTGAGAATTTGAAGTTTATGCCTTTGAATAAGCGTAAGTAAGTGTTGTTCTTGTAGCGTCTCATTTTCGAATTTAGCCTGCCGCTCGTCGGAAAAGGGGCGGCGTTCGCACAAAAAACACGGGGTCGTGGTCGGCTTAAAGCGAGTCATGAGATCATCGCGCCACACGAGAACAAGGAAGAGACTGCCATGCTTAGCTCAACATCGCCCACAATTCATCGCCCCGTTCAGCACACAAGTCAGTTGAACACTCTATTGAAGGCCGCAGCGAGTCTCGCCTTAGTGGCCACG
>JAYVKZ010000025.1:0-7729 GCA_043767985.1 Betaproteobacteria bacterium
TGTGGCAGAAGGATTGCATCACCAAGTCGGCACTAAAGCCCAAGCAGGCCAAATCTTTCAACTCATCGCGGGTCATTGGGCCGGTGGTGTCTTGCGAACCCACACTGGTCATGCGTGGCTCACAGTAGGTGCCAGGGCGGATACCTTTTTGCTGGCCATTCGCTTCAGGAATGCCGCAAGCACGACCGACCATTTTCTGGGCCAAGGTGTAGCCCTTGCCGCTATCGACCGGAGGTTGAGGCAGGCGGAACATCACGGAGGGAGGCAACCCCAGGGCCTCTCGCGCCTTAGCGGTGAGGCCGCGGCCAACGATCAAGGGAATCCGTCCACCGGCGCGCACTTCGTCCAGCAGCACATCGCTCTTCAAAGAAAACTCGGAAATGACCTTGCCGTCTTTCAAGGCCTTGCCCTCATAGGGGCGCAGCTCGACCACATCACCCATATTCATTTGGCTGACATCCAGCTCAATCGGCAAGGCGCCGGAGTCTTCCATGGTGTTATAAAAAATCGGCGCAATTTTGCTACCCAGGCACACGCCACCAAAGCGCTTATTAGGCACAAAAGGAATATCGTCACCTGTCCACCACAGCACGCTATTGGTAGCTGATTTGCGCGAGGAGCCGGTGCCCACCACATCGCCGACATAAGCGATGACATGGCCTTTAGCTTTCAGATCACTGACTGCCTTAACGGGGCCGCGCTTACCGTCTTCCTCAGGCTTAAAGGGTGCACCTTCACGGGTGTTTTTCAACATAGCCAAGGCATGCAAGGGCATGTCGGGACGGCTCCAAGCATCGGGAGCGGGAGACAAATCGTCGGTATTGGTCTCGCCCGGCACTTTGAACACGGTGATCATGATGCTCTTGGGCACTTCAGGCCGTGAGGTAAACCACTCGGCTTCAGCCCAGCTCTTGATCACGGCCTTGGCATAGGCATTGCCCTTATCGGCTTTTTCTTTTACGTCGTGGAACTGATCGAACATCAGCAAGGTTTTTTCTAGTGCTTTGGCGGCGGCGGGAGCACAAACGCCGTCGTCTAAAAGTTCCACCAAAGGCGTCAGGTTATAGCCTCCGAGCATCGTGCCCAGCAGCTCGGTCGCCTTCTCGCGTGAAATCATCACGCATTGCTCTTTGCAAAAGGCCACGGCAGCCAGATAGCTAGCCTTCACTTTCGCGGCATCATCCACGCCCGCTGGAATGCGATACGTAATCAGGTCCAACAAAAACGCTTCTTCGCCCTTGGGCGGCGCCTTTAAAAGCTCCACTAATTCGCCTGTTTGTTTGGCGGAGAGCGGTAGAGGAGGAATGCCAAGGGTGGCGCGTTCGGCCGCGTGCGCGCGGTAAGCGGACAAAAAGTCAGACATGCTAAAAGCTCCAAGTGTGAATACCCTGATTTTACTGGACTTAGGACTTGGTAAGGTATTGGACAGAGAATCGGCGGAAATATCTCTTCAAATCAAGTCCTCGGTCGACGAAGTGCCTCATATTGTCGTTATAGTCCTACCCCTCGACTAGAATTTTCGAAACTCACGAGTCCTTCATGACCAGCATCCCATCCGTTTCCCAGACTGCCCACCGCGTTCGCTCATCTGCGTCCATACACAGCTTAGTCGCAGGTTTTTTCCTATGTGCAGTGTTTTCCAGCCTGCCCGCAAGTGCTCAAACGGCGACTCAGCCTTCCGCTCCGGCCAACCCAGTTGCGAGTGCTCTGGCAAAATTGATCCCCGAGCAAAGCACCATTACCTTCACCAGTAAGCAAATGGGCGTGCCGGTTGACGGCCGCTTTGGAAAGTTCGATGCGCAAATCACCTTCGATCCTAAACAAGCGGCGGCCAGCAAGATCAGCTTTAATGTCGACATCGGCAGCGCCCTCGTGGGCGATGCAGAAACCGTGCGCGAGATGCGCAAACCCGAATGGTTTAACTTTGCCAAGTTTCCCAATGCCAGCTTCCAATCAACCTCTGCCAAGGCCATAGGCGGCGGGAAATTTGAAGTGGCCGGCAGGCTCAACATCAAGGGCGTTGAGCGGCTTATCTCCACGACCGTACAGCTCTCCCAGAAAGCAGGCGTCACGTTGGTAGAAGGCAATTTCCCACTCAAGCGCCTGGATTTCAAACTGGGTGACGGGGATTGGAAAGATGTTAGCGTGGTGGCCGACGAGGTCATCGTCAAACTGAAACTATCCCTAACTGGTGTGGCTGCGCTATAAAGAATCCACCCTAAGAAGAATCCACCCTATGCTCCTTTCAAGCGCGGGCTAAACCCCGCAATGCTAAGGTGGTGTCCTCATCGAACGACTCTGGATATTCAGCCCATGACCTTCTCCCTTCGTCACGCTTTAGTCGTTTTTAATGGGGTAGTGCTGCTAGGCATCAGCGCACTGGCCCATGCTCAGTCTGCCGTCTACACCATCGACCCCAGTCATACCTTTGTCACCTTCGAAGCCAAGCATATGGGCGCGTCCACCAGTCGCGGCCGTTGGGACAAGAAAGAGGGGCAAATCACACTCGATAAAGTGGCCAAGACAGGCCGCGCCGAAATCACGCTGGAGATGGCCTCCATCTCCACGGGCGTCGCTCCTTTTGACGGTCGCTTAAAAGGTGAAGATTTTTTCGACGTTGCAAAATTTCCGACCGCAAAATTTGTCGGCACCCAATTCAAGTTTGAGGGCGACAAAATCACTGAGGTGGCTGGCGAACTCACGCTAATGGGGAGAACGAATCCCGTGACCCTGAAAGCCTTCAGTTCGTTTACTTGCTATACCAACACCCGTATTCAGCGAGAGGTCTGCGGGGGTGACTTTGACACCACAATCTTGCGCAGCCTCTGGGGCATGACCAACGGCCTCGCCAACCATACTATTCCGGACAGTGTTCGTTTGGTGATTCAAGTTGAGGCTATCAAGACGCAGTAAGCTTGGCGTTCGGCGAGGAACCTCCTTAGGCAAGCCTCAATCTAGCGCGGCCTCCCAAGGCGGTCTAAGTGCCCAACGATCAATTAAAAAATCAATCAGCCTTTTGACCTTCGCTGGCTGAAACCGTCGTGAAGGCATGGCGGCCTGGACCGCGATCGCCTCAGGCCAAAACGGCCGCAACACCGGTACCAGAGTGCCTCTTTGCAAGGCCGACGCGACCGTAAAGCTCGGACCGAAAACCATCGCTAAGCCAGACTCGGCGACCGACCCAAGCAGATCTCCGTTATTGGCGCTCAACTGCGATTTCACGGGGACCGAAAAACCATGACCACTGAGCGGATCGCGAAAGTTCCATGCGTCACGCGGAGAATTGCTATAGACCGTACCCGAATGCCCTTGCGCCAATTGCTCAGGATGGGTAGGTAAGCCCATGCGCGCCAAATAGCTTGGCGCCGCAAAAAGCCCCATGCTCGCAAAGCTGACTCGGCGCGAAATTTGTTGTGGAGAGGGGTTGCTCGCAACCCTCAATGCGAGATCCAAGCCATTTTCATGAAGATCTACCATTCGATCATTTAAAGAGACATCGACCATAAGCTGTGGATGCTCCCGGAGAAAATCAGCCAGCACCGGCCCAAGAAAACAATACCCAATGGACATCGGCACCGTCATTCGAATCGTGCCCTCAACCTTTTCTGTCAACGACCCCGCAACTTCACGGGCCGCCTCCAATTCGGCCAAAGCCGGGCCGATGCGATCCAAATAGGCTTGCCCAACCGGCGTCAGGCTGACGTTGCGGGTGGTTCGATTCAACAGACGGGCGCCGAGATCTTTTTCCAATTGCATCACAGCCCGTGTCACCAGGGCGCGATTGAGCTGCAAGCGCGTGGCCGCCGCCGAAAAGCTCCCTTGCTCAACGATGCTTTGAAAAATGCGCATCCCTTGCAAACTTTCCAAGATGGCTTACTCCTGATGATCACCTTTCGCGACAATTCCGCCGTGTCGTCACATGCTCAACGGGGCTACCTTGTAAGATTTATCCTTATTATTTCATATTTTGCAACAGCTTATTTCATAAGAGTCGGTTTGTAGCTTGTCATGGAGCAGGTAAGCTTACGACTCATTTCTCCAGACTCCCCCAAGTTCATCGGTCCCCGCCAAACGATCCATGCAAGACTCCCCGATAGCGGCTTCGCAAGCAAAGCATAAATACGGCAACATCGCCATCGTGTTTCATTGGCTGCTCGCCGTGCTCATCATTGGTACCTGGTGCTTTGGTACCTACATGCAAGATCTGCCGTTTTCGCCGATGCGAGTCAAACAGTTCAATTGGCATAAGTGGGCAGGCATCACCATCTTCGGCTTGTCCGCTTTGAGGTTGTTGTGGCGACTCTGGCACGCCCCGCCCTCCCTACCCGAACACATTCCCTCCTGGCAACACAAGCTTTCGCACTCGACGCACATCGCCCTCTATGTATTGTTTTTTGCGACACCGCTGGCCGGTTGGGCGTACAGCTCGGCGGCAGGCTTTCAAGTCGTGCTCTACGGCTTACTGCCACTGCCAGATTGGGTGCCGGTCAGCAAGGAATTGGCAGACACACTCAAAGGCCTCCACAAGCTTTGCTCATTCGCTTTAGCCGCTCTCGTGTTGCTGCATGTCCTGGCCGCTTTCAAGCATCAATGGGTGGATCGTGATGGCCTGTTAGGCCGAATGATGCCCGGACGCTAATTTTCTTCCACCCCCTCACTAGACTTTCAATCATTGCAACAGGAGACTCCACTTATGCAAAACCACCTTCACAAACCACTTTCAAGCTTGCTGGTCAGCTTGCTACTCGCAGCTTCCGGCTTAGCCAGTGCACAATCCTCAAGCTACAACATAGACCCTACCCATACCTTCGTCACCTTCGAAGCCAAACATTTCGGGGTCTCCACCAGTCGCGGTCGCTGGGACAAAAAAGAAGGCTCCATCAGCTTCGACAAAGCAGCCAAGACTGGCAAGGCCGAGATCACCATCGACATGGCATCGATCAACACGGGCACCGGTCCCTTTGATGGCCATCTCAAGAGCGCCGATTTTTTCGACGTCGCTAATTTTCCAACTGCAAAATTTGTTGGTACAAATTTCAAGTTTGAGGGCGACAAAGTGACCGAGGTGGCAGGTGAGCTCACCATGCGCGGCAAGACGAATCCGGTCACCCTTAAATCAAGCTCCTTTGGCTGCTACACCAACCAACGCATCAATCGCGAAGTGTGCGGCGGCGATTTCGAAGCCACCATTCAACGCAGTCAATGGGGCGTGAGTTTCGGCGTGGCCAACAACATGATTCCGGACACTGTGAAATTGCAGATTCAGGTCGAAGCCATCAAGGCCCAGTAATTCGCTAGAACATGCCGTTATTGTGGGCGGCCGTGGCAGGAACTTTTTGGAGTACATCCCAGTGCTCTACGACCTTGCCTTGATCATCTACGCGAAAGATATCAATCGCCGCCCAAGTACCTCCAAATAGGCCAGGGAAATGATGTGCGCTGTGCAAGGTCACAAAATTTCCCTCGGCAAAGACACGCTTAAACTCAACCGACTTGCCCGGTGAGTCTTTCGCCATGTTCTCGAAGAACGTGATGAAGGCTTCTTTCCCATCAGGCACTTCCGGATTGTGTTGCGTATAGGTCGCGCCACCGTAGAGAAGCATCGCCTCCGCAGGTTTCAACTGATTAAACATCATGTCGTAAAAGGCTAAAACATTGGTCTTATTGCGCTCAAGTAGCGGGTTACCGGAGGCGATCCTCAAGACCGGTGCAGTATTTTTGGGTGAGTTCGCGTTAGTAGGCATCACCAAAGTATAAGCCGTGACGTCACATCGCCGATCTGGCATTGCTAGACACCATCACTTGCGCCTTTGCCGGACTGCGCTAGCTCGAGTCTGCGTAGCGCGCCAAGCATCGCAGCATCCGTATCAAGAATCAATACGACAGGAATTTCCTTAAGGTAACTGTCAAATCGGCCCTTGGCCTCGAAGCGCGCTTTAAACTTCGACTCAAAGAAAAAATCTCCTAGCCTGGGGACGATTCCGCCGCCAATGAAAACGCCACCTCGAGCGCCGAGCGTGAGTGCAACATTGCCAGCAAACCCACCCAGCAGCGCGCAAAACACACCAAGCGTCTCGTGCGCATGAACCTCGCCGGCGAGCCCCGCACTAACGATCACCTCTGTAGACACTACCTTTCCAGACAGCCCCTTGAGCTTAAGAATAGTTTGATGCAACAAGGGCAAACCGAGACCTGAGAGCAAGCGCTCCGCAGACACATGGCGATAGTCTTTTCTCAGCTTCGCGAAGATCTCACTTTCGAAATCATCAAAAGGCGCGAGTGTCATATGCCCACCTTCACCGGGCACAGCCTGCCACCCACCCAGCGTTTTGATCAGGCCCGCAACGCCAAGCCCGGTCCCCGGACCGAGCACGGCTAGATTGCCTGGCCGAGGAGACCAAGTCCCATCCCAAGCTCTTAATTTTTCAACAGCCAAATGGGGCAAAGCGTAAGCCAGTGCCTCGAAATCATTCAGCGCAAGAAAATGATCCAGACCCAAGGCAGCTTGAATCTCCTTGCATGAAAAACTCCAGGCTGAATTGGTGAAACTCGCCCAGTCACCTCGAAGACTTGCGGCCACTGCGAATGCAGCTTGCCGAGGAGGCTCATAGCGCGAGCCGAGGGTTTGACTCAAACTCTCTAAATAAAATTGCGCTGCCGCCGAAGGCGATTCAAACTCACTGACCTTTAGCGTTCTCGCATCGCTAGGTTGCGCGTGCGAGCCAGCCACCCATGCAAAACGGGCGTGCGTGCCTCCGATATCGGCAACTAGTATCGGAAATTTAGGCATGTAGGAAGCACAAGCACTGGACTAGGCTCCTAGCTCACGCTTGAGGTCGGCATATAAGCTCAAATACTGTCTTGCAGCAGTCTCCCAAGAATAGTTCTGCGCCATCCCATTGCTCACGAGTTGACGCCAAACCTTCGGGCTAGCATAGGTCTTCAGTGCACGCTGTAAGACCTGTGCGAGTGCCTCAGCGGTGGCGGCCCCAAACTTAAATCCTGTCGGTTGTTGTCCACGAAGCGCCGTAACGATTAAGGTTTCGTCGACATCGATGACTGTATCGGCCAATCCTCCAACACTTCGCACAATCGGCACGGAGCCATAGCGCAAAGCGTAGAGCTGGGTGAGCCCACAGGGTTCAAACCTGGAAGGCACAAGAATCGCGTCCACGCCCGCGATCATTTGATGTGCCAAGGCTTCGTCATACCCCAAATGGACGGCAATTTGATCAGGGTGCGATAGTCCGACTTCGACAAAGGCCGCCTCCAGCCCTGGATCGCCCGTACCTAGTACGGCAATTTGGGCTCCCTGACTGAGCAGCGTAGGAAGCGCATCCAACACCAAATCCAAACCTTTTTGCGCAGTCAATCGGCTAACGATGCCAAACAGTGGCGCCTTCGCACTTGTTTTAAGCCCAAGCCTCTTTTGAAGTGCAAGCTTACAGCGCGCCTTGCCTTGCAAATCCGATCCAGAATAACTGGCAACCAGCGCAGTGTCATGTGCAGGATTCCAAACATCGCCATCAACACCGTTTAAGATCCCGGTCACTGAGGTAGCACGGGATTGGATCAACCCCTCCAAGCCACAGCCAAACTCCGGCGTTGCAATTTCCCTCGCGTAGTTGGGGCTGACCGTAGTGATGTGGTCGGCAAAACTCAGCCCGGCCTTCATCATGGATACTTGCCCATGAAACTCCATGCCGGACGTGGCTAGAAACCGCGCAGG
>JAYVKZ010000026.1:0-3024 GCA_043767985.1 Betaproteobacteria bacterium
GACTCGCCCTTTGCGTCAATGGTATTACTTCCACGCTGAGAATTTCCGGCTCCAATTCGCCCCTAGATCGCAGCGGCAAGCCGAGTTCTAACGCCGTAAAGGCGCGAAGTCTTTTGGCTCGAAGCGCTTGCTCGTCGAGGTTAAGAGTATCGGGTTGGTTCATAGCGACTTTAAGCCAGCAAAGATTTGGCGAGAACCCAAGCGTCCTCACGCGAATTATTCCACGAAGGGTAATAGCCTTTACGCTGGCCAATTTTCGTAAAACCCATCGAAACGTAGAGCGCCACCGCGCTCGGGTTGCTTGGGCGTACTTCCAGCATCAAAGAGTGTGCCCCCCGCGCTTGTGAATCCTCCAAGATCCAGTCCAAAAACTGTCGCCCCAGCCCTTGCCCCTGGCAGTGCGGTCGAACCGTAACATTGAGTAAATGGGCTTCATCAGGGAGCCACATAACGAGAGCATAAGCGAGTATCTCATCCGAACCTTCGAGCACCCAAAAGTCATAGCCCGAGTCGATCGAATCCGAGAAATTCTTGTAGGACCAGGGGAACGGGTAGGCCTCAACCTCCAATGCAGCAATGGCGTTTAAGTCGGCAGCACGCACTGCGCGCAAGATCAGTCGGCTTTCCTTGAGGCCCGCGCTTTTCTTGAACGTGAACTCTTCGGGCGCTGTTTCAAGATTGGATGACGGCTTACTCCACGACACGACGATTTATCCTCGTTGTGGAATTAGTGCTGCGGCTCGATGCTGATCGCGAAGCGCCTGTTGTTCACTGGAATTGAGCGCCACTTTGTTTCGAACATAATGGGGACCGACTAAGCTCGGTGCCTGAAAAACCGTTTCTCGCCTCATAAAGGCACGACGCAGTAGGCTTTTTGAGCAGAGTCTAGGTTCTTTCTCGTCTAGAGACTCAGGGGTACGCCAGGCTTGAGCCTCAAGCGCCTTTGCGAGCGCCGGGAATCCCTTATAAAAATCTCCGCAAACCCAAGAAGCACTTGCATCGAGCGGCGAGCGAGAAGCACCCGCTCCGTCGCTTGCCTCGTGAGTCAGCAAAGAATTCGTCGAGGCTCGGTTCGTTTGAATCCAAGTTTCGACAACATCGGGGGAAAGCACCGCCTCCCCAAGAAGACTAAGTGAGTATGGATCACGGCCGCCGGTCAAGCCGCTCCAGGCCAATCGAAAATGGCCCGCATAAAGCTCACCCATGCGAGCGTCGAGCAACACTAAGATCTCCTCATGTTGCCCCAAAGCGAAGCCCTCGACACGCTCACAAGCCACTGATTCAGCCCAGGCCTCGAGGCTAGAGATGGCGGCAACCGACTTGCTCCAGCCAAAGCTTAAGCCCTGGGCAACTGCACACGCTGCACGTACGGCCGTGAACCCTCCCGGACCGGCATTGAACACCACGCCATCGAGCCAATCGCCGGGGCCTGAGCCAAGAGCAATCAGGCTACGAGGGCTGGATCTAGCAAAATTGCCCAAGACTTCATCGACCAAGCCAAGCGCCGCGTCGCTACTACTGCCCTGCCCGTCTTGACGTGCCGCCACGAACACAGCGGGTTCTCCGGCAATTTCATCATCAAAGAAAGCGGCAGAAATCTCGACCCCCTTGAGGTCGCATGAAATTCCAAGTAAGGACGTCGGTAAGTTTGGCATAGCCTCAATTATCCAGGATAAGCAGATTGCGGCACTGGGAACACCGTAGGTCGCTAAAACCTCCCTCCTTCGAACACGCCGATGATCTAGGAAAGACGTTCTAGAGAGTCAGCCGATTCAGCTTTATGGGCTTACGCTTGGGCCCGCGCCTGGTTGACTGACCGGCTCACGCTGGGTGCGTTGTTGCTCACGCAATTGTTGCCTGAGGGCGCGACGATCGTCCTCCGAGAGCCTCCCCGCACCCGGCCCCACCATACGACCCGCCCCAGGATTGCCGCCTGGCAAGGATTGACCATAGGGTGCCATCGCGCCCGTTTGCGTAGCATTTTGAGGGATCACCATCGGTGGCGCGTTAGAAGTGGGGATAGGTGCTACTTGCATCGGTGGGCGTGCATAATTGCCGGAGTGCTGGCGAAGGTCTTGCCGCAGGCGATGCCGTTCTTCGGGCTGCATGCGTCCATTAGGTGGGTTGGCGAGTACCTCTGGCACATTGAACGCTTGGAGACCGGCCACTAGCAACCATGCGCCTAGCGTCTTGACGAACCGACTCACGTGGAACCGGCCCATATTGAGCCGCCACTTGACGAACTTAGTGACAAGAATCAGGCGAGAATTAACCATGCCCTCCATTGTAGGGGCGCTCGAACTTTCTTGCAGCTAGCGTTTGCGTAAGCGGTGTAACAGGGTGTAACCCTCCCGCATGATCCGCTCAACGCGCATTGCATTCAAGGCTTGGGGCAAGTACAGTGAGGTCCATCTGTGTAACCCAACACGCACCCTAGATTGCCCATGAAAAAAATACTAGTGGTCGACGACGACCTCCGTCTACGCGACCTCCTTAATCGCTACTTGAGCGAAAACCAATTTGAGGTGGCCTTGGCCTCAGACGCGCCCTCCATGAATCGAGTGTTGCAAAAAAACGCCTTCGACTTAATCGTTTTAGACTTAATGATGCCGGGCGAAGACGGTTTGTCGATTGTTCGTCGCTTACGTGGCGCCCGTGACCAAACGCCGATCATCATGCTCACTGCCAAGGGGGAGGATATTGATCGCATTGTCGGCCTAGAGGTCGGCGCAGACGACTATCTCGCAAAACCCTTTAACCCCCGAGAGCTTCTGGCGCGGATCCACGCCGTATTGCGCCGCCAGCCGAGCCAAGCCTTGCCTGGCGCCCCGACGCAGCAAGTCGAACAAGTCAGTTTTGGGCCGTTTGAGCTCAATTTAGCCACCCGTGCACTTAAAAAAAATGGCGAACCAGTCACCTTAACGACCGGGGAGTTTGGCGTGCTCAAAGTCCTGGTGCAACACATGCGCTCCCCGCTGTCGCGCGACAAATTGATGCAATTGGCACGCGGTCGAGAGTTTGGTG
>JAYVKZ010000027.1:0-2923 GCA_043767985.1 Betaproteobacteria bacterium
ATAGTTCTTAGCAGCCTCACGATCAATGCTCAAGGCCTTGGCCAAACCAAAGGCGCTCATGCCGTAAATTAAGCCGAAGTTAATCACCTTTGCATAGCGCCGTTGCTCATTGTCAATCTGTTCAACCGGTGTTCCGAAGATTTCACTCGCCGTGGCACGGTGTACATCGAGGTTATTGGCAAAAGCGCTCAGTAAGCTTGCATCCTCCGAGATGTGAGCCATGATGCGCAGCTCAATCTGCGAATAATCGCAAGACACAATCTTGCTGCCTTTCGCGGCCACAAAAGCTCGTCGAACACGCCTACCTTCTACCGTCCGAACAGGGATATTTTGAAGATTAGGATCGTTCGAACTCAAACGCCCTGTGACTGCCACCGCCTGCGCATAGTGCGTATGCACTCGCCCGGTGTTGGGATTAATCATGTGCGGCAGCTTGTCGGTATAAGTGCTCTTGAGCTTGGCGAGGCCGCGATACTCCAGCAGCACCTTGGGCAGAGGATAGTCCTCAGCCAACTTCTCCAACACCTCTTCATCGGTCGAGGGTGCACCGGTTGCGGTTTTTTTGACGATCGGCAACTTCAGTCGTTCAAACATGATCTCACCCAATTGCTTTGGAGAGTTCAAGTTAAAGGGTTGTCCTGCGGCCTCATAGGCCTTACGCTCGAGCTCCAGCAAGCGCTTGCCTAGATCATTGGATTGCTGTGCAAGCTCGGCCGCATCAATATGAATGCCGTTGCGCTCCATAGTCTGTAGAGCCAAAGCACTTGGCATCTCAATCTCGCGATAGATTCTGAGTAACTTTGGATCCGCCTCAATTTGAGGATACAAGGTCTGATGCAAATGCAGGGTCACGTCAGCGTCTTCCGAGGAGTACTCCGTCGCCTTATCGACGGCCACTTGATCAAATCGAATCTGCCCCGCCCCCTTGCCCGCCACATCGGCATAGGCAATCGTTTTACGATTCAAATGACGTGTCGCAAGCGAACCCATATCATGGCTACGATGGGCCTCAATCACATAGCTCTGAAGCATGGTGTCATGCTCAATGCCGCGCAGGTGAATGCCCTGGTTCATCAGCACATGCCAGTCGTACTTCAGGTTCTGGCCAACCTTTTTCTTTTCAGGGTTCTCGAGCCAAGGCTTGATGCGCGCTAGCACCGACTCGCGATTCAATTGCTCTGGTGCATCCGGGTACACATGAGCTAGAGGGATGTAGCAGGCCTTACCTGGCTCTACCGACAAAGAGATCCCGACCAACTGCGCCTGCATTTCATCAAGCGACGTGGTTTCAGTATCGAAAGCGGTCAAAGGCGCGGCATCAATCACGGCGAGCCAACGTGCCAAAGCCTCCTCACTCAGTACCGACTCATACTCTACGGGTCCAGATAGGGGCTTAAGTGTATCCGTCGTGGGCGCGTGGCGATCACCATCAATCGCTGCCATCGGATTCGAAGGCCTTAGGGCTACGGTTTCCGAACTCGGCGAACTCGCGGGCGCCTCAAAGCTCATCGAACTCTGAGTGCCAGGAGCTGAAAGCTTTAACGCCGTCTCCCCTCTTGCTCCGGTGCCATCGCTATTTCCACCCGTGACACCCAGTTCACGCTCGACCTCATTTAACCAAGTGCGCATGCCCGCCTTGCCGAAAAACTCTCGTAACACTGGTTTATCTTCATCCTTGAGGAGCAAGCTGTCAACATCGCTTAGATGAGCCGACAAATCACAATCGGTCTTGATGGTCACCAAGACTCTAGCAGTGGGCAGCCAGTCGAGCGCCTTACGTAGGTTCTCACCAACCACACCTTTCACTTGATCAGCCTGAGCCATGACAGCTTCCAAAGAACCATATTCAGCGATCCATTTTGCGGCTGTTTTTGGACCCACTTTTTCTACCCCAGGCACCCCGTCAACAGCATCGCCCATCAAGCTCAAATAATCGATGATGCGCTCAGGAGGCACGCTAAACTTCTTGATCACCCCGTCTCGGTCCATCATTTCAATGGGTGAATTGTCACGAGTCATGGTGTTAAACAACATCACATCATTATTCACCAACTGCGCCATATCCTTATCGCCCGTGGATACACGGGTTTTGATACCACGCTTGCTGGCTTCAACGGCGAGTGTGCCAATCACGTCGTCCGCCTCAATGCCAGAGATCATAATCAGAGGCCAGCCTAGCGCACGGGTAATTTCATGGATCGCCGGAATCTGCTTCACCAAGTCCGAGGGGGTCTCCGAACGGTTCGATTTGTACTCTGGAAAAATGTCGTCTCGGAAGGTTTTCCCAGGGGCATCAAACACGACCGCGCCTAACGTGGCATGATCATGCAACTTCGCGTCTTGCCGCAAGCGCCGTAACATGCCCACCATGCCGTAGATCGCACCTGTAGGATCGCCCGCCTTGTTGCGAAGATCCGGCAGAGCATGAAAAGCGCGGAACAGATAGCTTGACCCGTCAACCAACAGGAGCGTTTTAACCGTCATGGACAAGACCAGTAAAAAAAGAGTGCCGCAATTGCGCTCGATCAGTGGCGAGCGATCCGCGCCCATGAAGGCGCGGGAGTCTTGGCATATCTTGGGGATTATCTCAGAGTTCGTGGAGTCCACGGAGAAGCTTGCCTCGATCCGCCCGGCCGTGTCGATCTTCGGAAGCGCACGCCTAAAACCTGGCTCGCATTGGTACGAATTTACCGTCGATCTCTCCCGAAAACTGTCCGATTGCGGCTTTTCGGTCATTTCTGGTGGCGGCCCAGGCATCATGGAAGCCGCTAACAAGGGTGCGCAGGCCGGGAAATCACCCTCGGTAGGCCTGAATATTCAACTGCCCCATGAACAGAGCGGCAACCCTTATCAAGATATATCCCTGACCTTTCGTCATTTCTTCCCCCGAAAAGTCGCCTTCGCCAAATACGCAGCGGCCTTC
>JAYVKZ010000028.1:0-22913 GCA_043767985.1 Betaproteobacteria bacterium
TTGCAACTGTATCGCCATCAACCGTGTACGTTCCATAACCCGAAATCATGCCATGGACTACGGCGCGATTCTCCGCATCAGTCCCTTTCAGGCGATTGCTGGCCGCGAATTTTGGCAAATCCGGCTTTGAGAGAAAGCTCATGTGGTTCCCCGAACGGTCGAACACTGTCAACCCCATGGGCTTCTCACCATAAAGATGCACCTTGGTTCCATCAATTTCGTTGTAAATCGCGACTGTTCGCCACGTTCCGACGATCTCTTCCTTAAGCGACTGCGCTCCCACGATGACGGGACACAAAAGTAGCCCGGCGAGTGTGGTCGTCGCGACGCGGCGGGGCAAATTAGTCTTGCTGGCGGTTTCACTCATGACACTATCTCCTTTGCATACGCCACACTAGAGGAACACGGTGGGCACATACCTGTGTGGCGAAGGCGGTGCTCGGCTCGTTCATGACGGCCAACGAGTCTGTAAGTACATAATGGGGTCAGACACGCTTTACTTTGTTCAAGGAGCCGCTTAAACTCAATGAACGAGTACCCCCGTTTCTCGTTACAGTTTTATGCGCGCTGCACGAACGCGGCGGTGATGCTCCTAATGTTCGGTGTGCCCATGGTTCGCATCGTGGTATCGAGTTCACTCTTCAAGATCTCGAGGCTGCGCTCGACACCCGCCTGTCCAAATGCCGCGAGTCCCCAAGCGTAAGGTCGACCGACGCAAACGGCGTTTGCCCCCATAGCTAAAGCCTTGAAAATGTCAGTGCCGCGGCGGAAACCGCTGTCCACCAGAACTGGCATCTTCCCGTCAATCGCGTCGACTACCTCGGGGAGGGCTTCGATCGTCGACCGGAAGCTCTCCTCGCCGCGGCCACCATGGTTCGATACGATAAGGCCGTCGACCCCATACTTAACGGCGAGAACGGCATCCTCTCGTGTCACGATACCCTTCAGTATGATCTTCATCGAGGTTAGTTCACGCAAGCGGGCCACGAAGTCCCAGGTCAAATGGGCCGTAAGGGAGCTTCGAAGCTTAGATGCATCGATGCCGTCGAAATTTGGCTTGCGTCGAAACCTGGCCCCGGGATCGGTTGAATGGCAGGCGGTGCAGTCGCGAGAATCGAGCCGACGACCACGTGCGAGCGTTTCGCGACCCACTGCCGTCTGATTATCGACTGTAATGACGATGGCAGGGCATCCCGCAGCCTGCGCGCGCTTGACCAACGCTTGGGTGATATTCCAGTCAACCGTGGGGTAGAGCTGAAACCAGACAGGCGCTCCCCGCGCGACAATCACATCCTCCACGGACGCAGTAGACAACGTCGACAGAACCTGTAGGTGATTACGCGTTCGCGCCGCTCGCGCGACTGCGATATCGCCATCCACGTGGAACGCGCGTAAGCTGCTCACTGGAGATAACACTATGGGCGTGGGCCAAGTGGTGCCGAACAGTGTCACCGAGGAGTCGATTTGTGATGTATCTACCAGTCGCCGCGCACGAATCTGGAACTTCGCGAATCCTTCGCGATTCGCACGCACCGTACCGTCGGCCTCGACCCCGGTTGCGAGGTAGGCGAAGTGCGCTGGAGGCAGATTCTTGCGGGCGACGTTCTCCAGATCAAAGACGTTGAGCGCCTGTGCAGGCGTCGTGATCTCGAACGATGGGGTCGGACTCTCTGCGGCGGACGCGACCGGCACCTTACCGAGCAACAGGCCCGGAACCGCCATGTACTGCAATGACGGGCTTCCAGCAAGAACCTGCAGAAATTTTCGACGGTTTGTTTCTTTACTCTTCATCGTCACTCTCCCGTCAGCCTGTGCAAATAATGGTAAATATTAAATAATGGGGTCCAACACGATTTTCCTTCGTTTCTTAATCGTTGATTCCAGACTACCAACCAAGTACCTCAAAATAGCACAACAACATTAATCACACAATCCTTTCGCGGCTCAGAACAACTCAAGCACGCGTAAAACCAAGCGCGTCTAATTGCGTCAACCATGCCCCCTTCGCAAGCTTGGTAAAGCCCGATTTCGTGGGGTGCAGTTCGTTGTCCCATTCCTGCTTGTAGGTCGCTAGCCCGGTGCGAAGGGTGCCGAGGGCGTACGGGCAAAAAACACCAGTGGTGCGACTGGCCAGCTGCTGCATCGCGTTGCTGAGCGCGTCGATGTAGATGCCGATCACGGCCATTCGAAACGCCAGTGCTGGATCAACTTTGGCGCAATCCATGGCGGGGGCAACCGATGGCCCCCGAACTTGAATTTTTTGCCACCGATGGGCGAGAAACCCCTGCCGTCCGGAACCGGATGATCGTAGCCATTGAGCAATACCGGTGGCGTGTGAAGGTTGGCGCGCTGCGCTGCGATCTGCACGTCGCTGACCAGCGCGGCCATGATGCCGATCAGGGTGTCGACGCGGTGATTTAACTTGTCGATGTCGAAGCAGTCTTCGGGCCTGTTGATGCCTGCGCAGTCCGCTCTCAGCGCGAACGCATAGTCCACCGAATCGTTGCCGCCGCCGCTGATGAGCACCAGGCTGAAACGGAAGTTTTGCGCGGTGAGTTCGTTGCTCCACATCGCGGCGAATTTGCCGGTGCGATACTCGGACAACAGCGCGCCGTTCTTGCCCAGAATGTGCGCGGTCTTGAAGTCGGGGTGTAGCTGCTTCAGGGAGAGAATGGAGGCGAGCAGATTGTTCTTTGGATACCAGAACCACGAGTCGCCAATCGCGAGAATCGAGGCGAACGGATCGGTGCTGTCGGGGGGAAAGACCTGAACTGCCATTTCGTTCTCCTGCGTTCTTCCGCAATTTAGGAGCGACGCCAGTGCACAAAATTTGGCTGCGTCATGAGGACGAACTGTAGGCGAAGATTGGGCGTTTACGTCCTACCTATTCGGGTAGGAGTTATGCGGACTAAAAGTAACGAGTAGAGTGCGCAGCTCAGGCGGGAAAGGCAATCATTTGTAGGGATGGTGAGGGTAAAACCACGGGTTTATGCTCCCCGAAAAGCGTACTTTGAAGGCCACGATGGGTGATGAGACACAAAAGTGGGCCTTTATATTGCCCATCCCCATCCCCATCCCCATTCATCCAAATTCCAATGACTATCTTTAAACTAGCTGAACTGCTAATGTCGGTAGACACAGCTGCCAAGTCGGCCTGAGACGCAAAAAAATCTCTGAACCCTCAAGTTCCCTTCGCAAGAATTCCCAGCGTCTTAGATCAAAGCATTCCCGATAGAGGTAGGCAACCCAGTCCGCGAGGAGCACGGCCGCAAGGGTCTCTGGGTCGAAGGCATTCTTAGTAGAAAGGCCGGCGCAATACTGATACCCGGACACAACCGTCTGCGGGTCATAGCCCCAGCGATGCAGTGCAATGGCCGCAGTGCCGGCTCGGAATGTCACATCCTCCGGGAGGCTAGCTTCCGCTGCTGAGGCAATTGAATTGAGTGCCGACGGAAACTCTGAAAAGTCCAAATCAGTAAACAAAGCCTTTACATGGGCTGCCAACTCGGGTGTGTTCGCCGCATGCCAGAAATTGAAAACGATAGTGTGTCGCGGCTCGGTCACCTCCGTCACAGCATGATAGGAGTCCGGATGCAACACGAAACCTATGGCTGAGTTGTAGTCTGGATTGACGCTCAAAACGGACTGACCATCGGGCACGAGAAATAATTCCAATACACCACCGTGTTTGGTTTGCCAATGCTTATTGAGTTGCACGATCAATCGTGCGGTTTCGTATCCGAGTAGGGGCCGATCACTATGGACGCCAATGAGGTGACCAGGCAGCATGCGTTGAGCTGTGACCAGCATGCGATTGACAAGAGGCAAGCCGGTGATGACTCGCATTCTTGCCAGAACTTCTGCCTGAAACACTTCATCGACAAACTCGGTCACATCAAGTAAAGAACAGCGGTAAAACACACCCTCCTGATGCTCCCAAGCACCATCAAGCGTAAATAGTTTCTCTAACTCAGCGCAGCGCTCCTCTGAAAATGCGCCATCAACCGAAAAGAAAGGAAAAGGGTATTGCTGGGGATTGGGCTTCAGTAGCAAGGCGCTAGACACTAGGTTCGATACTGATGCTGTCGTGCTCGAGGGCAAGCGTCGGGTAATCGGTATAGCCTATCGGACCAGGCCCATAGTAGGTCTTGGTATTGGTGTCAGCGAGAGGCGCGCCGCGCTTTAAGCGTGCGGGAAGGTCAGGGTTGCTGATGAAGGGAACGCCAAAGGCTACGGCATCAACGGTTCCAGCCCGCACAGCTTCTGCGGCCATGGCACCGGTGTAGCGATTGTTGCCAATATAGCTGCCGCTAAAGCTGCGGCGAGCGGCCTGGAAGTCAAAGCCGTCCAAAAGACGCTCACCGCCGGTCTTGCCTTCAATGAAATGGATGAAGGCAATTTGGCGTTCGTTCAAGGCTTTCACCAGAGCGCCGTAGGTGGCTTGTGGATTAGAGTCGCTCGGGCAGTTGTTGGAGTTACTCACTGGCGATAACCGGATACCGACCCGGCCTTTCCCCCACACTGCCACAGCAGCATCGACCACTTCAAGCGTCAACCTGATGCGGTTTTCTACTGAGCCGCCATAGGCATCGGTGCGATGGTTGGTGGAGTCGCGTGTGAAGTTTTCGAGCAGGTAGCCGTTGGCACCATGAATTTCCACGCCATCAAAGCCCGCTCTCTTGCATAGCTCGGCCGAGTGCCGGAAGGCGGCAACGATGCCGGGGATTTCATCCGTGCGCAAGGCGCGCGGTGTGACTCTTTCGCGCTTGCCGAGATGGGTATGGGTGGTGCCGCCCGGGTTTTGAGCCGACGCAGCCACGGGCAATGCGCCATCGGGTTGGAAGTCAGGGTGAGAGATCGCACCCACATGCCAAAGTTGCGCCAGGATCTTGCCGCCTTCTGCATGCACGGCGTCGGTAATTGCACGCCAGCCGTGCTCTTGTTCTGCGCTGTAAACCCCAGGTGTTCGGACGTAGCCCTTACCTTGCGGCAGTACTTGTGTGGCCTCGCTAATAATGAGCCCGGCGCTGGCGCGCTGGCGATAGTATTCGACATTCAATTCGTGGGGCGCATCATTTTCAGGCAGGGCGCGACAGCGCGTGAGCGGGGCCATGAAGACGCGGTTTTTACACTCGATCGCGCCAATGGTGACGGGGCGAAACAATTCGGGAAGCAGGTCGGGAGGATGGTTCATGAAGTCCGGGCGAATAATATTGAGCGCCAAGATTATCAGTAACGGCGATTCTTGGCGGGTTAAAGCGCTGAGAAATAGTCCAGCATCTTTTTGCGCATCGCGGCATCGGGCAGGCGCCCTTGACCTGCAGCCATATTGTCGACGAGGTGTTTCGGGTTGCGCGTCGCCGGGATCACACAGGTGACCGCCGGGTGACCGAGGATAAATTTCAGAAAAAACTGACCCCAACTCGCGCAATCGATCTCGCCCGCCCAGGCAGGTAGGGGCCTGTCTTTGACCTGGCGAAACAAGCTGCCGGTGGCATAGGGGCGATTGACCATCACCGCCGTACCGGTATCGGCGGCCACATTCAAAATGCGTTGCTCCGCCTCACGCTCCGCGAGCGAATAATTCAGTTGAACAAAGTCGATTGCACCGGGTCTGAGTGCCTGTTCCAGTGCGTCGTAAGCCCCCGAGTGGTAGTGGGTGACACCGAGATACTTGATCTTGCCGGCTTTCTTCCAGTCACTTAAGGTGGCCAAGTGAGTTTTGGCATCCTGCAAGTTGTGGACTTGCATCAGCTCGATTTTCTTGCGCTGTAGTTTGAGGAGTGACTCGTTCATCTGCGCGATGCCCGCTTCGCGTCCCGTGGTCCATACCTTGGTGGCCAGCCAAAGTTTTTCACTCACTTGCAATTCATTCGCAAGTTCACCGACCACCGCTTCCGCGCGACCATACATAGGTGAACTATCAACGATGCTGCCGCCCAGCTCTACAAAGCGCTTGAGCACGTCCTGGGCAGACTCTAGTTCACTCCTATGAGCCGTATCAAACACAATGTAGGTACCCAGGCCGATCACCGGCAAAGCCTCTCCACTCTTGGGTACTTTACGAAAAATGCCTCCGACTGCCTGGCTCATGAGTGGACGCCCAAGCGCGAGACCTGATAGACCCGCAGTACTGACCTTAAGCCACTGGCGACGAGAGGATGGTGGCGAGTGATCATCGATCTTAAAGGGCCAAGTATTTCTCAACCAGTTTGCTCCAGTAGGCGGCGCCAATCAAAAGACTGTCGTCATTAAAATCATAGCGCGAATTGTGCACGGAGGGAGTTGAGCCGTTGCCCAGCCTAAAGAAACAACCCGGCCGTTTCTCAAGAAAGTACGCAAAGTCCTCGCTGCCTGCGATCAGCTCATAGGGCTCAATGACCTGTTCAGCGCCAAATAGCTCGCGTGCCAGGTCGGCCGCAAATTGTGTCTCGGCGTTTGAGTTCACCAAGACAGGGTAGCCTTCCTTGTATTCGATCTCGACGGTGCCGCCGTAACTCCCACATTGTTGCTGCGCTAAGCTCTCAATGCGCTCGCGCAGGAGGCGACGCACTTGCGGACTAAAGGAGCGCACGCTGAGTTCAAGCCTTGCTGTGTCAGGGATGACATTGGCCACATGGCCGCTGCGCAGTACGCCAATCGTCACCACCGCCGTTTGAGTGGGGTCAATATTGCGGGACACGACGGTTTGCAAAGCCATGATGAGGCTGCCTGCCATGACGACTGGGTCGGCAGCCAGATGAGGTCGCGCTGCATGACCACTTTTGCCTCGAATCGTGATGATGACCGTATCGCAGGCCGCCATGAAGGGGCCGCTCCTAAAACCGAATCGTCCCACCGCCAAGCCTGGTGTGTTGTGCAGACCAAAAACCGCATCACAGGGGAAGCGCTCGAATAAACCGTCGTTCATCATGCGCTGAGCCCCGCTATCAAAGCCCGATTCCTCCGCGGGCTGAAAAATCAGGTTGAGCGTGCCATTGAAGCGTTTGCTACGTGCGAGATGGGCGGCCGCACCGAGCAGCATCGTAGTGTGCCCATCATGGCCGCAAGCATGCATCACGCCAAGATGCTGACTGCGGTGCGAAAAATCATTCTCTTCCTGAATGGGCAGGGCATCCATATCGGCGCGCAATCCAATGCTTCGCTGGCTGATGCCGCAGCGCATTGATGCTACCAAGCCCTCGCCGCCAATGTTGCGGGTGACGGCATAGCCCCAGCCCTCAAGTTTCTTCGCCACCAGCTCGGCCGTGGCTACTTCCTGATAAGACAGCTCGGGGTGGCTATGCAATTGATGCCGAATAGCCACCAGATCGCTCTTTAAGTCTGCCAGGGGTGCAAGGACGGGATGCAGGGTGTCGGTCGTCATAAGGGGCTCCAAAACATCTATTTAACCACTAGGGGTGGCTGGCCGGGGACTTGGCTTTGCTACTATTGATCTAACAGCCAATATTTCGGAAAAGATCATCATGAGTGCGAGTTTCTTTGTTGCCTTTGTCGTTGCCTTAGCCTGTCAGTCGATCCGTTCAAGAAGCGCGCTCTTCGTACTCTTGGCGGCCATGCTAACCCTCGGCGTGCCGCCCACGGCCCAGGCGGCCAAAAAGGACGATACGCTGCGCTTCGCGATCGACCAGTCTCCCGAGAATCTCGATCCGTTTTTCAACAACGTGCGCGGGGGCGTGATCATTGGCGCGAATGTCTGGGATACCTTGATCTATCGCGACCCCAAGACCAATGAGTACAAGGGCTTGCTCGCCACAAGCTGGAAGCAGGTCGATGAAAAAACCATTGATTTTGACTTGCGCGAAGGCGTGAAGTTTCACAATGGCGAAGAATTCGACGCGGATTCGGTGGTGTATACCTTTAACTACATTGCCAAGGCAGAGAACAAGGTGACAACCCAGGCCAATGTCAACTGGATTGATCGGGCCGAGAAATTGGGCAAGTTCAAAGTGCGCCTGATCAGTAAGCGCACCTTTCCCGCCGCCATTGAATACCTGGCAGGCCCCATCGTGATGCATCCTGCCAAGTATTACGCCGAGGTCGGCCCGAAGGGCATGAACCTGAAGCCGGTCGGCACAGGCCCTTACCGAGTGTCGGCCTATGTGCCCGGCAAGTCACTGTCTCTGGAGAAAAATTCGACTTACTTTGCGGCGTCGCCCAAGGGCGCCGCAAAGATCAGTAAGATGGAAATCCGCTTCGTGCCGGATCAACAGACTCGTATCGCTGAGGTGCTCGCCAAGGGCGTCGACCTGATTATGCATGTGCCGAAAGATCAAGCCGAACAAATGGGCCGAGTGCCCCATCTTCAGGTGCTCAGCGGCGAGACCATGCGCATTGTATTTTTGCAGTTCAATACTTTGGACGGTGCACCCAACAAGGCCTTCAAGGACCCCCGAGTGCGCAAGGCCATTGCGCATGCGATTGATCGAGAAGGTATTGTGAAGAACATTGTGGGTGCAGGCGCACGGGTCCTTCATACCCAGTGTTTCCCGACCCAGTTTGGCTGCACCGACGATGGGGCGGTGCGTTATAAGTACGACCCTGCGCTCGCCAAGAAGTTGCTGGCCGAGGCAGGGTACCCAAATGGTTTCGAGACGGAGATCTTCGCTTACCGTGAGCGTCATCAAACCGAAGCCATCATCAATAACTTACAGGCGGTGGGCATCAAGGCCAAGATCGGTTATTCGCAGTATGCCGCCATGCGCGATCAGATCCGCGCCAACAAATCCCAACTCTCGCATCAAACCTGGGGTTCCTTCTCGGTGAATGATGTCTCGGCCTCGACTCCGGTGTATTTCGCCTTCGAAGCGGATGACATTAATCGCGATACTGAGATCCGCGATTTACTGGTTCGCGGCAATACCTCGGTAGAACCCACCCTCAGAAAAGCCACCTACAAGGTGGCGCTCAATATGATTGCGGAGCGTGCTTACACTGTGCCACTATGGTCACTGCCGGTTTTTTATGCGGGCAGTAAGGAGCTGCAGTTCAAGGCCTATCCCGATGAAATTGTTCGCTTTTGGGAAATGAGCTGGAAGTAGGGTGAGGCCGGTCGCGCAGGGTGCCCCATGCTAGGGTTTGCTGCCAAGCGCATGGGTTTGGCCTGTCTGGTCGCCTTAGCGGTCTCGCTGATTGCCTTTTTGCTGTTGCGGGTCTCGGGCGACCCAGCCATGGCGATAGCAGGCGAGGGCGCGTCGCAGGCCGATCTTGACCTGATTCGCCGCAGCTATGGCTTTGATCGACCCATCGCCGTGCAATACCTCGATTGGTTGTGGCGCACCGTACGCGGCGAGTTTGGTGAGTCGATCTACTTTAAAACACCTGCCGGGCCGCTGATTCTCAGCAAATTGCAAACGACCTTGATGCTGGGCCTCAGCTCGCTTCTTTTTGCACTCGCCATCTCGGTGCCGCTGGGCGTGTTGGCAGCCCTTTACAAGGACAGTTGGATCGATCGTCTTTGTCTTGCGCTGGCAGTGGTCGGCCAGGCGCTGCCCAATTTCTTTTTTGCACTTTTGTTGATCATGGTGTTTTCGATCACCTTGGGAGTCTTACCGGTATCGGGCAGCGACACTTGGCAACACTTCGTGATGCCGACCATTGCCCTGGGCTATTACGCAGCCCCCGCCTTTATGCGCTTGATTCGCGCGGGCATGATCGAGGTGCTGGAGGCCGACTATATTCGCACCGCGCGCGCGCTGGGCCTGCCGGCTTGGCGGGTGGTGTTTCGCCATGCGTTGCGCAACGCCATGGTGCCGGTAGTGGCGTTGACGGCGGTGCAGCTTGGCTTTTTGCTCGGGGGCTCGGTGGTGATTGAAAGCATTTTCGCCCTCGATGGTTTGGGCTATTTGGCCTATCAAAGTATTACCTATAAGGACTTTCCGGTGATGCAGTTGATTGTCTTGCTGCTTTCACTCATTTATGTGGTTCTCACCTTGCTTGCGGACGTGGCCAATGCCTGGCTCGATCCTAGGATACGGGTAAGCGGAGGAGGGCAATGAGCGGGCAGGGCCAAAGCGTGGTCAAGGCATTCTCGGCTGCTAGGCTTCGCACCTTACTGCGTCATAAAGCTTTTGTAGTGGGCGTAGGATTGTTGCTCATCATTCTTGCCTGCGCCTTGTTCGCGCCTTGGCTGGCACCGGCCGACCCCTATGTACAAAACCTCGAGCTGCGTAGCCAAACGCCCGTGTGGACTGAGGCTGGCACTTGGGCTCATCCGCTAGGCACCGATCAACTCGGGCGGGATTACCTCTCCCGCCTCATGTACGGCGCGCGCATTTCGCTGCTGATTGGTTTCAGTGTCGCGCTGATTTCGGGTCTCATCGGTACCACCATGGGTTTATTGGCAGGATACTTTGGTGGGCGTATCGATATGCTGGTGACTTTCTTGGTGACCACTCGCCTGTCCTTGCCCGTGATTCTTGTCGCACTCGCCACCGTCGCCTTGGTCGGCGGCTCGCTCACAGTGGTGATCCTGGTCCTCGGGCTATTGAAATGGGATCGCTTTGCCGTGGTCATGCGAAGCGCCACCCAACAGGTGCGAGCCTTGGACTACATTGCTGCCGCGCAAGCAGTCGGGGCCAGTACGCCTCGCATTTTGCTGGGTGAGGTCTTACCCAATGTGATGCCGCAACTCATTGTCGTCGCCACCTTGGAGGCCGCAAGTGCCATTCTGCTCGAAGCCGCCCTCTCGTTCTTGGGCCTGGGTGTGCAGCCCCCGTTGCCGTCTTGGGGCTTAATGATTTCTGAGGCCAAGGCCGATATGTTCTTCGCCTTCTGGCTCATTGCCTTGCCGGGGATGGCGCTGGCGACCCTGATCTTTGCGATCAATCTTGCTGGTGATGGCTTGCATGATCTGTTCGGCACGAAGGGTCGGGTGGGTTGATGGAGGGTGTCGTTCTTCGTGTCGAGCATTTGAGCGTGGATATCGCGACCGAGCGTGGGCCACTCCATGCCGTGCGTGATGTGTCCTTTGAAGTGCGGCGTGGTGAAACCTTATGCATTGTGGGTGAGTCGGGTTGTGGCAAATCCATGACCTCCCTAGCCCTGATGGGCCTTTTACCTAAAGTGGCCCAGCGTCAAGTCGGCCGCATGGAGTTTCTTGGCGAGGACCTCAAACAAGCTTCCCCGAAGCGCATCAACGACTTGCGCGGGAACCGGATGGCGATGATTTTCCAGGAGCCGATGACTGCCCTCAATCCTGCCTATACGATTGGCAGTCAAATGACCGAGGCTTACCGTCATCACACCAAGGCGGATGCCGGTAGCGCTCGTGAGCGAGCGATCACGCTACTGGGTAAAGTGGGGATTGCGTCGGCCGAGGAAAGACTCAAGCAATACCCGCATCAACTCTCGGGGGGCCTGCGCCAGCGAGTGATGATTGCAATGGCGCTAATGTGCGAGCCAGAACTGCTAATCGCCGACGAACCCAGCACTGCTTTGGATGTGACGATTCAGGCGCAAATTTTGCGTTTACTGGCAAGTCTACAAAAGGAGTTGGGCATTGCCATGATTTTGATCACCCATGATCTGGGTGTCGTTGCACGCATCGCCGACCGAGTGGCGGTCATGTATGCCGGGGAAATTGTTGAAGAGGCCTCAGCCAAGGAACTGTTTGCCTCGCCCCAACATCCCTACACACGCGGCCTCTTGAGCGCCATTCCCGTGCCTGGGAAGGCGGTGTTGGGAACTATTCCCGGAACAGTACCTTCCCTAGTGGGTGATCGGGTCGGCTGTGCTTTTCGGGAGCGCTGTTCCTTGGCGCAAAACGAGTGCCAGGAGGCTATCCCGATTCAGAGTGCGGCTGCGAAGATCGTCGGCGTTGACCCGCTAGACCCCCTTGACTCGCCGTTGGCGCCGGTAGGCTCAGCGCATCGTTGGCGCTGCGTGATCAATGACGGTGGAGAGCATCGGTGAGCTCTGCAACGCCGCTTCTACAAGCCCGTGCCCTGACCCGTAGCTTCTCCTTAGGTGGCGGCTTTTTGCGACCTGCGCGCACCCTGAATGCGGTGAATGGCATTGATCTCGATATACAACAAGGCGAAACTCTGGGCATCGTGGGTGAGTCGGGTTGTGGCAAGTCCACGCTGGCGCGAATGCTTTTAGGATTGCTTGCGCCGACCCAAGGCAGCATTCAGTTGAACGGTCAGGACCTGAGCAGGTTGGATCGCAAGACTTTGGCAAGACGTATTCAGCCGATCTTCCAAGACCCGTATTCCTCGCTCAATCCGCGCCGCACGATTGCGAACATCGTCGCGCTTCCGCTGGAGGTGCAGGGCCTGGGCACCGCCGATACGCGTCGCAAGAGTGCACTCGATATGCTTGATCGCGTGGGTTTGCCGGCTCGTTTTGCGAACAGCACGCCCAAGCAATTGTCGGGAGGGCAGCGCCAGCGTGTGGCCATTGCGCGGGCGCTGGTGATGCGGCCTGAGATTGTGGTGTGTGACGAACCGACTTCGGCGCTGGATGTCTCGGTGCAAGCGCAGATCCTCAACCTCCTTGCGGAGCTACGCCTTGAATTTAAGCTGACCTATGTTTTCATCAGCCACAACCTGGCGGTGGTGGAGCATGTGGCCAATCGCGTGGCCGTGATGTATCTCGGGAAAGTCGTGGAATTGGCCGATACCAAGACCTTATTTGCTCAGCCAGCCCATCCCTACACCCGCGCTCTGTTGGCCTCAGTGCTCACCCCTGAGCCTGGCCTGGGAATTCCTGATCCAGGTCTCGGCCTGGAGTTTCCCGATCCGCTCAACCCGCCTTCAGGCTGCGCTTTTCATCCAAGATGCTCGCAGCGTCTCGCTCATTGCGCGCAAGAGACCCCTGTGTTGTTCGCTTATGATCCAATGAAGGCTAACAACCGGGCCGCATGCTTTCTGCATGAGCGCTCTGCTACCGACTAGACCGCATCATTGAGACGCCATGACCCGCCAACAAACCCTGCAAGCAGCCGCTGAGCATTTCGACTCAGGTGCTTTTCGAGCCATCCTGGCGCGACGTGTTGCCATTCCGACGGAAAGCCAAAACCCTTTGCGAGGCGAGGTGCTCGCCCAGTACCTGGAAGCAGAGATGCGCCCCGCTTTTGAGGCCATGGGCTTCACTTGTGACACCCTGCATCACCCCAAGGCCAAGGCGCCTTTTTTGTTTGCCGAGCGTATTGAAGACCCGGCCTTGCCGACGGTCTTTAGTTATGGTCATGGCGACGTGATTCGTGGCCTTGAGCCCGAATGGCAAACAGGGCTGTCGCCTTGGCAGATGAGTGATCATGACGGGCGCTGGTACGGACGCGGTGTCGCAGATAACAAGGGCCAGCACACGACCAATATGGAGGCCCTTGGCTTAGTGCTTAAGGCACGCGGTAAGCTTGGTTTTAACGCGAAGTTCTTAATCGAGATGGGCGAGGAAACCGGCTCCCCAGGCTTGCGCGAATTGTGCAGCCAGCATGCCGCTCGTTTTAAGGCCGATGTGATGATTGCCTCCGATGGCCCTCGTCTACGCAGTGACCGGCCTACGATTTTTCTTGGCTCGCGCGGTGCCTTAAGTTTCGACCTCACCATCGAAGCGCGCAAGGGCGGACACCACTCTGGTAATTGGGGAGGCCTGATTTCCAACCCTGGCATTCAGCTCAGCCATGCTATCGCCAGTATTGTTTCACCGACGGGTCAGATTCGCATTCATGAATGGGTGCCGAAAGAGCTTCCGGCCGTCGTTCGCACCGCCTTAGCAGACTGTGAAGTCGACGGCGGTGACGATGGCCCCGAGATTGAGCCGTGGTGGGGCGAGCCTGGCTTGTCACCGGCGGAGCGAGTGTTTGGTTGGTGCTCCTTCGAAGTCCTGGCGTTCAAGACGGGTAACCCTGAAACACCGGTGAATGCCATTCCACCAAAAGCCTGGGCGCGTTGCCAATTGCGCTTTGTCGTGGGGCCTGACCCCAAGGACTTCTTGCCCGCGCTGCGGCGACATTTAGACCGCCAGGGCTTTCCGATGGTACAAATCTCAAGCGTGCGTGATGAGTTGTTTCATGCGACTCGCATCAACCCCGATGACCCTTGGGTGCGCTGGGCGGCAGCCTCACTACAGGTCACCACGTCCAAGAAGCCAGCGATTCTTCCTAACCTCGGCGGTTCATTGCCTAACGACATATTCACCGACGTTTTGGGCCTATGTACGGTGTGGGTGCCGCACTCCTATCCAGGTTGCTCGCAGCATGCACCCAATGAGCACCTGCCGGTGAGTTTGCTGCGCGAGGGCTTGCAGGTGATGACCGGGATTTGGTGGGATTTAGGGGCGGGAGCCACGCCCTCGGCTCGGGAATAGTGAAGCCGAAGCAACCCATTGCGCGCTGAATCCAAGCGCGTCGTACTCCTCTGATTGAACCAACAAAAAAGGAAAGTCCTCTCGTGGATTTCGATACCGTTCTAAAAGAGCGCCGCAGCATCCGCGGCTACAAACCTGATCCAGTCCCGCGCAAGCTGTTAGAGGAGATCATCGCGCTTGCGATTCGCTCGCCGTCCTCAATGAACACCCAACCCTGGCATTTCTGGGTGGTGACCGGTGAGCCACTGGATCGCATCCGTCAAGGTAATACTGAGCGCAATATTGCGGGCGTACCGGCGTCGCGTGAGATCCGCTCGCAGGGCGGCTATGAAGGCGTTCACCGCCAACGCCAAATTGAAGTAGCCGTGCAGTTGTTTGAGGCCATGGGCATTGCGCGCCAGGACACTGAGAAACGCCAAGATTGGGTGCTGCGCGGCTTCCGTCAGTTTGATGCCCCGGCATGCATCGTGATGACCTACGATAAGGAGCTGCAACACGGCGACATTGCGCAATTTGATACCGGTGCGGTGGTAAACAGCCTAGTGTTGGCGGCCTGGTCGAGAGGTTTGGGTTGCGTGATCAATAGCCAAGGCATCATGCAATCGCCCGTGGTTCGCGAACACACTGGGATTCCCGATACACAGATCATTCAAACCTGTGTGGCCATTGGATACCCCGACTATTCCTTTCCGGCCAATAGTGTCGTCTCTCGTCGTCGCTCGGTGAGTGAGGTCGCTCAATTTGTCGGGTTTGTCGAATGAGCAATAAAGTTACCCGGCAATGACCGCTGTACGGGCCGCACTTCAACATCCAAAACTGACCCAATGACATCCATTGCGGCGATGTTCATCACGATCCTGGCGTTCTTTACCGCCACCCTTTCGGGTATCTTCGGTATGGCCGGCGGCTTGGTTCTCATGGGCGGCTTGGCTTTGGTGCTACCGGTCTCTGCCGCTTTCGTGACTCATGGCGTGTTGCAATTGGTGGCCAATGGCTGGCGAGCCTTCCTACACCGCGCCCATGTGGATTGGAAAATTGTTGGTCTTTATGCGGTGGGTTCGCTGGTCGCGGGCTTGGGGATGTCGTTGATTGCTTTGGCCCCATCAAAGCCGGCCTTGTTCTTGTTCATGGGTCTTTTACCAGGGCTGTTGTGGCTACCAAAATCCTGGGTACAACTGGATGCTTCCAAGCCGCCTCAGGCCTTGCTGTCTGGCTTTCTGGTCACGGCCTTGACCCTGATGGCTGGGGTCGCTGGGCCTTTGTTGGATATTTTCTTTGTGCGTACCGCATTGAGTCGGCACGCTATTGTGGCCACCAAGGCGGCAACTCAGGTCTTTGCCCATCTGGCCAAGATCTTGGTATATGGGACCATGTTGAAGGCCGCTCCGGGGGAGAGCTTGCCCCCCTGGTGGTTGTTTGCCTTAGCTATTCCGCTCTCCATGGCCGGCACGGCGGTGGGCGGGAAGATCCTGGATCGAATGAACGATGTAGATTTTAAGCGTTGGACTCGCTTACTAGTTAGCGCCATCGGCGTCGCCTATTTGATTCAAGCAGTCAGGTTGATGTGACATTACCAATTTCGATATGATGTCCCCATGACGCCACTTGCTATCCTCACTGACATTGCGCATCGCTGGATGGGTTTCTGGGGGGACTGGTTACGCGGCTGGTGGCAAATTATTTACATCGGCGCCCAACTCATGGTGCTGGCAGTGTCGCCTTCAAGTTACCGCGCCTCGCAGCGCAAGGTGATGGTACTCAAGCTGTATGAGTCAAGCGCGCCCATCCTCGCCAGCTATGTCTTGATGTCGGCGCTGGTGAGTTTGATCGTGATCCGTATCGTTGTGGCGACCGCGCTCACTTACGGGCTATCAAATTTTGCACTCGAGGTATTGATCCGAACGCTGGTTTTGGAATTGCTGCCGTTGTCGGTAGCACTCGTCGTTGCGGTTCGCTACACGATGCCCGAGGGCAAGTTGGTGCGCGACATGAGAGCGCGTGGAGAGTTTTCAGCGCGATGGCGCTCGGGCGGCGATCCGACCCGCGACGAAATGTTACCCCGAGTTATCGCGGGCGTCTTCTCTGTGTTGCTACTGGCCGCATTGAGCGGCTTTGTTGCCTTGGTACTGGCTTACCTGAGTGTCTACGGCTTTCACACCTGGGGCTTTCCCGGGTACACTCGCTCGGTGGGGCAGGTCTTTAATCCAGTGGTCACCTTGGTGTTTAGTCTGAAGACGATCTTTCTTAGCCTGGCGGTATCAGTGATTCCCATCGTATTCAAGCCGCGACCCGACCCCAGTGACCCGACTGGGGCCAATGTAGAGATCAAGGTACTGGCCCGTTTGTTTACCGTGATCTTGCTGATCGAGGTGGTTTCACTCATTGGCAATTATTATTGATGTGCAAGATATTGATGTCCAAGAATTAGTTGACCGGATGGACCCAACAACACCTCCTCCAAAACCAGTCGCGTATCTAGAACTGAAAGCGCGCCTTCTCATTGTGCTGCTGCTTTTGTTGATGGTGGGCGCAGTGGCGTACGTGATGGTCGCGCGCGGTGTCTTTGAGCGAACACAAAGTTTGGTCCTGATCGCCGATGATTCCGAGGGCATCGTGGTTGGAATGGATTTGACCTTCTCCGGCTTTCCCATCGGCCGAGTCGGTCGCATTGAGTTGTCCAGCGAAGGCAATGCTCGTATCTTGGTGGACGTACCCCTCAAGGACGCGCATTGGTTACGCACCAGTAGTATGTTTACGATGGAGAGCGGCTTTGTGGGTGGCACGCGAATCCGCGCGTTTAGTGGCATCTTGACTGACCCACCCTTGCCGCCTGGTTCAGTGCGGAAGGTCTTGCGTGGCGATGCTAAAGCCGAGATTCCGCTCATGATCTCCAGTGTTCGCGAGTTAGTGGCCAACATTACTGCATTGACTGCAAAGGATGCTGCTTTGTCTGGAAGTCTTCTCAATGTGCAGAGAGCAACCGATAAATTGAACGGGGCAAGCGGTGGCCTAGGATTACTGTTTGGAAATGAGACGGATTCGAAAAAAATCGTTGCCACACTGGATCGTACCAATGCCTTACTGACCCGGCTGGATCGCCTGGTGCTTAAAGCCGACGGCGTGGCCAGCAAAACCAATTCCTTGATCGGCAATGCGGATACGCTGATCACGAACGCGGACAAGCAAGTCTTTGGTGCAAGTGGTGTCGTCAAAGACACCCAAGCCACCGTCGTGCAACTGAACGGTTTGTTGGGCGACGCCAGAAATAGCCTGAAGAAAGTGGATGCGGTGTTGGTGGAGGCACAAGCGGTCGGGGCCAACGTGAAGGACGCCAGCACGGATCTGGGCGTGTTGCGCGCTGAAGTTGAGAGCAGTCTGCGCACGGTCGATCATTTGGTACAAGAGATTAATCGCAAGTGGCCGTTCGCGAGAAACAACGAATTGAAGTTGCCCTAATGAGAACGCTTGCGGCTCAGCTCTTGGTGGTCTCGGTCTTGCTGGCAGCCTGCGCCAGTGGCCCGACGCCGCCCGACTGGCAGGGGAGTGTGCTGGGGGCCACCGAACGTGCCACCGAAGCTTACTTGACCGGACGCAACCGAATTGAGCAAGTTGAATTTGCAAGGGCACGTACTGACATCGCACGTACCGGCAAGGCCGACTTGATTGGGCGGGTTGAATTGCTGCGCTGTGCAACCCGCGTGGCCAGTCTCGTGTTGGAGGGCTGCGAAGGGTTTGATCGCTTGGCCGCTGATGCGGGTGCTGCCGAGCGAAGTTACGCCGCTTATCTCGCTGGCCAATTAAAACCAGAGGATGTGTCGCAGTTGCCTGCGGCCCATCGCGATGTTGTGAAGGGTGGGGCAGGGGCCATTCAGGCCATGACCAATCCCTTGTCAAGACTTGTGGCTTGCGGTGTTTTGTTCCGAATGAGTTTGGCTGACCCCGCCGTGATTGCGCTAGCTACGGAAACCGCTTCAGCCCAAGGGTGGAGTCGCCCCTTGCTGGCCTGGTTGTCGGTGCAACTCAGGCGTGCCGAGCTGGCGGGCGACTTGAATGAGGCGGCGCGTGTCAAGAGACGGATGAATATGGTGATGCCGACGGCGGCGCAATAATTCTCCTAGCAGTGCTGCCCGCAAACCCTAAGTTATGCAGCAGCCCAGTCGAGATATCGGCTATTGTGAATGCGAAAGATGCGTACCTCTAGCTTGGCAGGTGTATCCGGCTTGGGCGTACTATGCCTGACCTGTACCGCCGCCCAACCCGCATCCAAATAGGCTTTGCGCAACTGCGCCTGTTCCGTCTCATCGAGCTTAGCCGCTATCGCAAATTGATAGTAGTAATCTTCCCCAAGTTGCCCACCTTCATGGCGGTAGTTCTTTTCTTCTGACGACGACAGATTCCGGTCGATGATGGCAATCACGCGATCGACGTTGTCGTCGGAAAATACATAGGCTTCAACTTCTTGCGGCGAGACGGGCATGGCGATCCTCACTAAAACGTTGCAGATGATAAAGCATTGCCAACCATCTTAGTAGACCAATAGCTCGCGCCGTACCATCGCATGAATCCCCTTGTTGCCATCGACCAATTGCGTGACGTGCAAATCGCAAGCCAAGCTACAGAACACATAGGCCTCGGCAGGTTTCCAGCCCTTCATCTCGACCAACCAGGTGATCATGTGGCGTAGCGCTTGTTTCGCGGCGTCGTCTAGGTCGGGGTCGACACCGATGGTGATGTAGTGCGTCGGCGTGATGGCGCGGGGCATGGTGAGATGCATGGTCTTGTGCAGCACGAACTCGAAGGTGCCTTTCAGGCAAGTTTCAAGCGCGGTCAGGCAAACTTCACCGTCGCCTTGTACAGCGTGGCCGTCACCCGCTGAGAAATTGGCGCCCGGCACAAACACCGGCAAGAAGAGCGAGGTGCCCGCGACATACTCTTTGCAATCCACATTGCCGCCAAATTCGCGCGGCTCGATGCTGGAGATCCGGCCGTATTCCGGGCGCGGTGCCGTGGCGAGAATACCGAAGAACGGTTGCAAGGGAATGGTCGGACCCCAGGCGAGTTTGGCGGTCATTTTTTGGCGATCCATTGGAATCACACGAGTCTGTAGCTCAGGGAAATCCTCGGGCAAGGTGCCGCGCAGTGGGCGAATAACATTCCAGCCCCAGTCGGCTGTGAGCTCGATAGCTTTGATGCGCACCTCGAGCGTGTGGCCGGGCTCAGCGCCGCGAATGGCGATCGGGCCGGTCAGAATGTGAGGACCGAGCGTGGGCTTGAGCTTGGTGACGATGTCATAGTGAGCAGCGCTGTAGAGCGACTTGTCGGTTGCGACATCGAGCGTGCCAGAGACGGTGTCAACGACGACGGTGTCGCCCGAGTCGATGATCAATTGCGGCGGCAGCGCCGCGTCGAAGTAGCCCCAATGGACGTTGTCGGTGGTAGGGTCGAGTCGGTGTTGGACCATGTAAAAAATCCGTGAGGGTGGAATGGAGCAAAAGCTGAGCGTAGCATTTCGGCACTTCAGAACTCGCCTGTGAGATTGAATTTCTTACCCTCCCCCGGCATACAGTATTCTTGCTCGAATGCGCTCATTTTTTTCCCAGGGTCGAGGAGTTCTTTGAAATTGTTTCTTGCCCGATTGATCAAGCGCCCTGCTTTTGTGGGCCACCTACTGCTCCTTCCGCTCATCTTTCTGGCGCTCTTGCCTGCAGGGCCACTGGCCGCGCAAGGAGCCTCAAGTCTCGCCTCCTTGAATGAGACAGGTTTGCAGCAAACACGCATGATGCTTCACTTTGGGGTGGATCGGCACCTGGCTCCTACTGCGAGTTCGCCTTAACCGTGGTGGCGAGTTCATGCGACTCCGGGGAGCCCTAGTGAGTAAAATTACTCACCAATGAAATGACTCCAGGTTTCAGCGGATTAACGAATTCATCTTGCGCAGCCGCAGGTATCCATTTCGCAGGTTGGCACAAGGGTGCGCAAAGTTCTCAGTAAAAATCCTCTAAATAATAACTAAATCAAGGGCTTACAAACGCTAGAAACTTGGCAAAATAGGCGCATGTACAACGCTCCGCATCTATTTGAGCCCTTATTGCCTTCTGAGGCGCGCTTGGCCCCACTATTAGCTAAAGCGCATGACCTTTCGCGACTTGCCTCGCCGCTAGCGGCTACCCGGGTGCCGCCCGAGCTACGCACACTTTTGCGCAGCATGAATTCTTACTACACCAACCGGATAGAGGGGCAGCATACCCGCCCAATGGAAATTGATCAGGCGTTGCGGAAGGATTTTTCTCGGAATGCCGCGCTCGCCGCCAAGCAAAGGTTGGCCGTTGCTCATATCGACGCTGAGGTAGAACTGGAGCAGCGATACCTAGGGCAGCCGGCGACGTTGTATTTTGCCAGTGCAATAGAAGATATCCACCAACAGCTTTTCGGGCGCCTTCCAGAGGCAGATCGGCGCACGCCAGAGGGCGAATCCGTTTTGCCCGGCCAGTGGCGCCAACGCGGGGTCGAAGTGGGTCGGCATGTGGCGCCCAGCTTCACAACCGTACCAGGCTTTGTTGAGCGCTGGGCTGGTTTCTACGGTGGCGTGCGGCGCGGCGAAGCAGCGCTGGTTGGCATGGCGGCGGCGCATCAACGTTTGGGCTGGATTCATCCCTTCGTGGATGGTAATGGGCGAGTGATGCGTTTGCATACGCATTTAATGCTCGGTGCTTTGGGTTATACCGGGGGGCTATGGTCACCGCTTCGTGGTTTTGCCCGCAACACCGAAAAGTACTACCAACTCCTGTCCAATGCCGACCAAGCCCGTCAAGGGGATCTAGACGGGCGCGGCAATTTAAGTGAGGCTGCACTGGTGGCCTGGATCGACTATGTACTGAATATTTGTATCGATCAGGTGAGCTTTATGGCCGACTTACTTGATCTCGAATCCATGAAGGGGCGACTCGAAGCCTGCCTAAGTTTCGAAGCTTCTGTGGTCAAGCTCGGCGTTCGACAAGAGTCCTTGCGCGCCTTGCACTACCTCTTTTTGAGTGGTGAGGAAATGGCTCGAGGCGAATTCAAATCCATGCTGAGTATGGGTGAGCGAAGCGCGACTGATGCTCTTGGTGCGTTGGTTAGGCGTGGGCTGCTTAAATCGGATTCGCCGCAAGGTAAAGTTCGCTTTGGTCTTCCTCAGCACGCCTTGCGATTTCTTTTTCCTCGGCTTTGGCCTGAGGCGGAGGCCGACGCAGCGGATGCACCGTCTTGAAATTTCAAAAGCACGAGACCTTCCGCGCTTGAAAAAAGCTCTCCAAAAAATCTATGCCCTCACGCTTCCCAATCCTCAAGGGCTAAACCGTCTACCCGAGAGAATTCATCGATATTATTGGTAACTAACGTTAGGCCGTTGGCTAGTGCGATTGACGCAATGAGCAGATCGTTTGCCCCGATCAGCATTCCGGCAACCGAAAGCTCAGCTCGGACCTTTCCGTATTGAATCGCAGCCTTGTCATCAAAATCATAGCTACCCAATGGAGCGAAAAGCTTCTCAAGCAATTCAAGGTTGGCTTCGACGTAACTGCTTTTCCGTGCACCGAACAAGAGTTCTGCCTTTACGACGCTGCATAGCGCGATTTCACCGGGCGAAAAACGCTTGAAACGCTCTCGAACTTTTTGGTTCTTTCGTTGCCATAACTGAATGCAGGCATTGGTATCAAGCAAGCGAATCAATCAAAGCTCACACGAGATTCCAACGCTAGTTCTTTAGGCCGAATCTGAGGGGGGCCTTGCCAAGAATCAAAGAGTTCAAAGTATCCCTCGGGCCACTGATCATTTGCCTGCGTTTCTCTTTTGACCAATTCAGCCAAAAACCTAGAGAGAGGAACGTTAGCCAATTTAGCTTTTTTTCGAATCTGAGCTTCGATGAAATCAGGGACGTAAAAATGGAGTTGAGACACAAGATCTCCTATGTATGTGCTATATGTGAATGTTATGGTTGATACGCAAAAATGTCAAATTTGCAGGCTCCGGTAAGTAAAGTCCAATGACTGTTGCAGTCACACCGGTACCGGCGGCGAGTAGGTTCATGCCTCGCAAGGCCATCAACATCTCAACCACCGACCTTCGATGACATAAGGGGATAAGCAAGCGCTCACTGAAGCCAGATCCGAATGCCAGCAATGTTGAGGAACAGTTTGCCAGGCGGCTTTTACGGGATCGCTTGGTGGTCGTTAAACCGCTTAATGGATGCAAACGTTTTGTATCTTGCTTGGTGAGGAATCGGGCAAGCGCCGATGGCAATCGATTGTCGACCAAAAAGGTCATGCGGCAAAGAGTAGCGCGTGATCCGATTGTGCGGCGGCGTATTGAAGTGCGGCCAGAATGTCATCATTCGCTAGTTGATTTGATAGTAATCGGCAAATATTTACCCAGTCGCTCATAGCAATGAAAAAAGCCCGACAGTCACCTGCAGGGCTTTCGTCTTGCTTGATAAGGAGCCGCAAAGCCCCTCCCATCAATCCAACATCAACTAGCCGTAGCCTCGCCACCCTCACCAGCAGTAGCCGCTTCCGCAGCCTCCGCCGCATTGGCGTCATCAAGAGCTTGTAGCTCTTGTGCCGCCA
>JAYVKZ010000029.1:0-2356 GCA_043767985.1 Betaproteobacteria bacterium
CTTGGAGGCCGGTGCCGCCAGCGTGGACCTGCTCATCCGTCGCCGGGTCATGCCTCTCGTGAACAAGAGTAAGGGCGCAGGTAGTCCTGGCCTCTCAAACGGTTTTCATCAATTACCTGACGACTGGCGCTGGCGTATTCGTCACTACATGAACGCGGAGCAAACCCCGCCGCCTCGTGGCAGCACATTAAGGGTTTCGCGTCACACTCAAGCACGCTTTAACATGGGCTGCTCGGTGTTGGAAGCGAAGATGGTTGGCGAGACGATTCAACTCCTCACACCCAAGGGACTTTTCCAACTCGATTTCCTGGTGTTTGCCACCGGCTTTCGCGTGAATCTTGTGGCCCGTCCTGAATTTGCGAGTTTCGCCTCTCATATTCGTTTCTGGAGGGATCGCTATCAGCCCGCGCCGGGAAGCGACGACGAAGAGTTGGCAGAGTCTCCCGATCTTGGCCCAGCCTTTGAGTTTTTACCGAGAACCGAAGGTGCTTGCCCTGGCCTCTCACGCATTCATTGCTTTGCCTATCCAGCCGTGATGACTCATGGCCCTCTCTCTGGCGATATTCCCGCCATTAGTGACGGTGCTCGCCGTTTGGCGGATGGCCTCGCGGCGTCATTCTATAAAGAAGATGTTCCGGTTCATTTTGAAAAAATCAAAGACTATGCGGATCCCGAACTACTGGGCAATGAGTGGCGCGAGGCCGAAGGGCCTGGTTGGTCGCAGGGCATCACTCAGGACGACACTTGACATGACGATTTCCTCATCCAACCCACCTGGTGCCCAACCTTCGGCTCAGGTGATGCCTACCTTGGATTTGATTGACCAATTGGCAGTGCTTGAGGAAAGAGGTGCGACCCACCTATTGCGCCATCGTCGTGACAAGGTTGCACTTGCCACGCAGGGTAGCTACGAGGGGTTGTTTGATCCGGACTTGGAAGGCCTTAGTCTCAACGAGCGCGTAATGGTCGCTTTATATGCTTGTCGATTATCCAGTGCGGAGGGTTTGGCGATTCATTATCAATCTTGCCTCAAGGCGTTGCCGAGACTCTCTGGCCTAGAGGGTGCCGAGCAAGAGACTGCTCAGTCGCTCGTCGAGCAAGGCAAAGCCGCCGAATTATCGAAGGTGCCTAACCTGCGCCTAAGGGCCATGCTGAAATTCACCCGCACTTTAGTCCTAAATCCGGTTGCTGGCGACAAGGCGGCCTTGCAAAGCCTCCCCGCTGCGGGCATCAGCACGCCTGCGGTGGTCACCTTGGCGCAGCTTATTGCCTTTTTGTCCTATCAAATTCGCTTAGTGGCGGGCCTTGCCGCAATGCAAGCGGCACAGCAAAAACGCGTCGCGGGGTGAAACTATCATGACACTTTTGAAATCGCATGGCTTCACCAATGAAACGCTCGAGTGGAGCGCTTGGCTCGATACGGTGGAGATTAACAAGGCAACCCCCGCGCAACTTGCGGTGCTCGAGGAAAGCCATCCCAAGGCCAAAGTCTCCGACTACTATCTTTTCTTAGTGCATCAGCCCGAGATTTTGCGGCAGCGCTCGATTGCGTTTAATGCCATCATGTACGCGCCCGGTGGCATGTCGCGGGCTGAGCGTGAGTTGGGGGCGACTGTCGTTTCGCGCATTAATGGTTGTGTGTATTGCGCCTCCGTGCATGCTCAACGCTTTGAGCAAATGGCCAAGCGTCAAGACGTGATTGCTCAGGTGTTTGAGAACCCTTTGACGGCTGGCACGAACCAACGCGAGAGCGCGATAGCCGCATTCTCAGCGGAGCTTACCTCGGCCCCTGAGAATGTATCCGCCGAGAGTATTGAGAGGCTCGCAGCGGTCGGCTTAAAAGATGATGAGATCCTCGATTTGATTCATTCGGTCGCCATCTTTGCGTGGGCGAATCGCTTGATGCTCAATCTTGGTGAACCGGTGTTCCCTACCGATCATCACCGCCTTACTTGAGCACCCAAAAATCGAGAAGATTCTGACGGAACTGGGGGTAGTGGTGCGAGCGCCGCCGCGATCATCAGTATGGGGTCAGATGGCTTTCTAAGTAAGCGGGTTTAGAGCAAATCCCATTTCAAGGTGCGCTTCCCAAAAGTGCGGGCCGGGGGCGCCGTTGCGCCCTCATCAGGGATTGAGCACAAAAAGTGCAGTTTAGGCTAAGCAAGAATACGGCATCAAGTGTGTTTTGAGGCTACGACGGTGCTAAACGCTAACTGCGGATTCAGTGACGGGCTTACGTAGGACTTATTCTGAAGAGGCAATCTTTGAGCTTTCTCGCGAAAAGGCTTGTTTCAAATGAAGATGCCTCATCGCCTATGGTCGCGGGCTGGGTGTAAACTCGAAGCGCGATTAGAGA
>JAYVKZ010000030.1:0-6414 GCA_043767985.1 Betaproteobacteria bacterium
CGGGGTCGGATCGTCCCCACCCCCGAGGCCGAGTCCCAGTGACTTTAAAAAAGTCCGGAGCTTCACGAGCTTCTCGGGCGTCGGGCCCTCATGGACTCGGTACAGGCCGGGATGCTCGTTACGATGCAGATAGTCGGCCGCACAGACGTTAGCGGCCAACATCGCTTCTTCGATGAGCTTGTGTGCGTCATTGCGCTTCGAGGGAATGATCTTCTCAATCCTTCCGGCTTGATCACACACAATCTTCGTTTCAATCGTGTCGAAATCGAGTGCACCGCGACGATCGCGTGCCTTACTCAGCACGCTGAACAAGTCATGCAGATGAAGCAGGTGAGGCTTAATGTCCGGTAACTTAGGCGCGGCAGGATCGTTCGACAACACGGCCCACACTTGGTTGTACGTCAAGCGTGCGGCAGAATGAATCACCGCTTCAAAAAATTGATAGGCCGCTGTATGACCGTCTGAATCGATGACCATGTCGCACACCAGGACCAGACGATCGACCTGGGGATTGAGTGAACAGAGGCCATTGGATAACACCTCAGGCAACATCGGAATGACGCGACGCGGAAAGTACACCGAAGTGGATCGGGCGCCGGCGTCATCGTCAATCGCGCAACCTGGCTGAACATAGTGAGCCACATCGGCGATTGCCACAAGAAGCCGGTAGCCTTCGCCGCGACCTTTTTTGGCAGGCACGGGCTCGCAATACACGGCGTCATCAAAGTCCCTTGCGTCTTCACCGTCAATGGTCACGAAGGACACATCGCGCAAATCGACGCGATGCTTGAGATCACTGGGCTTGAGCACGGTGGTGAACTTCTCCGCCTCGACTTTAGCTGGCTCCGAAAACTCATGAGGTACGTTGAACTTGCGAACCGCAATCTCAATTTCCATGCCGGGATCGTCAATGCCACCAAGTACCTCAACGACACGACCTAGCGGCTGGTTGTGGCCTGAGGGAGGATCGGTAATCTCGCAAGACACGACTTGCCCATGCTCCGCCCCGCCGCTATCGCCTGGCGCAATCAAAATGTCGTGTTTAATACGCTGGTCTTCAGGCGCGACGATGGTGATGCCTCGTTCATTGAGGAAACGCCCCACAATTTTGCGGTTGATCCTTTCAGTGACCTCGATGATTCGGCCCTCGGGTCGCCCTCGAGAGTCTTCACCGACATGTTTGACCAGTACCCGATCCCCATGCATGACTTTTTGCATCTCACGGTTGGACAGGAACAAGTCTTGCCCGCCGTGATCTGGGATCAGGAAACCGAAACCATCGCGGTGACCTTGCACTCGGCCAGCCACCAGCTCTAATTTACTGGCCAAAAGCAGGACACCTTTGCGATTGGGCAGCAATTGCCCATCGCGCTCCATGGCATTGACGCGCCGGTTCAAGACCTCGAACTGTTCGCTGTTAAGGCCGTAGTGCTCGCCTAATTGAAGCGGCGTCAGTGGTAGAGGGGCCGCACGCAGCACTTCGAGAATTTCCTCTCGGCCTGGTGGATTCCAACGTTTTTGGTTCATTAAAGAAATGGTACCGGGTTATTTGACTTTTTTGACAGGTTCATTAAACTTCGCGCCTCGATGAATGGTTCGCATCTGCCCAGATGGCGAAATTGGTAGACGCACTAGGTTCAGGTCCTAGCGGTGGCAACACTGTGGAGGTTCGAGTCCTCTTCTGGGCACCATTACATCAGAAAGGAGCTCGCGAGGCTTCATTTAACCGGGTTGACCATATCGAGCCCTCAATGCGGAGGCCCTCATATTGTCATACTCTTCAAACGGTTGATGTATCCAGGGATTGGTGGGCAAGTGCTCCAAGTAGAAATCCGGCTCGGCCACTGAGGCGCCTTTGCGCCAAATCACCGCTGACTTCATTTGCTTCAACTGGCTGTAGCGAGCCTGCATGGCGGGCAAGACCTCGACCAGGGTAGCGCCAGAATCTACTAAATCATCGACCAACAGCCACTTCGGGCCCGGTAATGCAGTGGCAGAGGCCAACGCATCCCCGATGATCAGCTTACTTTGCTTGGTACCGGCCTCTTCGCGATAGGAGCTCGTGAATAAAACGCCCAAGGGCTTGTCAAATAGCCTTGAAAAAACATCCCCTATCCGCAAGCCTCCTCGTGCCAGGCACACGATCGCATCAAACTGCCAACCAGATTCATACACTTTGAGGGCGAGCTTTTCGACCAAGCGGTTGTACTCGTCCCAAGATACGTAAAGATCTTTCACGTCAGACTCCTAACTCTGATGGTTTGCAATATAGGTCGGTTGAACGTAAGACTATCGTCATTGGGCCGCAAGTGGATCGTGCAAAACAATGGTTTCTGAACGATCTGGCCCTGTGGAAACAATATCGATTCCACAACCCGCCACTTGCTCGAGACGGCTCAAGTAATTGCGTGCGTTGAGCGGAAGCCGCCCAAAATCAGTGACCCCAAAGGTTGTCTCAGTCCAGCCAGGCATTTCTTCGAAGATTGGCTTACAGCGAGCGGCAGCATCGGCCCCGGTCGGAAGCATATCGATACGCTTGCCATCTAACTCATAAGCCACACACAGTTTCACGGCGGATAGGCCATCAAGCACGTCCAACTTCATCATCGCAAGACCATTGACCCCATTGACTTGAATACTGCGTCGCAAGGCAGGTGCGTCGAACCACCCGACTCTACGTGGGCGACCCGTGACGGCGCCAAATTCCTTACCGATCTTGGCAATTTGAGCACCTACCTTATCAAAGAGCTCGGTTGGAAAGGGGCCGGAGCCGACTCGAGTGGTATAGGCTTTAACGATTCCCAGCACATAATGCAATTGCTGAGGCGCGACACCGCTGCCTGCGGCGGCTGCACCTGAAACACAGTTAGAGCTGGTGACGAAGGGATAGGTTCCGTGATCTACGTCCAGCAGCGCGCCTTGCGCACCTTCGAAAAGAATCGACTCGCCGCGCGCAATGAAGGCGGCTAGCTCAGCCGAAACATCCGTCATCATCGGTTTAATTTTTTCGCCGCGTAAGAGGGTCGCCTCGTACACCTCGTTCACCGAAATCGCGGGCGCCTTCAAATATTGCGTGAGCACAAAATTGTGCAGATCCAACACCTCTTCTAACTTGCTGCGAAACCCGTCTGGATTGGATAGATCTCCTAAGCGAATCGCGCGACGTGCGACTTTGTCTTCGTAGGCTGGGCCGATACCCCGTCCAGTCGTACCGATTTTGGCGGCGCCCCGCTTGGCCTCACGGGCTTGGTCAAGCGCAACGTGATACGGCAGAATCAAGGGGCAAGATTCTGAAATACGTAGGCGCGGGCGAACCGACACACCAACACCTTCCAACTCCTCAATTTCGCTAAGCAAAGCCTCAGGTGACAGCACCACACCGTTTCCAATGAAACAGGTCACCTCGGGGCGCATCATGCCCGACGGAATCAGCCGTAGGACCTGCTTTTTACCATTGATGATCAGGGTATGACCTGCGTTATGACCGCCTTGAAAGCGCACGACCGCCTTGGCAGTTTCGGTGAGTCGGTCAACGACTTTTCCTTTACCTTCGTCGCCCCATTGGGTACCGATCACAACAACATTCTTGGCCATAAAATACTCTGGGAAAAACTAAAATTGGAAGATATAAAAAGAAAATCAGCTGCGCTTAGAGCGCATCAAGCTGCCACGCACCGTCTCGAGTGAGCAACTGGCGATCATAAGAGAACTCTTGCTGCTCGGCCTCATGGCCAGGCAAGACTTGCACGACAATTTCACCCGCCTCCCGCAGCTTGGCAATGGCCTGACGTAGGCCCTGGTCATCGGCCCAAGGTGCGCGAATCGCGTTTACACGGAGATTGTTTTCCGGTTTTGCATTCAAAGCCGCCAGCCCGCGCAGCTCGAGAGAAAACCCTGTCGCAGGACGAGAGCGTCCAAAGGTATCGCCAGCCCCGTCGTAGCGACCGCCTCGCCCCATGGCCTGACTGCGCACCCGAGGATGGTCGGAGTCCAGGACGAAGGCCGAAAACACGAGTCCGTTGTGATAACGGTAGCCACGTACGTCGGCCAGATCCAAGGCCAAGTGCGTGTCGGGTAAATGTTGCCACAACGAGGAGGCCTGCAAGGCTTCAAATTGAGCTAAGCAAGTGGAAATCTCAGGGGACTTCGGCAAGTATTGCCTCAAATTCTCCATTGACTCATCAGCATCACTATCGGCGATACAAATTAGCGCCGATTTTTGTGGATCGGGCGAGCTGGCCAATAAGGCACGCAGAGACGGTACGTCACGCTGGCCGATGAGTCGGTAGACCTCTTCTTGATCAACCGCCACTAAACCCTTAAGCAAACAGGGAACAATCGCCGAGTGATTAACATCAATCCTCAATTGGGAGGCACCGGCCAAGTGCAGGGAACAAAGCATCAATTCGATGATTTCCAGGTCGGCCTCAATACCTTGATGGCCATAGAGTTCAGCACCAATCTGCAAAGGCTCGCGGCTGGCGTATAGGCCCGCAGGAAGCGTGTGGAGCACCGAGCCGCTATAGCACAGCCTGCTTAAGCCTTGCCGATTGAGTAGGTGCGCATCAATTCGCGCCACTTGGGGGGTAATATCGGGGCGAATGCCCAGCGTGTGACCGCTCAGTTGGTCCACCAACTTAAAGGTCTTGAGATTGAGATCTTGACCACTACCGGTGAGCAACGCATCGAGGTATTCGACGAGCGGTGGCTGCACCAATTCATAACCATAAGACTGATAACAGTCTAGTAGGCGACGACGCAAATCTTCAATGGTGCGGGCCTCAGAGGGCAAAACATCCGCAATGCTTTCAGGCAGGAGCCAGTTCGGCACGATCAAATCCAGGCGAATTAAAGCGTAATTCTACGCTAGCTTGAAAACAGCACTTCAAAAGCGAGCAAGTCAATTTTTGAGCTAGAGGGCGAACAGCAAAAACACAGCGCCAAGAACCACGGCCCCTAGGCCCATAAAGCGAATTTGCCCGTCTCTCATTTTCGCCACTTGGGCGAAAAATTGGCGCCACTGAGTTGGTGAAATCAAGGGCATTAAGCCCTCGAAAATCAACATCAAACCCAGACCGATCAATAAAATTTTCATCAAAGTCTGGCTGCCTTCGCGACGGCAGTCTTTAAGAAAAGGGGCGAATCTACTTAGAGGCCTTCGAGGCTTTAAAGTACTTAAAGAAGTCAGCAGACGGGTCAATCACGAGCACATCGCTGCGACTCTTGAAAGAAGCACGGTAAGCCTCTAAGCTGCGGTAAAAGCCAGCAAACTCGGGGTTTTGACCGAAGGCCTCGCTATAGATTGCTGCAGCCTTGGCGTCGCCCTCGCCTTTAATTTTTTGAGCATCGCGGTAAGCTTCTGCGAGAATCACTTGCCGTTGGCGATCCGCATCCGCGCGAATTTTCTCGCCTTCAGCGGTGCCAGTGGCACGCCGCTCATTGGCCACCCGCTTACGCTCAGAGCGCATGCGCTCGTACACCCGCTCCACGACTTCGCTAGCAAAGTCCACCCGCTTGAGGCGAACATCTACAATTTCAGTGCCAATTTGCTTGGCATCTTCATTGACCTTGGCACGAATGCTTTGAAGGAGTTTTTCTCGATCACCAGAGATCACTTCCGAGACGGTAATCTTGGCGATCTCGTTGTTCAGCGCATCCCGAAGACTGCGCGAGATTCGGTCGGTCGCCACTCGTTCACTACCCTGCACCGAGCGAATATAGGCGCGCAGATCGGTGATGCGCCATTTCACAAAGGAATCGAGCTGAATATTGAGCTTTTCTGAGGTAATGAAGCGATCGACATCAGGGTTATCGATGGTGAGGATGCGATTGTCAAAGTACTGAACGTTCTGGAGCGGAGGCGGCAGCTTGAAATGCAGCCCTGGCTTATCAATGACTTGTTTGATTTCACCGAGCGAATACACCACCGCAGATTGGCGTTGATCGACGACAAACACGCAAGACATGAGCAACAAAATGGCGATGAGTCCGAAAATAACCAATGAGCCTAATTTTTGCATGATCCTATGGCTCCTTAAGGACGGCCGCTATCGCGGTCACGGGTACGAACAGCTTCACGCCGGGTGTCAATCACTTCACTGCGGGTCTCAGCGGGAGCCGGCGGCGAAGCAATTCCAGGGGTGGGTGCAGCGACGGGTCTAGCGACATCACTGACCACCGCCATTAACTTGTCGAGCGGCAAATTCAACAGGCTTCCTCCCGATTTCGAGTCGACGTAGATCTTACTGGTGCTGCTAAAAATGCTTTGCATGGTTTCGAGATACATACGTTCACGAGTCACTTGGGGTGCTTTGGAATACTCCGTCAAGATTGAACTAAAACGTGCACCGTCACCGGTTGCGGTCGCCACTAAACCCTCTTTGTACCCATCAGCTTCTTGCATTAATCGGGCCG
>JAYVKZ010000031.1:0-11590 GCA_043767985.1 Betaproteobacteria bacterium
GTCGATCCCTGCATGTGATCGACTTTGAAGCGGATGCTTATCTAGTTGCCGATACTCAAGGAGGCCTGCACTTGGTCCCCGCCGATGCGCAAGGCCTAACCCGTCGCCCTCTGGAAACTGTGGATAGAACACGACCGCTCGGTGAGTTGGTGTTTAATGGCGTTCTGGCCGAAGCCTTGCCGGGTAGCACGATGGCAGTGTGCCAAAAGCTTATCGATATCGGTCGCACCATCCTCGCAGCCGACACGCTAGGTGCGGCCCAAAGCATGATCGACCAGGCCGTAGCCTATGCCGGTCAAAGAGAACAGTTTGGCCGCCTCATTGGCTCGTTCCAGGCGGTGAAACATATGTGTGCCGAGATGGCCTCTCAGCTTGAGCCTGCCCGCGCCTTCGTCTGGTATGCGGGCCACGCCCTAGATGATGCCCCAGACGAGGCGCATTTAGTAGCCTGCCACCTGAAAGCCCACATCAGTGAAGTGGGCCGGTTCGTTGCCAAGACGGCCACCGAAGTTCATGGCGGTATGGGCTTCACAGATTTGCTTGGCTTGCATTACTGGTTCAAGCGGATCGGGCTGAATCGGCAGCTTCTGGGTTCGCCGGAGAGACTGCGGCTTGAAGCGGCTCGCGCGCAAAGTCTTGCCTCGTAGCGCGCAATTAAAAGCTGCGATTGAGGGGCTGCGGTTGAGAAGCTAAGCAAAGTCAACGCGGTATCGGTTTTCAACGAGCAGGCCGAATCCCACCACAGTCAGGGCTTATAAACTTCCCGGAGGAACTCATGCTGAGCTTATCGGCAGCCGTCGCCCCTTGCGCGGTTAGGTACATAGAGTAAGCTTCCGGCGTGATGATGGTCGCGCTCAGCGCACCTTGGCTTGGCGGATTCGAGCAGCTAAAGGATGTCGTAATGGTCTGAGATTGTTTGGACTGCGATTGCTGACAATCAGAGCGGGTAAACGGAAACTCATTCGCTCTAGACATCACTTGACTGACACAGACCCGCTGCACTCCATTGCCATTTGCCTGAACTTGAATGCCGCGCTTTTGAAGAATACCCTCCAGGAAACCTCTTTGGGAAGGACTCAGCCGATCCAGCAGGCTATTTGCGACCGAGGCTCCGGCCTGTCCTTGCACACTGGACTGTCCGGCCTGCATACCTGGCGTCGCCTCAATTTTTGAGTTGATTTCCCAGAGGCCCGGGCGCATGAAAATGTTCACTTCTGCATCTTGCGCGAATGTTAAATTCGGCAAAATTAATAGAGCTGCAAGGGCAGTGAGGTTTCGAATGTTCATTGAAGGTTCTTCCTTTTACGAAATGAGTACTCCTGAATCATACTTCGACTCTGTGAGTACAGGCAATGTGATCTCTGGATAGTCCCAGTGGATTGGTAATTCAGTAGCAGTCCTTGCATTCTCTATAATCCTAACCTACAGCCCTTTGGACAAACCATGCCGATCATTACCTGTGTTGAAGACCTGCGCCTGCTCGCTAAAAAACGGGTACCCAAGATGTTCTACGACTATGCCGATTCGGGCGCATGGACGGAGAGCACTTATCGCGCCAATGAGTCGGATTTTCAGGGCATCAAGTTTCGCCAGCGTGTGGCCGTCAATATGGAAAATCGTTCGCTGAAAACCACCATGGTGGGCCGCGAAGTTGCCATGCCTGTTGCCATCGCACCGACCGGGTTGACCGGCATGCAGCATGCTGATGGCGAGATTCTGGGTGCCCGGGCCGCCGAAAAGTTTGGCATTCCCTTCACGCTTTCGACCATGAGTATTTGCTCGATTGAAGATATCGCTGCCCACACCAAAGCCCCGTTCTGGTTCCAGCTCTATGTGATGAAGGACCGTGACTTTATTGAGCGCCTGATCGACCGTGCCAAAGCCGCCAAATGCGACGCGCTGGTCTTGACGCTCGATCTACAGATCCTCGGGCAGCGCCACAAAGATATCCGCAACGGTTTATCCGCACCACCCAAGCTCACCATCAAGAATATTCTGAACATGATGACCAAGCCGCGTTGGTGCATGGGCATGTTGGGCACCAAGCGGCACGGCTTTGGAAACATTGTGGGCCATGCGAAAAATGTCAGCGATATGAGCTCGCTCTCGACTTGGACCTCACAGCAGTTCGACCCCGCCCTGAGCTGGGCCGATGTGGAGTGGATCAAGAAGCGTTGGGGCGGCAAGCTGATCCTTAAAGGCATCCTGGATGTTGAAGATGCTAATACGGCGGTGAACAGCGGTGCCGATGCCATTATCGTGTCGAATCATGGTGGTCGTCAGTTGGACGGTGCGCAATCCTCCATCAAGGGCCTGCGCGCGATTACTGAGGCGGTCGGCAGCAAGATCGAAGTGCATATGGATGGCGGTATTCGCAGTGGCCAAGACGTCATCAAGGCTTTGGCCATGGGCGCGAAAGGTACCTACATTGGCCGCTCCTTCCTGTACGGCCTGGGTGCCATGGGCGAGGAGGGGGTGACCAAGGCGTTGTCTATCATCCGTAATGAGCTGGACATCACCATGGCCTTCTGCGGCCATCGCGATATTCGTCATGTTGATCAGTCGATTCTCTTACCGGGAACGTTTGAGAAGCTTTAAAGGTGGCTTTCTTACGTGCGCTTCTTCGAGATTCATCGCCGACGAGTCCTAAAAGGTAAAACGTATGGTTGATTTTGCCGAGATTGCGGGGAAATAATTGAATTTGACGTTTGCGCTACCCGTACCTGATTTATCTCTGGTGCGACAAGGCAATGTCGGTGTTGAAGGTGTTTGGCACTTCGACTCCGGTCGCGTTGGCCCTAAGCTTGCGATCACCGCGTTAATCCACGGCAACGAGATTTGCGGTGCCTGGGCGTTGATGGATCTGTTGCAGTCCGGTCTTAGACCGGAGCGTGGTCAGTTAAGTCTGATCTTTGCAAACCTCGCAGCCTTTGATCGCTTCGATGTGCTGCACCATGATGCTTCGCGCTTTGTCGACGAAGACCTCAATCGTGTATGGAACGATGCACGAATGGCCGCAGGTGCTACTCAGGAATGTCGCCGTGCCACAGAGCTACGACCCTGGTTAGCGCGAGCCGATTGGCTTTTGGATTTGCATTCCATGCATGAGCCGGGTGCCCCTCTGCTGCTCACGGGTCTTCAACCAAGACACCTCGCGCTCGCCCGCGCGATGAGCGCGAGTGTTCAGGTCATCATCGATGCAGGCCACTCCGACGGTACACGTTTGCGCGATTACGGGCGATGGGGTCTGGCTGATGCCGCAGCGCCTGATACACGTTCTCTGTTGATTGAGTGCGGCTTCCACGGCGAGCCTAATAGCAGGGTTGTGGCTCAGGATATGGTGTACCGCTTTCTGCTCGCCAGTGGCCTGTTCAATCCCCAAGTGTTTGATCAAGCGCTGCCGGGTTGGCGACTCAAAGCCTCTGGCTTCCCAGAGCCTTTGGTGGTGACTGGCGCCGTCGTCGCAAAGAGTGAAAGCTTTCGCTTCACGGTGCCGATTGAAGGTTTACTTCGCATTCCTTTAGCAGGCACCGAAATTGGTGATAATGATGGTGAAACCGTCCGAACGCCTCATGACGATTGTGTGTTGGTGATGCCCTCAGTGCGGCAGGCGAGGGCGGGTGTGACGGTGGTGCGCTTCGCACGTGCTCTGGGCGAATAGGCAAGTCCAAAAGCATACGAGAGCGACATAGGGTTGGTAAAAAATCAAGCGATCTTCAACACAATCTTCCCGGTCTGAGCAAAGGTTTCCATCAATCCTAGCGCCGTTCGGACCTCCGAAAGCGGATACACCTGATGCACTAGCGGCACGAGCCGTTTCGTCGTCACAAAGTTGATCATGGCTGCGAACTCGGTGGGCGAGCCCATGGTGGTGCCCTGAATGCGCGCCTGTTTGAAAAACAGCTTGGCCATCTCAAGTCCCTGCTTGGGGTTACCCAAGGTTGCCCCGTAAAAAACATAGCGGCCGCCCATCCTTAGCGTATCGAGCACGGTGTTCAGGCCATCGCCGCCAGCACTATCGATGATTAGGTCGAAGCCGCCCGATTCCTTGCGCAGCTTCGCATAGCAGTCCGGGTCGCGGTAGTCGCCACCGCCGATCGCGCCGATCATCCGTGCCTTCGCAAGTTTGTCTTCGCTGCTGCTCGTCGCCCACACTTTGGCGCCATGTTGTGCAGCCCACAGAATGGCGAAACTCGACGTGCCGCTGCCAGCACCGGTCACAAGCACATGCATGCCGGGACGAATGCCACCCATGGTGACCACGGCGCGCCAAGAGGTGAGGCCAGCCAAGGGCAGGGCTGCAGCCTGATCAAAATCGAGGTGCCCGGGCTTGTTTTGAATGTCGGAGGCGGGCACACAGATCGCTTCGGCCAAAGTGCCGGGGTCAGGCATACCGAGTACGCGGAACGTCGAGCCTGGGAAGGCTGGGTCAGCCCCCCATTCGCGGGCCGGATAGACGACGACCTCGCGGCCGAGGAGCGTGGCGTCGCCGCCAGGGCCAACAGCATCGACTATGCCCGCGCCATCAGCGCCGATGATGCAGGGCAGCGTCATTCGAGGATACTGGCCTCGCGTCATAAAAAAATCGCGCCGATTCAGTGCCGCTGAACGGATCCGTACCCGAACTTCTCCGGCGACTGGGTCAGGTGTAGCGACGTCTTGCACGACAAGCTTGTCCAAGCCTCCGGTTTCGGTCAGGACTGCTGCTTTCATCATTTTGCTCATTACTTTCCTATCAAGAAGTACATCAATCCGCTTTCAAGTTCGCCGCACGAATCACCTGCTCCCAACGATTCTTCTCACTTGCAACGAAACTCTGAAAGGCCTGTTGCGACCCCCCGACTGCCACCCCGCCTTGCTCGGCAAAACGCTGCCGTATTGCAGGCAAGGCCAACACTTTTTGTAGCTCGGCATTCAGTGTGGCGACGATTGGAGTTGGTGTTTTTGCGCTGACGAAAAGCCCTAGCCAGACAGTAACATCAACATCGGCGATGCCCGCCTCAATCAGTGTAGGCACGAGGGGCAATTCCGGAATGCGGGTTTTGGTGGTGACCGCAATGGCGTTCAACTTACCCGCGCGGATGTGCGGTAAAGCGGTAATCAGATTGTCGACCATGATGTCGACCTGTCCGCCGATGAGGTCCGTCAATGCAGGCGCGGCGCCTTTATAAATGACGTTCACGGCCTGCAAGCCCGAGCGCGCTTTGATCAATTCGCCAGTAAGATGCCCTGAGGAACCACTGGTGGATACCGCCATCGATAAACCCTTCGGATTCGCTTTGGCGGCCGCGAGCAAGTCGGTAAACGACTTCACGCCCAAGCTGTGACCGGCGACCAGCACATTGGGCATGGACAAAATATGGATGACCGGCGCGAGGTCCTCGGCCTTATAAGGGAGCTTGTCCTGCAAGGTGTAATTGGCCGCATTGGGACCAAGGCTTCCCATCACTAAAGTGCGTCCGTCCGGGTCGGCACGCAAGGCCGCCATCATGCCTAGGGTGCCGCCTGCTCCGGGTACGTTTTCCACGACGACCGTCTGCTTTAACACGTCGCTGAGCGCGAGGGCGATCAATCGGCTGGTTTGATCAAGAATCCCGCCTGGGGCGGCTGGCGCGATAATACGGTAGGGTTTGGAGTCGGCCGTTTGGGCCAGCGTGGCCGAGGCCAACAAACCAAAACCGAGCACCGCCAACAGCCGTGTGAACTTGAGCATGAGAACATCCTTGAAGCGGAAGCAAGCATCCTGAGGATGCATCTTACGCCAAGCCCTACCAGACTAACCTATGGCGCAATCCAAATGCAGACTTTGACCTCTCCCTCGAAACCGCGCCGCCGCAATGTCTTCACAGCGGAGCATGAACTGTTCCGCGACACGGTTCGCCGTTTTATTGCGCAAGAGGTCACCCCTCACCATCCTGCCTGGGAAGAGCAGGGGCACGTGCCGCGCGATTTGTGGCGACGGGCTGGCACGGTGGGCTTACTCCTGCCGATGGCTCCTGCCGACTATGGCGGTGGGGGCGGCGACTTCTTGCACAGCGCCATTGTTGTGGAGGAAATTGCGAGTGCACTAGCCACTGGTATCGCAGGGTTCACCACCCATTCAGACATTGTTGCGCCTTATCTGGTCGAGTTCGGCACCGAGGAACAAAAGCGTCGTTGGATTCCAGGCCTGTCGTCCGGCGACGTGGTCTGCTCGATCGCCATGACCGAGCCGTCGGCAGGCAGTGACCTCAAAGCCATTCGCAGCACCGCCAAAGCAGTTCAAGGAGGCTGGCGACTGAACGGACAGAAAACCTTCATCACCAATGGCTACCATGCAGATCGTGTACTGGTGGTTGCCAAGACTCAGCCCGACGCCGGTGCGAAGGGCATTTCACTCTTATGGGTCGACACTAAGTCACCAGGCTTCGCGCCAGGACGCTTGCTAAAAAAAATCGGTCAACTCGCGCAGGACACGGCGGAACTGTTTTTTGACGATGTATTTGTGCCGCAAAGTGATTTGATTGGTGAGGAGAACAAGGGCTTCAGCTACCTGATGCACGGTTTGGTACAAGAGCGCTTGATGATCGCAATGCGCTGTGCCACTGCACTTGAAGCCGCGCTGGGTTGGACAATTGAGTACACCCGCGAGCGCAATACCTTTGGCAAACCCCTGATCAGCAATCAGCATATTCGATTCAAATTGGCCGAAATCAAAACGCTGGCGACAGCCACCCGTGCCTTTGTTGACCAATGCGTGATTGAGCATATGCGGGGCGAGTTGGATGCTGAAGGCGCGGCCATGGCCAAGTTATGGGCCAGTGAAGCCACCACGGCGATAGACGATCTCCTACAAATGTTCGGGGGTTACGGCTATATGCGCGAGTACGCGATTGCGCGTGCCTTTGCGGATGTACGGCCCAACCGAATTTACGGCGGGTCTTCTGAGATGATGAAGGAGATTATTAGTCGCAACTTGTAGAGGCCGTCACGAGAGATGCGTCCAAAGCATCAGCCGGAGATGTCAGCCAGGGATTGCTAGATCAAGACTTGTTACCCTATAATAAAAAATACCTAGTCGTTAGCATGAGTTCACGGCGTTGACTGATTGACCCGTTTGCATTGCTAACAGTGACATCGACGCACTGCTATTCGGAGCAAGTCCAGTGGTGCCAACAAGCGGAGACCCTTGGCATGCAAACTTCCTTCACACGTAGAGCTGTTCTTGGTCGGGGGCTCCTCTCAGCTGGCGCTTGTATCGCCGCCCCCGGTTTGGTGCGCGCGCAGTCGCCGCGTACTTTGAATCTTGGCTTCTCGACGCCTGTTGAATCCGACTACGGCGTGCTGGCGACCAAGCTCGCGCAGCTGGTCAAGGAACGCATGGGCGATGTCATCGATGTAAAGCTGCGTTGTTGCGCCACCATCGCCACTGAGGATGATGCGTTCAAGGCATTGCAGTTGGGCACGGTCGACGCTTACTTCATCAGTGGCAACAACATTGCGCCGCACTTTCCGTTGCTCGATCTGTTGGTGCTGCCTTACATTTTTCAAGGCGCTGGTCATGTGCGCAAAATTCGCGACGGTGGCATTGCGGACGAATTGGCCGACCGTCTGCAAAAGGCCACGGGCGTGCACCTACTAACCTGGGGCGCGCTGTCGTACCGTGACTTCTTCAACTCTAAGCGGCCGATCAATGACGTAAAAGACATGGTTGGCCTCAAAGTGCGGGTGCCGAAAAACGAAGTAATGATCCAGACCTTCCGCGCCTTCGGCGCAGAACCGATTCCGCTGGCCTGGTCAGAGACACCCGCCGCATTGCAAACGGGTGCGGTCGATGGGTCGGACAACGGCACCTCGGTGATTAAAGCCATGAAGTTCTACGAGTTCTCCAAGCATCTGGCGATCCTGGAGCACTTTGCCGGGTTCTCGCCGCTTTTGGCAAGCCAGCGTTTTATGGGTCGCCTCTCGCCTGAACAGCAGCGCACTTTCATGCAATGCGCCAAAGAGGCCGGGTTGCATCAGAGAAACACGGTCGAATCAGAAGCGGAGAACATTCGCAAGTACCTTGCTGACAACGGCATGAAAACCACGCGGCCTAACCAGAAGAGCTTCATCAACGCTGTGATGCCGTTGCAGGACAAATTTGTCGCCGAGCGGGGCGCCGAGTTCAAGGCCATGCTCGGTAAAATTCGCGCCGCAGCGTGAGTGTTGTACCTCTGAGGCAAAGCCTGAGCATTGCCGGACGGCCCTTTGAGGAATGGGCTGCCTGTGGGTTGATTGCCATGATTTCAGCCTGCGTCTGCCTGCAGGTTTTTTCGCGCTACGTCTTGAACATCGGGTTGGTATGGACGGAGGACGTTGCGATGTTCGCCATGACCTGGGCCGTCTATTTCGGCGCCGCCATGGCGGTGCACGAAAAATTTCATGTGAGAATGATGGCTACGGTGATGGTGCTGCCCTACCGAGTCGCTTGGTTCGTTACCTTCCTGTCCGATCTCATCTGGGCGGCCTTCCTAGTTTTTATGATGATCTACGGCTGGGAATACCTGGAGCTGCTGTGGCGCCAGCAGACCATCCTCGCCTCCATGAAGATCGACGCCAAGTGGTTCCAGACCATCATCGTCATCGGCAATGGACTCATGCTGTATCGACTGATCGAGGCCTACGTCCATTGGTGGCGCGGCGACCGCAAGGGTTTCCCGACGGTCGAAAACGACGCGGCGCCTGATTTATGAGTGACGTCGTCATCATTTGTTTGGTGTTCGTTGTGCTTATGGTCATGGGCGTGCCCATCTATGCGGTGGTCGGATTCAGTGTGGCCATTGCTCTGCATCTGGCCGACATCCCGCAAACCATGTTGGCCCAGACCGCGTTCACGGCCTTGCAGCCCTTTCCTTTGCTGTCGATCCCGCTGTTCGTGCTGGCCGGTCGCTTGATGGAAAAAGGGGGGATGGCCAATCACCTGATCAAGATTGCAGTCAGCCTGGTCGGGGCCTACAAAGGCAGCCTTGGCCTCGTGACCGTGATCGCTTGCGCCTTTTTCGCTGCGCTCAACGGATCCGGCCCGGCCACCACCGCTGCGGTGGGCAGCGTCACCATTCCCACCATGATTAAGGAGGGCTACAGCCGTCGCTTCGCCGGTGCGGTAGCCGCTTCGGCGGGTGCCCTGGGAAGCCTGATCCCGCCCAGCAACTTGATGGTTATTTACGCCTTGGTGGCCGAGGTTTCGATACCGCGCATGTTCTTTGCGGGCATCATTCCTGGTATCGTCGTCACCTCTATCTTGCTGGTGACGGCGTGGTGGATCGCGCGTCGCAACGGCTTTGGTGGTCAGGGTCAGCCCTTTGCATGGCGCCCATTGCTACGCGCTATGTGGGACGGAAAATGGGCGCTCGGTGCGCCGCTGGTGATTCTCGGCGGTATCTACACGGGCGTCTTCACGCCCACTGAAGCGGCGGGTGTGGCGGTGGCCTATGCGCTGTTCGTCGGCCTGTTTGTCTACAAGGAGCTCAATACCGCCACGGTCTTTGAAGCGTTGCGCTTTACGGCACTGATCGCGGGCCTGTTGGTGCTGATCACCCCGACCACGGCTTTCGGCCAGGTGCTGGCCCTGTACAACCTGCCCGAGAAAACCATCGAGTTCATGGGTCCGATCGTACAGAACAAGTGGCTCTTCCTGTTGGTTGTAGGAACTTTCCTAATCCTGATCGGCACCTTCATGGAGTCGTTGGCCCAGATCGTGCTCTTCACGCCTGTGCTGCTACCAGCAGCCAAGGCTGCGGGCATCGATCCGATCACTTTTGGCATCTTTACGGTACTGACCTGCGAGATCGGGTTTCTAACACCGCCCGTGGGTGGCAACCTGTTTATCGGAGCGCGACTGGCCAAAGCCACTGTCGAGCAAGTGTCGGTGGCTGTGCTACCTTTTTGCGTGGCCTATATCGTCGGCATGGTGTTTGTGGTCGCCATGCCGCAACTCGTAGTCTGGTTACCCAATTTGGTTTTCGGTCCAGGAAAGTAATCAGAGGAAGCCGACATGTTCGACTGTATCTTCGGCGGCGGAACGGTTTTTGATGGCGAAGGCGGCCCGCCTCAGCGACAAGATGTGGGCGTGCGTGACGGCCTCCTAGCGGCAATTGGTGATCTTAGCCAAGCCACTGCGCGCCAGCGCCTGGATGTCACTGGGCTTGCGGTGGCCCCCGGCTTTGTGGATCTGCATACCCACTCTGACTTCACGCTGGTGGTGGATGGACGCGCGCAAAGCCAGGTTCACCAAGGCGTCACCACCGAGGTGGTCGGTCAGTGCGGTATTAGCTGCGCGCCGCTGCGCCAGCGCGGCGGCGCGGGCGAAATGGCTGCTGGCCTGCCCACCGACGCTGCGCGAGGTCGCCAGTGGCGCACCTTCGGCGAGTATCTGGATGTGCTTGGTGAAACCCCCTTGGGCGTCAACGTGGCGGCTTTCGTAGGGCACGGCACGGTGCACCGTGCCGTATTAGGCGACGCGCTGCACGCCGGTGAGGTGGAGGACATCGCTCAGATGAAACGGTTGGTGGAAGAGGCGCTGGATGATGGAGCCGCCGGTTTCTCAAGCGGGCTGGAGTACTGGCCTGGCATTCTCTCGTCACCTGAGCACTTAGTGCCCTTGTGCGAAGCCGCAGCTCAGCGCGGCCGGCTGTATTCCACCCATGTGCGCAACCGAGATCGGCACTACGACCTGGGGTTTGGGGAAGCTATATCCGCCGCTCGGCAATCGGGCGCGCGGCTACAGATATCGCACATCCAGACCAAGTTCGGCGCCCCTGCCTACGCGGGCGAACACACGCTCGAATTGATCGCGGCTGCACGTCGGCACGGCATGAACATCGGTTTCGACGTGATCCCGCACGATTGGAACAACACCAGTGTGATTGCCATCTTGCCTAAGTGGGTGCGCGAAGGCGGCACTAAAGCGACGCTTGCGCGTTTGAAAGATCCTCTGGTGCGGCAAAAAGTGAAGGACAACCCGGCACCGATGCTGTTGATCGTGAAGGCGGCGCAATGGGAAAAGGTAAAGCTGCTCAACGCCCGCGCCAACCGAGCATTGATCGGTATGGACTTTGCGGCGATTGGCCGCCAGCGCGGCCTGGACCCTTACGACGCGTTAATGGATATGCTGATTGAAGAGGGTGATGATGCGCCTCGCATGATGTGGGCCACACAGAGCTTCAGTGATCGCGAGATCGAGCTGTTCATGCGTGACAGCGCCTGTGCGGTCATCTCCGATACTGCCGCGCTAGCACCTGACGGCGCGCTGAAGGACCAACTTTTCTCTCTCAGCGGTTACGGCTGGGCGGCGCGATTCTTGCAGCACTATGTGCGCGAGCGACAGGTATTGTCACTCGCCGACGGCATCCGGCGGATTACCTCATTACCGGCCTCGCGCTTGGGCCTGTTTGACCGGGGCCGACTACAGGTGGGCCATTGGGCGGACGTCACCGTGTTCGACGCCGAGCAGATTGAGAGTCGTTTTACGCCCGAGCAGCCCCGCGCATATCCCGGGGGTATTGTCCACGTGATGGTGAACGGGGCGTTAGCCGTGCAGGACGGTCACCGTACTGAGCGCAACGCTGGC
>JAYVKZ010000032.1:0-14134 GCA_043767985.1 Betaproteobacteria bacterium
TGGGTTGAATGGGCCGAGGCGACGCTAGGCGCAGACTTAGTTTAGGCGAGACCCCGAGCTAACTAAAGCGTTGCACAGAAAATGGTGCAAGGTCGAGTGAGGAGCTTCGCTGGGCGATCAAGTCGGCGATGGCTCGACCCGAGATCGGCCCGCTAGCCAACCCCACATGGCCATGCCCAAAAGCATGAAAAATATGCTCACTCACCGAGGATGCGCTCAGCACAGGGAGGCCGTCGGGCGTAGAGGGTCGGTGACCCATCCACCGCTTGAGCCCTGGCGGCACGATGCTTGGATGATCCACTGGCCGTAGATGCTGGGGATTCGACTTCAAGGCAGGAAAATGCTCAACAGCGAAACGCCGCAGAATTTCCGCGCGTCGCCAATCCGGCGCCGCATCCATCGAAGCCAATTCCACCTGACCCGATACGCGCAGACCGCCGCGAGTCGAGGTAATCGCCATCTTGGCATCGCCAGGCATCAGTGGCGATTGCAGTTCGAACCCAGGGGCTTCGAATACGACGTGATAGCCTCGCTCGCTTTCTAGGGACACTTTTTCTCCCAGCGCTTCGCAGAGTAACTTTGAGCGAATGCCGGCAGCGATCACCGCCGTTTCGCAAGGGATCAATCCCTTCGAGCTGCGAATGCCAACAAGTTTTTCGTGCTGCCCTTGGGTCTTGAACTCAAAGCTCAGCGCCTCGGCTTTAAAGCGTTTTGCACCCAGGGCCAAACAGTAGGTCGAAAGTGCAGCCACATACTCGCCAGGATCTGTACAGTTGCCGCCTGCGGGCACAAAGATGCCAAAACTATAACGACTACCTAATGCAGGTGTCTGTACGGCAAGGTCTGGTGTCGACAACTCATGCCATTCGATACCATTGGTTTTTCTCAGGTGCCACGCCAGTGCCTCGGCCTCGAAATCGGCTCGCGACGGGTAGGGGTAGATCAGCCCTGCTTGCCGGACGAGTTCGGGACGCCCGATGAGCTTGGCGAGCACAAGATGCCTCTCGGGCGCATCGGCAAGAATGGCGCTAAGCGCTCGCGCGGTGCGTTCCACTTGTTGCACCGTGGCCCCGCTGCGAATGAAGCGCAACAACCAGGGCATCAGCGCAGGTAAAAATCGCCAACGAATGGTTAGAGGACTGGTACGATCCAGCAAGTAGCCAGGCACTTTCCTCAGCACGCCCGGTGTAGACATCGGCACCACCGACGAAGGGCTCAGCCACGCGCCATTGCCATAGCTTGCAGCCTGCTCACCGCCTGGCTCGCCCGGGTCGATCATGCTGACAGAATGGCCGTCCCGAAGAAGCTCTAGCGCACAACACGCGCCAACAATGCCGCTCCCGATGACCGCAATATTTAAGGGCTCAGCCTCTGTGTTTTGAGTTGCGTTGCGCATCTTTAAACCAACCCAAGCCTTGGCTGGTGCCGCCCGGCGTGCTGCCTCGAGCAGGCCGGTATTCGCAGCCGATCCAACCTTCCCAACCGCATGCACGGGACACCTCGTCGATCACGTTAAAGAGGTAGTGATAATTGACCTCGCCGATATCCGGTTCATGTCGCTCTGGCACACCGGCAATTTGAAAGTGACCGACTCGTCCGGTCGGCAGGTAATGGCGAATTTTTGCGGCAATGTCGCCTTCAACAATCTGGCAATGATAGAGATCGAATTGCACTTTGACATTGGCCTGGCCGATCTCCTCGATGAGTTCATGCGCATGATCTTGGCGATTGAGGAAAAAGCCAGGAATGTCGCGGGTGTTAATGGGTTCAAGCAAGATATTGACACCGTGCTGAGCCGCAAGCTTGGCCGCATACGCAATGTTCTTCACATAGGTGCTGCGATACAGCGCTTGCTTTTCTTCGGCGCTGGTACCCAAAGGCACCAGCCCGGCCATGACATGCAGTCGCGGGCAATCGAGCGCCACCGAATACTCGAGCGCCAGCTCGATGCCTTTTTGAAACTCTGCTTCTCGGCCCGGTAGGCAGGCTAAGCCGCGCGTGCCGCCGTCCCAAGCTTTGCCAATAGCACTGCGCTCGCTGCCCCCGGGTGGGCCATTGAACAAGACTTGCTGCAAGCCATTGTTCTTCAGTCTTGCGACAAGCTCGTGCTTGTCATACGCATAGGGAAATAAGAACTCGACTGCCTTGAAGCCGTCCTGCGCGGCGGCTTCAAAGCGGTCTAGAAAATCAATCTCTGGATAGAGCATGGAGAGGTTGGCTGCGAACTGAGGCATAGAGGGAATCCGTCGGCTTTTTTGTTAGGTTGCCAGTTTAAATCACAGGACGAAAAAAAGGCCCCGAAGGGCCTTCTTTAAACAAACTGTTGCTAATAAATTAGCTGGCAGTTTTGAGATTGTCCGCAGACATCTTGCCGCTCTTACGGTCTTGTACGAGCTCGTAGCTCACTTTTTGTCCATCGCGCAGTTCGCCGATGCCTGAACGCTCGACAGCGCTGATGTGAACGAATGCATCCGTACCGCCATCGTCAGGGGTAATAAAGCCGAAGCCTTTGGTTGCATTAAAGAATTTTACGGTTCCTATGGTCATGAGGAAACCCTTTCAAGTATAAAAAAAGTAGTAGTCATGCAAGCTGCGACTGCGGCCTGCCAAGCCTTGCCCGACTAACTAAATAAAACGACCCACGGGCTTAATCTTGCGACCAGGAACGAAGAGAGTAAATATCAGCTAGCCAAATTTTGGCCTGGGCGCATTATGAGGCCGAATTGGGTCTAGAACCACCTATTGATGGCGTGGCGACGATTATTTTTGTCTAAACCCCTTCGTTGATGTGGTTTTTTCCAAGAAAACCACGGAATGAACTGTCAATGGGACATTTTTAAAAGAAGCGAGCGTGGAGAGAGGATTCTAAAGAGGCGTTATTCGAACCAAAACGAACAATAACGAACTATAATCGCGCTGTACACCTTCTTAAACTGTCATGACAACCCCTCCACAATTGCTTCTTTCCAATCGCTCCGCACTGTTCACTCGCCTTGCTGTGTCAGAGCACTATGATTTTGCAGTCGTGGGCGGTGGTGCCACCGGCCTGGGTGTCGCGCTTGATGCAGCAGCGCGAGGCTTTAAAGTGGTTCTGGTGGAATCGCATGATTTTGCCAAGGGCACCTCGTCGCGGGCCACGAAATTACTCCATGGTGGCGTTCGTTATTTGGCTCAGGGTAACGTCGCCTTGGTACGCGAAGCACTGCATGAGCGCACCACCTTGCTTAAGAACGCACCGCATTTAGCGCAGCCCTTGGCCTTCGTGATGCCCTCTTACGCATGGTGGGAGATGCCGTTTTACGGAGCCGGACTCAAGCTCTACGATGCGCTTGCTGGTAAAGCAGGTCTGGGTAACACTGAGTTTTTAAATCGAAAGAAAACTCTCGCTGTTTTCCCCAGCGCAAAGACCGCGGGTTTGCGGGGCAGTGTGAAGTACTGGGACGGCCAATTCAATGATGCGAAGTTGGCGTTGGCCATTGCACGCACTGCTGCCGACCAGGGCGCCTTGCTGATTAATTACTGCCGTGCCGCAAGTCTTGAGTACGATCAGGAAAAAATTGTCGGACTCAAGGTCGAAGACATAGAAACCGGCAAGAAGTATTCCATTCGCGCGAACTGCGTCATCAACGCAACCGGTGTGTGGGTGGATGATTTACGTCAGCAAGACGGCGCCACGGTGCCGAGTAAAAGTGGTCGACCGGTGAAGCCGATGGTGGCGCCGAGTCAAGGCGTGCACGTTGTGGTGGATCAAAGCTTTTTGCGTAGCCACCACGCCCTGATGGTTCCCAAGACCAAGGATGGCCGGGTGCTCTTTGCGGTGCCATGGCTCGGCAAGGTGATTCTCGGCACCACCGACACACCGCGCGACGATATTGCACGTGAACCTCAGGCCTTTCGGGAAGAGTTAGATTTCATCCTTGAGGAATCTGCGCGCTACCTCAGCAAAGCGCCCACGCGCGCCAATATCTTGAGCATGTGGGTGGGGCTTCGCCCCTTGGTGAAACCCTTGGATGATGATGGCGAGAACACCAAGGGCTTGAGTCGTGAACATACCATTCTTGTCAGCCGGTCTGGCCTTGTGACAGTGACGGGGGGCAAATGGACGACTTACCGTGCCATGGCCGAAGATGTTTTGGAGCATTGTTTTGATCGTGGCCTGGCTAAACGACGCCGCGCAGGCGTCACCTCGAACCTGGTACTTAAAGGGGGCGAGTCTCTCAAGTCGGTTCGTCGCCATTCGTTGAGTGAAGCGCCCGGCCTGCATTCCTACGGATCGGAACAAGCGTTGGTGCAATCTTTGCCAGGGGCAGACCTAATACTGAGTCCAGGGCTGAGCGAAGCGATGGTACGTTTTGCCGCTCGCTATGAATATGCGCGCACTGTCGAGGACGTGTTGGCGCGACGCTCGCGACTTCTCTTTCTGGATGCAGCCCTGGCGGCATCGCTTGCGGAACGCGTCGGAGCGGTTTTGCGTGACGAGCTGGGCGCAGACCCCAAGGTCAAAGACTTTATGACCCTGACGCGCCAGTATCTAGGCACGGCTCCTCTGGCGTCCGCGCCCGCGGCCTCGCTATCAAGCCCTACAACGCTTAAGGCACGTTAGAGCAATACTTTCTTCAGGAGCTTGCGTTAAATTCGAGACGCTTAACACCGTAGACGCGCAACTCTCAGTTACAGTGTCTTTTGGCTATTCTTTGCTGGAGCTTCTATCTTGAATCATTCCTACCTAGCGAGCGCAGTTGTCTCGGCAGCCTTGTTCTCGTTTGTTGGCGCGCTTCAGGCGCAACCACTTCCACTCGGCAATGCGGCACAAGCCGGGTTTTCTGCCGAGGGCTTAGGCAATATTGACGCTTTTTTCGAGCGCGAAGTGCAAGCCAGTCGTGTGCCGGGGGCAGTGATTGCGATTGCTCGTGACGGCAAATTGATTTATCAAAAAGCCTATGGCTTTCTCGATAATGCGCAAGGCACGCCAATGCCGGTTGACGCCATTTTTGCGCTAGCATCGATGACCAAGATCATGACCAGTGTTGCCGCGCTAACCCTTAATCAAGAGGGCAAGCTCCCCTTAAGAAGCCCGGTCTCGCAGTACTACCCAGGATTCGCCCAGATGCAGGTCGGCGTGCCGCAAGCGGATGGTAGCCTCAGGCTTGTCCCGCAAAATCGTCCCATGTTCGTGCAAGATTTAATGCGCCATACCTCGGGCTTAACCTATGGTGGTCGCGGTGATCACCCGATCGCCAAGCTGTATCCGGGCGGCACCACGCCGGCTTTAGAAGGCTCAACGCAAGCGTTCATTGACCGAATCACGAAGCTGCCCTTGGCACATCAACCTGGTGTGCAGTTTGAGTACAGTTTCTCAACCGATGTTTTAGGCGCCGTGGTCGAAAAAGTGACTGGCCGGCGCTTGGGTGCTTATTTACAAGACAAAGTCTGGAAGCCTCTCGGCATGGTTGACGCGACCTTTGAGGTGCCCCCTCAAAAACGCGCCCGGATTGCCAAAGCCTTTGCCAACAATCCCTTAGATGGCAAGCCTCAATCGATTCCTGTCGTCGATCAGCAAACCAAGTCGGATTGCGGCGGGGCTTGTGCGTTTTCAACGGTTGCCGATTACTTGCGCTTCGGCCAAATGTTGATGAACGGTGGCGTACTCGACGGACAGCGCATCTTGAGTCCGCACATGGTTGCCTTAATGACGTCGAACCATCTTGGGCCGGAGATTCGCAACCTCGTGGGTACGATTGAAGGTCATCGCGAAGGCTATGGCTTTGGTCTCGGGGTGGCCGTGCGTCTGCAGCCCGGCTTGGCTGCGATCCCGGGGAGTGTCGGCGAGTATTCCTGGAACGGTGCCTATGGCACCGTGTTTTTTGCCGACCCGAAGGAGAAGTTGGTTGTGGTGGTCGGTACGGCTGCACCAGGCGAGTTGAGAAAGTATTACCGTGAGCAGGTGCAGGCCCTGGTTTACGGCGCAATGACTCGCTAAAGCGAAGCTCGAACCCAATGTTTTAGAATTCAGCCTTCGCTCACTAGGTTTTACTATGACTCCACAAGCTGTGATGGCTTCGCCACATACCAACCCTCAGAGTGCGCCGCGCCAAGCACTCTTTCATCTCGCGTTCCCGGTGCGCGACATTGCTGAGGCCCGCCGATTTTACGGCGAACTACTGGGCTGCCCCGAAGGCCGCAGCGCGCCAGATTGGGTGGATTTCGATTTTTATGGCCATCAAATTGTGGCTCACCTGGCCCCCGACGAGTGTGGTCATCGCGCGGCCAATGCGGTGGATGGTCATGATGTGCCGGTGCGTCACTTTGGCGGTATCTTGCCCATGCATGAATGGGAGAGCTTAGCGGCAAAATTGCAGTCGGTCGGTACTAAGTTTGTCATCGAACCCTATGTGCGTTTTAAAGGGGAAGTAGGCGAGCAAGCCACCATGTTCTTTCTCGACCCCTCGGGCAACGCTTTAGAGTTCAAGGCCTTTGGAGATTTAGGCCAGCTCTTCGCCAAATAAATTGGCGAAAGCAACGTGACACCTGTCGCTATCGCTGGCCTGGGTGCGATCGGTAGCGTACTGGCCAAGAAGCTAGATCAAGGCGCCATCCCTGGCCTGCAACTGGCAGCCGTCTCCGCGCGAAACTTCGAGAAGGCAAGCAGTCTCGTCAGTGGTTTTGAGCATGCGGTGAAGCTGGTGCCTCTCTCAGAATTAGTTGCCCATGCGGATCTTGTGATCGAGTGCGCTCCCGCTGCCGCGCTCAGTGAGGTATTAACGCCTTTTCTCGCGCTGGGTCGATCTGCTGTGGTGTTGTCGGTCGGAGGCTTATTGCAGAGGCCCGAGTTGATCGCGCTTGCCGAGTCAACGGGTGCGCAGATTGAGGTGCCCAGTGGGGCGCTACTAGGGATTGACGCCGTACTCGCGGCGGCCGAAGGCGTGATTCATTCCGTCAAGCTTATCTCTCGTAAGCCCCCCCAAGGCTTGGCGGGGGCACCACATCTTCTGACCCACCACATCAGTGTTGAAGGTTTGAGTGCGCCGCTGTGCGTGTTTCGCGGCAACGCCATGGAGGCGGTGCGCGGCTTCCCGGCGAATGTGAATGTTGTCGCGGCCCTAGCCTTGGCGGGTATTGGGGCCGAGCGAACTCAGGTTGAACTCTGGGCAGACCCAAGCATCACCCGCAATATTCATGCGATCCAAGTGGTGTCAGATGCAGCGACGTTTTCGGTGGAGATCGAGAATATTCCCTCAGACAACCCCAAGACCAGTCGCATTGTGGTTCAGAGCGTTCTTGCCTTGTTACGTAAGCGCAGCGCTACGCTGCGGATTGGCTCTTAGAAGCTGGGTTGCAAGTGCTTGCAGTATTTAAGTGCTCTCGAACTGATCGGCGTGCTTGCCTTTGAACTGGGCATAGAACGCTTTAATGAAGAGCATGTCCTGATCAATATCGCCGGTGGGCATAAAAACCGGCCCCAGCCCAGCGCGCTTTTGCGAGTAGTCCATATAGGCCAGAACAATCGGCACTTTGGCACCCAGTGCAATGTAGTAGAAGCCGGTTTTCCAGTAGCGTACTTTGCTACGCGTACCCTCGGGCGGAACAATGAGATGCAAGGGTTGAGTGGCATCCATTAATGCTTGAGACGACTCCGCGACAAGGTTTGTACTCTTGTCCCGATTGACTGGTATCCCGCCCAACCATTTCATGAGGCCGCGAAACGGTGGCTTAAAAATGCTGTCCTTACCCATCCAGTACAGATTGAGACGCAACACGAAGGCGGTCATCAAGGTCAGGGGTAAGTCCCAGTTACTAGTATGCGGAGCGGCGATGAGTACGCACTGCTCGTACTCGGCGGGACGAACACCTTCGATTTTCCAACCAGTAAGTTTCAAATAGAGTAGCGAGAAGCCCCGCAAGAAAGGGAAGACCACGGGTGTCGTGAAGATGGTGCGGTGCATGTCCACATTATCGTCTATTGGTCAGTGTTGACCTATATAGATAGATATGCCGGGGCAGCGAATCACCCCGGCAAGGCTCAGAATTTATACGAGCTTCTTACGTAAACTAAACAAGAAGCCAGACAAACCCACTAGCAATAGAGCAAGTGAACCTGGCACTGGGACGGCATTCTGCGCCTCAAGCGCGATCAAGCGATGTGCAACGGCGGTCGGATGCAGTGAATCCGAGAAAAATGAGGCTGGGCAGGTTGTTGCAGGCGTTGCAGTATTGAAGCAAGTCACGGTCAGGTTTGTGATGCCCTGACTGGCGACATAGGCGTTACTTCGCTGAGCCAAGCTAAACCAAACCAAACCAAACCAAACCAAACAGATCAAGCACATTCACATCGATGCCGTTGAGTTGCCTTACGCTAAGATTCTCGTTTGCAAAAGCTTGGTTGCAGAGTTGTTCGAACACGAGCGCGCGCTGAACGGCACTAGCACCGTTAGAGATTGTTTCAGGAGCTTTCGAACCATCGGGCATATTGGCAATGAGGAAATGCCGCGCTTGATCGTTGTACAGAGCCTTAATCGACTGATCGATAATGGTGATGCCATTATTGATGGCGGCACTAAAGATCGCATTCGTATTGGCAGGATTTGCCGCTGCCGCCACTAAGGCTGCGCGCAGATCATTGCCACCGATGATGATCGCGAAAAGATCGCTTGCGGTGGATGGACCGGCGGGGCCATTCACTGGGTCGAGATAGGTGGCTACCTGCCCATTGAGGCCGGGGACATTGCCGACACCAGTTGTTGCGCCCGCCCAGGCATAGTTGCGTCCGCCTAGTAACGATGGCGTTGAGGCTGAAGGCTGGCCGTAAAGTGTGGCAAATTGAGCTGCCCATACACCACCGCCAAATTTGTCCGTGTACTGGCCGGGTGCGTAGGGTTGTGCTGTCCCCGGAAAGGCGCCGCCTGTGGCGGTCGAAACATTGCCAGTGTCCGAATGGCTATCGCCGAAAAAGTAAAGCGAGCCCGCGCTGACTTGCGCGCTTAGCGCAAGCGCGGCAATGGCAACAGATTTCGAAAGAAAATGTATTGTTTTGTCTCCATAAAGGTTTGAAAAATTGAGCAATTTCAATGCCAGCGTGAAAAATGTCACTAAGTAGTTGATCTATATGTGCTCTTTTTCCTAGAAAAATCTTTGGCGCAAAATGTGTAAAATTTATCGACATTTCAAGGGTTGGTTCAGTAAGGTTCGGGGCCACATCGCTCTTGTCATTTGGTTTTGAAACATGCGTTGGAAGCGGTCCAGCATGTTCGTTCTTCGAACGTTACTGAAAGAGACATTGAAGGCTGCTCTCTTGAATTGGGCTCAAAGGGTCGCGAGGAATGAGACGATGGCTGAGCACTAAATCTGCCAGGAGCTGCCTTTGGCTGGAGCCTATTTGGGTCGCTTCCCAGGCCATCGTGACAGAGGCGGTGAGGTGGTACAGCGCCGATGCTGTTTGTCGAGCCAGATGTTCAGCACCTTTTTGTGATGCTTGGCGTGCAAATACATCGGTCCGATCAAGCAAGGCCTGGACCTCGCGCCTTCGAGGTTCTGGCCAGGCCGAGCCCATCAGCAGGCCCTGAACATGAGTTTTCCAGATGGGTAGTGCATTTTCCCTTTGAATTGCCCGCATCACATCTAAGGCCACAATATTGCTTGTGCCTTCCCAAATCGAGCCCAAGTGGGCATCCCTGACAAGTCGCGCATCGCCCCATTCTTCAATGTAGCCACAGCCTCCACGTACCTCCATAGCATCGCCGGTCACTTTGCGCGCATCTCTGCAGGCCCGGAATTTAATTAGTGGTGTGAGTAGGCGCGTGAGTGCGTAGGCCTCAGCGTCTCCGGCATCCGAGCGACGCAGGCACTCAGCGGCTTGGAACATCATCGCCCTGGCTTCTTCTGTTGACATCAGAATTTTGGCGAGTTGCTTTTGCATCAAGGGCATCTCGATGAGACGTTTGCCGAAAGCTTGCCGATTGCGGGCGATGAACAGAGCCTCCGAGGCTGCGCGACGCATCATGCCTGCGGCTCGCATCCCATTGGATAGCCGCGAGTTATTGACCATGTCTGCCATCTGAACAAAACCGCGGCCTCGCTCACCGACCAGCCAGGCGCAGGCGCCCTCAAGGCGAATCTCACCACTGGCCATTGAGCGCGTACCGAGTTTATCCTTCAGGCGAACGATGCGGTAATGATTGCGCGAACCGTCCGGCAAAAACTTCGGCAACAAGAACAGTGAGACGCCGCGCATACCGGTTTCATCGGGTTCGCTACGGGCTAAGACCATGGCCAAAGCAGCATCCGGGTTGGAGCAAAACCATTTGTCGCCGTACAAACGCCAGGATGGACATTGAGCCGTTTGACTCGCGGCGTGGGCTGCCGATGTTGCGTCCAACTCGGCACGAGTTTCCGTGGCCGCGACATCGGACCCCGCGCCTTGCTCTGTCATGAACATGGCCCCTTGGGCCAAGGTGTCAAGGTCTTGGGAAGTGAGCTCAGCAAGGTAGCGCTCGACTAAGCTCGCGTCACCAAACTTTCGCAAGGTGCGGCTCAAGGAATCAGTCATTGACAGCGGGCAGCACAGCCCAAATTCCGCTTGTACAAAAAGGTAACTTAAGGCGTACTTTGCGGCGGCTGGCATCACCTCCGGCCAGCCGAGTACACCGCCCCGGTGCGACATCGCGGCTAAGCCAAAGTCTTCAAACGCGACTCGCTCCATTTCAACGTAGGACGGGTGTTTGATCACGCTTTGCTGATCAATGCCGCGTCGTGATCGGTGCTCGAGCACTGGCGGGTTGATATCGGCGTCTCGCGCCCATTGCTCCATTGGCCCGCCAACTAAGGCCCCCAGCCTTTTGAAATGTGGCAACAAATGTTGGAAAAGCGCGGGCTCCAGATAAAGCTTAAGGAGCGCTTCAAACTCGGGATCGTCCTCAAAAGCGTTGCTACCGGCGCGATCTGGAATGGCGTTAGAGTGAATCATGCAAGGCCTAGTTTGTTCGAACTCGTGCATTATTGGTCGCCCGAGGCAATTTGTCGAATCCACTCGGCACCGTTTTCGTTTCGCTTGAATTCAAGCACCAAAAAAGGCTTGTTCCACCTGATGTATGACTCACCCACCCTTGGTCTTCGTCGCTCTACTTTTCGCTCTTTTTTCGCCGCCTTACTTGGCGTATTGTTCGCCCTCCTCATGAGTGGCTTGGCGCGGGCTGCGATTATGGAGGTCAATGTCACCAAGACAACGTCTTATGGCCAGTTTAAGGCCGGAGAATTTGTGCGGATTGAGGGCGAGCTGAAAGGTGAGCTGGCGGCCACCGAACCTATTCCTGGTTTGAATCGAGCCGCGACAAACCTGAGGGGTCGCGTTGAGTACAGCGCGCCTTTTGTGGTGATCATGCCTGCACGTGGCTCCAAGGGTAATGGCGCTTTATTGATCGATGTGCCCAATCGAGGTCGCCCCATCTCCCATTTTCTATACAACAGTGGGCGAGAAAACTTCCTGCCGCTTGAGCTTGATCCGCGCACTGGATTTTTGCAGCATCAGGGCTTTACTGTGGCCATGGTGCAGTGGGAGTTAGGCCAGGGCATCAAGTTGCCGACTTTCGTGGATGAATCAGGGGCGACGCGCTTTGTTGAAGGGGTCGGGTTGGCCGCGATTCGAGATTTCGCGCACTTGCTTCGAAGCTATTCGAAGCAAGCTTCCAGCGCTGCGATGACCAACGTTGCAGGAACCGGCAGTGAGTTTTCGAATCAAGAGCTTTCTGGGATAGAGGGGCGAATTAATCGCGTGTTGGCGGTGGGGTATTCGCAGACAGCGCGTTTACTCAAATCGTTACTGGTTGAAGGCTTTAATCATGTTGGCTCGCAGCGGGTGTTTGACGGCCTTCATTTGCATGCCGGGGCTTCCGGTCTGGCAGATGTGTTGGTCACTGGCAAAGGACCTGCCTCGAGTACTTTCTTTACCCCTCGCTTTACCCATCCCGAGCACCGCGGGGTGACAGAGGAGCCGCTGAGCTACGATGCGATTGTGAAGCAGCTTGAGCTGAAGGACGGCGCGAATGTGGGACGCGCCCCGCTATTGATTGTGACGAATGCGACGACCGATTACTACAATATTCGAGCCTCACTCTCCCGCACCGGTGCAGGCGGACTAAAGGATTTGCCCCTTCCAGGCAACGTCAGAATGTACGATATTGCGGGGGCCTCGCATGGCCGAGCGGTCGAAAAAACTTGCGAGCAACTTCCAGGCCGTCTAGATTTTTTCCCGGTTCTACGTGCCAGTCTCTTGCACTTGGATGCTTGGGTTGCCACTGGCAAGATGCCCCCATCGAGCCGCTCGATGCCGCTCGAGCCTTTGCCCCATGAAAGCACGCTCTTGCAAGCGCCAAAGCATTTGCCAGGCGCCATTGTGCAAGTCCCTTTGCGGGACGCAGATGGCAATTCCATGGGTGGCGTGCGCCTACCCGATCTGGCGGTTCCCCTGGGCACACATGGCGCGCAAAACCTTCCCCTCAGTGATCGCGCCTGCAATCTCAATGCCGCCTATATTCCGTTTGCAGCAACGGCCGCTACACGTGGGCAAGGCGATTCACGGCTCAGCCTTGCTGAGCGCTATAGAAGCCCAGCGGACTACCTCAACAAAATTCGTGGCGCTGGGCAAGGCCTGATTCGCGAGGGTTTCCTGCTCGCGGAAGATTTACCAGCGATTGAAGACGCGGCCAGGAGGGCGTTTTAGATGAACACTTTTAAGGCGGTAGTGTTTGATGCCTATGGCACCCTGTTTGATGTGTATTCCATGACTACGCTGGCTGAGCAACTGTTCCCAGGTCAGGGTACGGCGATTGCAACGCTGTGGCGCGACAAGCAAATTGAGTATACGCGGCTGATCTCTCTGAGCGACCCACGGGGAGCGCAAGGCAGTCGTTACTATGAGTCGTTTTGGACCCTAACGCGCCTATCCTTACGCTACACCTTGGCGCGGCTCAAGCTTGTGAGTCAGCCCGGTGACGAGGACAGTTTGATGGCGCAGTATGCCAAGCTTCAAGCCTTCCCCGAGAACTTGCCCGTCCTTCGTCGGCTGAAGGACATGGCGATGCCCACTGCTATTCTTTCGAACGGCAGCCCGGACATGCTAGATTCAGCCGTGACGAGTGCCGGGATGGTGGGCCTGCTGGACCATGTCATCTCCATTGATGGCATTCGTCAATTTAAAACCATCCCTGAAAGCTATGCGCTGGTCACCGCGACGTTTCATTGCAAACCTGCTGAGGTATTATTTGTCTCGAGTAATGCCTGGGATGCGCTCGGCGCAACCTGGGCAGGGTTTACGACCCTGTGGATCAATCGTCAAGGCTTGCCCTATGAAACCTTGGGTCCGCGACCACATTTCACCGGAACCACGCTGGCGGCTGTCCTCGAATGTTTCCAGCCCTCTTAAAGCTTCAAATGCTCGCCCGATGCGATTCATTGGGCTTCACCACTTTCTGACCCCCACAAGATGACGCTCAAAATTATTTCCTCCATGGCTACTAAAGAAGTGTTGAAGACTTTGGCTCAAGACTTTCAAAAACTACAATCGTTACCTGTTTCAGTCGAGGCCATTGGCGGGGTCGATGTCAATCGTCGCGTGCGCGCGGGTGAGGCTTTTGATTTAGTGGTGCTTGCGGCCAATGCCATTGATCAGTTAATTTCCGAGGGGCATTTGCGCGCCGCGAGTCGGGTTGATTTTGTGACATCGGGCATTGTCGCTGCAGTGAAGACTGGTAGTAGGCTTTTCGATATCAGCTCGGAGCAAGCGTTAAAAGAGGCTATCCTCGCCGCGAACACAGTGAGTTACTCCACGGGGCCCAGTGGCGCTTACATAGAGAAACTATTTGCGAAATGGGGCATTGCTGAACAGATCAAGAGTCGGCTCGTCGTGGCACCGCCTGGCGTGCCAGTGGGTGGGCTGTTGGCGAAGGGTGAGGCAGAATTAGGTTTCCAGCAACTCTCTGAGTTGATTACCTTGCCGGGCATCACCTTGCTTGGCCCACTTCCGCCGGAGCTGCAATTAATCACCACATTCTCGGCGGGCATTGCCAAGACCGGTAGCTATCCAGCCGCTGCCACGCACTTTCTCGAGTACATCGTTTCAACGGCAACCGCCCCGGCGAAGGAG
>JAYVKZ010000033.1:0-14335 GCA_043767985.1 Betaproteobacteria bacterium
CGCAAAGTAGCTGGCCAGCGGGGGGCCAAGCTGCTCATCATCATCGACCATCAGAATCCGGTGCATATTGACTTGCCTACATTAGCCGCGCCCGCCCCAATGCCGCCCACCGCGCTGCATGAAGTCTCGCACTTTTTGCTGCTGCACAGGGCTCAAACCATCGTAGAAATCGCCCATTGCCGCCACCACTTCTGGGCTTTTCGTAGCGATCGCTGCCGTTTTCTCACCTACCAAGGCTTGCGCACGGCTCCGGTCAAACTTGTCGCCGCTGATCAGCCCTTGCAGCTCGGCTCGCGGGTCGGTGCTTTTGCCCTTGAGCGCTAGGCGCTGTTCCTGCAATTTATCAGCCAGCACCCCTAGTTTTTGCTTCTGGTCGGTATTCAACTCTAGTTGCGAGCTCACCCGCTTAATCATCTTTTCGCGAAACTTGGCAACATCCGCGGCACTATGCTGAGCACCAGGACCCTGTCCACGGTGGGCACAGGCCGACAGGCCGCCGAATAGTACGACACCGCTGAACAGACCGACGACGGCCCGCTGGGTCCAAAATTTCAAAAGAGTTCGTTTCATCATTTTCCTTCACTTTCTGGGGAGGGTTATACATCGAGTGCTCATCTTCACCCAGATCTTTCGAAAAATCCTCTCAACGAGGTGTCATCTTGTTTCGTGATTTTTCGGTTTATTTCACTTTGTATCGGTCGACCCGGCTAAGATGCGTCCTCTGCTTCATTCGTCCCTGGTGTCTTCGCCCCTGTTTTACCGCCCATGTCTTATTTGCCTGCCATTTCCCCGTGCATCATTCTAACTAGCCTAAACGCCCGCTATTCGCACACCAATCTCGCGCTACGGTGGCTGTTGGCTAATCTCGGAGCGCTTCAGGCGCATACTGAAATCATCGAAATGGTCATTGGCATTCGACCCGAAGTGGCGCTCGAGAAACTGCTTGCTCGCGCACCTAGAATCATAGGCTTTTCGGTGTATATCTGGAATGTCGAGGAAACCACAAGAGTGGTGCAGCTTTTGAAAGTGATGGCGCCGCACATCAAAATCGTGCTGGGAGGACCTGAGGTCAGTCACGAGACGCAACATCAGCTCATTTGCCAGCTCGCAGATCACATCATTACTGGCCCCGGCGAGGAGGCCTTTGCTCGCCTTTGTCAGCAGTTGCTGAGTGGCCCACCGCCTCTCATGAAGATCATCACTGGCGATGGCGCTTCCAGTGAGCAATTAGCCAGCTTGAAGGCACCGTACAGTTTGTACAACGATGAAGACATCGCCCATCGGCTCACCTATTTTGAAGCCTCCCGCGGATGCCCGTTCAAATGCGAGTTTTGCCTTTCGGCGCTGGACAAGACAGCCTGGCCCTTCGCTCTTGCGCAAACGCTGAGTGACTTGGATTTGCTTTACAAACGCGGCGCTCGCACGTTTAAGTTCATCGATCGCACCTTCAATTTAAAGGTCGATACCAGCGTGGCCATTCTCAGGTTTTTCTTGGCAAGACAGTCGTCCATTGACCCGGTGTTTGCTCATTTCGAAGTCATTCCTGATCATTTGCCTGAAGCCCTTAAAGAGCTCATTGTGCAATTTCCGCCAGGGGCCTTGCAGTTCGAAATCGGCATTCAGACGTTAAACCCTCAGGTCCAGAAACTGATTAGCCGACGGCAGGACAACGCCAAGGCTGAGGCTAATGTTCGTTGGCTGGTGGCACACACCCAAGTTCATCTGCATTTAGACCTCATTGCAGGTTTGCCGGGTGAGGATTTAATCAGTTTCGCAGAAGGATTTAATCGCCTTATCGATTGGCTGGGCCTGACTCGTGCACAACACCATGAAATTCAGCTAGGCATTTTGAAGCGCCTACGGGGTACCCCGATCATTCGCCACACTGAAGATTATCAACTGAAATTTAATCCGAACCCGCCCTACAATGTGCTGGCCACATCTACCCTCGCTTTCGAGGAGATGCGCCGCATGGAGCGCTTTGCCAGATACTGGGATTTGATTGCCAATCGCGAGGCGAGCGAGGGTCTGGATGACGCCAAGGCTGAGCTTCTCGCCCAGCTCCTAGGCGAGACTGAAAAAGCCGATCACTTCGCGCGTTTTATGGCATTCTCGGACTGGCTTTATGCTAAAACCGACACGACATTTAGGATCGAGAAGCAGCGCCTGAGTCGGCTGTCCACGGAGTGGTTGACGCTCAACCAAGCCTGACACTTAGTTTGCGCGGCTTAGGCGAGTCATCAGCAAGACAGGGAGAAGCCCGACCGCAACAATGGCCAGCGAAGGCAAAGCTGCATCCGCCAGCCTTTCATCACTGGCGAACTGATAGACCACGACGGCCAGGGTATCGGTATTAAAAGGACGAAGAATTAAGGTGGCAGGCAGCTCTTTTAGACTATCCACCATGACCAGCAGGAGCGCAGTCAGTAAGCTACGTCGCATGAGAGGGAAATGCACTTCACGGAGCACTTCCGAGGGGCGCCGTCCGAGACTTCTCGCCGCCTGATCCAACACGGGACTGACCTGCTTCAAACCCGCATCCAGGGTTTGATAGGCCACAGCGTAAAAGCGCACCAGATAGGCATACACCACGCCGACCGAAGAGCCGAGAAGGAGTCCAGAAACGCCCAGAATCGCCGCGATTCCGGCGTCGATTGATGCTAGAGCAATGAGGAGACCCACGGCGATCACCAGACCTGGCAAGGCATAGCCTGCGTTGGCAAAACTGACCGCAATTTGCATGGAGCGTCGCGGATGTAGGCGCAGTGCATAGACGGCAACCAAGGCAAGCCCAACCGTGGCCAAGGCTGCGACCAAGGACAAATAGAAGCTGTTCCAAAGCCAGTGCAGCATGCGCGGATCTAAAGCGCCTGCCTCCTGAAACCATTTGACCAGAAGGAGCAATACCGGGAAGCCAAAGGCAAAGAATGGCACGGCCGCACAAACAATCAGGACCAGCGCAGCTCTTAAGCCACCCAACCAGCGCGGATTTGCTGGCTTCGGGCTGCGGGTGAAAAATTGCATGCGACCGCGCAGCTTGCGCTCGAACACGATGAGTAAGCCAGACACAATCAACAATAAAAGCGCGAGCCTTGCGCCGGTCAAACGATCGCCCATGCTTTGCCAGGCCTTGTAGATCGCCACCGTCAGAGTGTCCACGCCAAAATAGGAGCTGACCCCAAAATCAGCCAAGGTTTCCATCATCACTAAGACCAAGCCCGCTGCGACAGCAGGTCGCGCCATCGGCCAGACCACCCGCCACCACACCCGGCTTGGCGAGACCCCTAAGGCCCGTGCAGAGTCTTCGAGCGAGGCACTACGCTCAGAAAAGGCTCGCCTCGCCAAAAGGAAAACGTAAGGATAAAGCGCAAGGCCGATGAACAGCCCCGCCCCCCAAAGCGAGCGGAAATTAGGAAAGGCGTAGCTTCCGGTTTGCCAGCCAGTCAATTGTCGAAACCAGATCTGAATCAGGCCAAAGGACTCTAAGGCGTCGGTGTAGGCATAGGCCATCACATAAGCCGGCATGGCCAATGGCAACACCAGTACCCAATCAAAGGTGCCGTGAAAGCGAAAGCGATAGCCCGCCATGAGCCACCCCAGCCCAACGCCAAGCACCCCAGCAACGCCGACGCTGATCAGTACAAGAGCGAGCGTATTCAATAAATATCGGCCCAGCACGGTGCTGACTAGATGCTCGAGCGTCGCGCCGGCTCCTTCCTGGGAGTGCCCCCAACTTAGCGCGACGCCAAGAACCATGAGGATCGGCAAAGCCACCAATCCGGCGGATAAGAGCACGAAAAAATTGCGGGACACCCGTGCGCGTCTAAGCGGAGGGCGAGAGCGACGTTTGTCGGTTAATTGCGTTTCCTGCGTAGGGGACATTAGGGGTCATGGTAATCTAAATGAGAATTATACTTATTTGAGACTACCATTTCCCGGTTTCCGCGCAATGCTTGAGGTTAAATCTGTCGTCGTCACGTTCAAAAGCCATCACCGGTTTGACCGGGGGGCGGAGGTTCTTCGCAACCTAAGCTTTGACCTGGGCCAGGGTCAGATTGGATGCTTGCTCGGTGCCTCAGGCAGCGGCAAGACAACCGCACTGCGGGTCTTGGCAGGCTTCACCAAACCATCGGCGGGCAGCATCAGCCTGGGTGGCAAGCTCCTTGCCGGACCCGGTCAGTTTCTTCCCCCTGAAAAGCGCGGCATCGGGATCGTTTTTCAAGATTACGGCTTATTTCCGCACCTTAATGTGCTCAAGAATGTCGCCTTTGGGTTGAAGCGGTCGCATCGTCCGCTTGAGCGGCAAAGTCTTGCCGCTGAAATGATCGAGTTGGTCGGCCTAGGCGGTCTGGCGGAGCGATTTCCCCACGAACTCTCCGGAGGACAACAGCAAAGAGTGGCCTTGGCGCGCGCCCTTGCACCTTCACCAGAGCTCTTACTGCTTGACGAGCCATTCTCTAATTTAGACCCTGATTTGCGCGAACGTTTGGCTCAGGAACTACGCGTGTTGCTGAAACGTCGCAATACCACCGCGCTGCTAGTCACTCATGACCAGTACGAGGCCTTTGCACTCGCCGATCAAATTGGTGTCCTTGAAAATGGCCTCATTGCGCAATGGGACAATGCCTACAATCTCTATCATCGTCCCAAGACCCCAAAAGTGGCCGATTTTGTGGGGCTCGGTTGTTTTTTGAAAGGACGGGTCGCAGACTTTGACACGCGGCCAACGATTGAACTTGAACTCGGCAAGATTAATATCGACCTCGCCGAAGACGCCGTCGCGGCGCAAGAGAATGCAAATGCGGACCGAGAGGTGTTGATCTTGCTCCGCCCAGACGACGTTGTGCATGACGATGCCAGCCCCGTGCAGGCCAAGGTTGAACGCAAGGCGTTTCGCGGTGCCGAATTCCTGTATACGCTCAAATTAAAAAGCGGTGCCGAGCTTTTAGCGCTCGTGCCGAGTCATCACAACCACGCTATCGGGGAGCCGATTGGGATCCGCATCATTGCGGACCACATCGTGACCTTTCCGCTCGCTTAAGCCTCTGGAAGATTCATCAGCGCGGCGTGACCTTCCTCAAGCCGAGTACGCAAATCTACAAACCTCAAAGAAAGCGCACGGCGATCTGGAAAGCGAACCAGTAGAGCCAGAGTGCGCGGTTGATTGAGCCAAGCAACCTTAAACATGCTTACTTCGCCATCGCGACTCGTCAAGCGGATCCAACTGTCTTTGTTAATGGCATCGAGAGCCGCTTGCGGCGAAAGGTCAAGGCTCGCCTGCTCTGGCGGGCAATCGCTCAAATCCACCGCATTCATCACTTCGAACAACTGCGCACTATCGTCTTCGGTGAGCACCTTGTCGGGATCTTCGGCGCGCGCCTCGGGCGGTACAAGGGGGGTCGGCTCGACACGGACTGGTGGAGACGGTAAACGTGTGGTCGAATCGTGTGTGGTCAGCTCTGAGAGGATCGGACGATCAAAATTTTCACGCGTGGAGGCAGGTAGATCTTTTTCAAGGTCAAGGCTATCCAGGCGACTCACGACCCGTAAGTGGGTCGGAGCAACGAGCTCCCTCTCTAAATCCATGCGGCTGTCGAGGCTGCGCGAAACAGGATTCAAACGTGGGCTAGCAGCTTTCGATTTGGTTTTCGTTTTTGGAAACGGACTGGTATTCGCGGCAAAGCGTGGAATTGAAATAGGGCTCAGGCTTTCACCTAAGGTTTTGCCGCGCGCCTGAGCTTCCATTTCCCTCAGGGTTCCCGGCGTGCGATTTGTGGTTCGGGTGTCAACCAGGGTATCCAGAGTTTCGTCCAGCTTGGGAACCGACATTTGGGAGGTCTCGAGCGATTCTAGCTTCGAGGTCCGAGGTTCGCTGCGCCGACTGAGGCTGCGCCCGCCCAACTGGTTCATTATCTCAGGTGGAATGACCACATCTTCGGGCCTGATCTGAGTTCTCGGCTTGGTGTTACTACGCTTTGACATTTTGCGTAGGTGCACTAAAAACAATTCGTCAAAAAACGCCTTTTGCTCCTCCTCTTTGGCTCCGACCCGCTTCACACCGTCAGTCAACAAACGAATCAAAGGCGGGATCTTCTCGGCCAATTCCTTACGGCTTTGCGTACGACGGTCATTATTTAAAGACCAAAGCAAGTCGTCCACCACTTGCATGGCCACTTTGTATTCGGCACTATCCTCACCGTCGCGTAGCGCGGCCGTTCTTAACTGACGTACCCAAACCGTGCTCAAGAAGTCTTTGACAGACTCTGGCACTTCGAACTGTGAGAATCGCTCATCCAAAGAACGCGCAATATTATCGGTGACATTGCGTTCGCGCTCCTTGGAGGGACGGGCCGTGTAATCGCGCCGATTGGAGCGTTGTGGGGTCGACTCCAGAGCACTTCTTTCGCGAGCCACTTTCTCGACCAGTTGCGTCACACTTTTAGCGGCTTTTTGATACTCCTTGTCCACTTGAGCGGCCATCACCGCTGAGCGCGACTGCAAGGAACTTGTCACGATCTCCACTGCGCGAACCACCGTTTCGAGGCGGCGATGTAGCTCGCTGCCTCGGGTAATTTCACCCGCAAAGGCGGTCGAAATTGCGCCAAAATTTTCAATCAAATTGCGTAGAGACCGAACATCATCGGACAGGTAAGACGGGTCGAGCAGGCTCAGCGCAAGGGCGGGCTGTTGCAGCCGCCAAAACAGAGGCTTGACTGTTTCTGGCAGACGCGTCTCATCAACCACATAATCGAACATGGCGGCAACAACATCCAAGGTAGCAAGCTGTCCTGCGGCGGCTCCAGCAGTTTTCAAGCGTTGGCGATTCTTCGAGAAGAAGCCCGCTCTTGCCTGGCGACTATAGGGCATAAAGCCCACAGAGTGTGCAAAAGCGATGGCGTCACGCTCGATCTCAACCACTGGTTGCAACACCGATGCATTAGCCAACCTGGGCATCTCAGATGCCTTAGCCAAGGGGCTTTTGCCAAGCCAGTCCGCAGCATAGGCGGCTTGAGTCGTTTGTTCGGAACTTTTATTGGAGATCGCACTAACGGCGCCACTCTCGCCATCCGCCATCACCGTGTCTCTCGCAGGAGCAGGCGTCTGGGCACCTTCCGCAACACCGCTGACGCGAGCAGAATCAATCGCACTCACAGTCGCCTTGCTGTCAGACTTTTCAATGGTCAAACCAGGCACAGGGGCGACACCGGCCTCGATCATTTGGGTGATCAGTAAGCCAATCACCTTCGCGATCTCGGGTGCGAAAGCCCTCACGGTATAACCACGCAAAGCTGACTTCACAATGCTCGAGTCTGACGGCGTATTCAAGGCTTGAATCAAAATCGAAGCGATCGATTTCGCGGCAAAGGGATTGATTTCTTCGTCTTTCCAGCTTTTCGGCGCAATTTCTGCGAGCATCTGTAAGTAGGCTGGATAATTCTCGCCAGACTCCGAAACAATTGCGCTCGAAAGATCCTGCGCGAGGATCTGAGTTTGTAGATCGTCCTCATCGAGTAACACAATGGCGCGCCGCTCGGAATCTTCAATCAAGCTGGCACGCGTACTGCGGGCCTTGCGTGAGGCCATCAGATCTGGCATCGCGCCAGCCGATGCTAGTCTTACGCGCAACATGGCCGAGGCCGAGAACAAGGCCTGCCGATCCCTCGGGCGGGTTTGGCGGTCGCCCATCGCTTCAAGTTGATCGCAAACCTCGGGAATTCGCAAACGGGTAACGCGACTGAGCTCTTGCACCAATCGGTCTTCGACCTGATGGATCAGACTGCTGGGAGGTTGGATGGCCATGTTGTCGTCGCGAGGGTTGTTAGGGTTTAGAGGGGGCATGGCGCCATCCTAGCGGAGAAGCTCTAGGGCTTTTGTGACAAAGGTCTCGGTGCTTCACCATTTAGGAAGCTATTTCGACCGCTGGGGGGCGCGATCATCACTCGAGGCTGGGATTCCACAGTTTTTAAAACTGCCAACCCGAACTTTTGATCTCGGTGTACACTGATTTTTCAAACAAAAAGCACACGGTGGGGAGAGGATGACAATACCCAATGAAACGACGGGCGCGAGCCCGATGCGAAATGCGCAATCTACAGGAGTGCCAATGCTTTCTGTAGAGGGCGTCACAGTCCGATTTGGCGGAATTCTCGCTTTGGACGACGTCTCGTTCGAGATTATGACCGGGCAAATTTGCGGCTTGATCGGCCCGAATGGGGCGGGGAAAACCACCCTCTTTAACTGCCTCTCACGTCTTTACGACTGCAACCCAGGAAAGATTCGCTACCAAGGCACCGAGCTCACTGCTTTGCCGCGTGGCCAAATCGCCGGGCTTGGCATTGGCCGAACCTTTCAAAATCTTGCGCTGTTTAAAACAATGTCAGTGCTGGACAATGTGGCGGTCGGCCGACACTGTCGCACCACGAGCGGCTTCCTCGCCAATGCACTTCGCTTTGGCTCGGTGGCGACCGAGGAAGCAAGCTCCATGGCGAAGGCCGAAGAAATGGTCGACTTGCTGGATCTACGCGCGGTCGCCCATCTACGCGTCTCTGACCTTCCCTTCGGGACACAAAAAAGGGTGGAATTTGCGCGGGCCTTAGCCGCCGAGCCAAGCCTTTTGCTTCTTGACGAACCTGCCGCGGGCCTTAACCATCAAGAGGTCTCCGAACTAGGCGGTCTTATTCGGCGGATTCGAGATCACCTCAACATCACCGTCTTGCTGGTTGAGCACCATATGAGCATGGTGATGAGCATCTCAGACAAGGTTGTCGCCTTGAATTTTGGTCGCAAAATTGCCGATGGCTCGCCTGCCGAGGTACAGGCCAATCGCGACGTCATTCAGGCTTACCTTGGCACGGAGGCAACGACATGAGTATCTTATTAGAAGCTAAAAACCTCTCGGCAGCTTACGGCCTCACTAAAGTGCTTCATGGCTTGAATTTCAGCATTGCTGAGGGCTCAATTACCACTTTGCTAGGTGCCAACGGAGCCGGAAAAACAACGACGCTACGTGCCATTTGCCAAATGATGGTCAAGACTCAAGGTGAAATTTTATTCGAAGGCAAGCCCATCCATACCAAGGCCACCGAGGATATTGTGCGGCTGGGGGTGGCTCATGTGCCTGACGGGCGCGGCACCTTTGTCAACCTCAGCACGGAGGAAAACCTTCGTCTGGGTGCCTATACGCGTAAAAACAAAGCCGAAGTGGATGTGGACTTTGAGCGCATTTACTCTTACTTCCCACGCCTGAAAGAACGCCGTCTTCAGCAAGCTGGAACGCTTTCTGGTGGTGAACAGCAGATGCTTGCAGTGTCGCGAGCCCTGATGCTTCGTCCCAAGCTCCTTTTACTCGACGAGCCCTCCTTTGGCTTGGCCCCGCTCATTGTCAAGGAAATTTTTGGCATCATGAAAACCATCAACGAAAAAGAGAAGGTCTCAATTTTGCTGGTGGAACAAAACGCTGCCATGGCACTGGAGCTGGCCGACTCGGCCTACCTCATTGAAACCGGTAACGTCGTGATTAGCGGCCCAGCCGCAGAGATCAAGCAAAACGATGCGGTACGTCGCTCGTATCTCGGTCATTAATCAAACCTTATCCTACAAACTTCCTTCGGAACGGCACCCATGGACGCATTTTTGCATCAAGTTTTGGCGGGTTTAGCAACTGGCGGTATCTACGCTAGTGTTGCCCTCGCATTGGTAATGATTTATCAAGCCACGCATCACATTAATTTTGCGCAAGGGGAGATGGCGATGTTCTCGACCTATCTCGCTTGGGCAATGATTGAAGCGGGCTTTCCCTACTGGGTAGCGTTTTTTCTCACGGTCATGTTGGCGTTTATGCTCGGCGCGGCGATTGAACGCTTCATCGTCCGGCACGTGGACAGCAACTCGGTACTCTCGGTCGTGGTGGTCTTTATTGGCCTATTGGTGATCCTTAATAGCATGGCCGGCTGGATTTTTTCCCACACCATCAAGAGCTTTCCAAGCCCCTTCCCCAAGGAGGCCTTGTTCGGAAACACATGGATCTCCTCTCACGATTTGGGGGCGACCTGTGTCACCCTGGTGGTACTCCTCATCCTCTTCGTCTTCTTTAGATACACCTCGCTTGGGTTGGCAATGCGCGCTGCCGCGCAAAACCCCGTCTCCAGTCGTTTGGTGGGTATTCGCGTCGGCTGGATGTTGGCTCTCGGATGGGGTCTAGCCGGTGCCGTCGGCTCGATTGCCGGCATGATGGTGGCACCGATTGTGTTTCTCGACCCCAACATGATGTCGGGCATTTTGCTCTACGCATTCGCTGGCGCCTTGGTGGGTGGCATTGACAATCCTCTAGGCGCTGTGATCGGCGGCTTTATTGTCGGTGTGCTTGAAAACGTGCTCGGCGCTTTCGTTATTGGCAATGAACTCAAATTAACCGTGGCGCTAGTCCTCATTATCGGTGTGCTCACTGTCAAGCCCTCCGGCCTGATGGGCAAAGTCCACGTTACCCGGGTGTAAGGCAATGAAGAAGAACTCTCTAATACTCTGGTTCGTTTTAGCCATCGTCGTTTTGGCGGTGCCGTTCGTCTTACCCAATTATCAAATCTTTCAGCTCACATTGGTAATGGTGTACGCCATTGCCCTGCTGGGCCTGAACATGCTGACCGGCTACAACGGACAAATCTCACTAGGCCACGGCGCCTTCTATGCGATTGGGGCCTACACTGCGGCCATCATGATGGACAAAATGGGCGCACCTTATTGGATCACACTGCCTGTGGCGGGCTTCGTTTGCCTGGTGGCTGGATTCCTGTTCGGCCTGCCCGCCTTGCGTCTGGAAGGACATTATCTCGCGCTCGCGACCTTTGCCCTGGCCGTGGCCCTTCCCCAACTGTTGAAGTACAAACATCTGGAGCAGTGGACCGGTGGCGTGCAAGGCATCGTTATTACCAAGCCCGATGCGCCCTTTGGCATACCTTTGAATCAGGACCAGTGGCTGTACTTCTTTTCACTTATCGTGTTGCTTTTTATGTTCTGGCTAGGCTGGAATATCTTGCGAGGCCGAATCGGACGCGCCATGCTGGCGATTCGCGATCACCCTATCGCAGCGGCCGCCATGGGTATCGACAACGCCATGTACAAATCGCTCACTTTTGGAATTTCCGCGATGTTCACAGGCGTGGCTGGCGCCATGGGGGCGATTGCCATCCAGTTCGTGGCGCCGGATAGTTTCTCAGTATTTCTGTCGATCACCCTACTGGTCGGTATTGTCATTGGTGGCCTGGCTTCAATTTCAGGAGCCATCTTTGGCGCCTTCTTTATCCAGTTTATTCCCAACATTGCCGACAAAATTTCCAAATCTGCGCCTTGGGCGATCTACGGTATTTTCCTAATCTTGTGTATGTATTTCCTGCCTTACGGTGTCGTGGGCGCGATTCGTATGCTGCGTGCACGCTTTGCCGCCCGGCGCGTTAATCCAAACAAGGCGTCACCTTCCCAGAGCGTTAAATCTACAAGTGCGTCGCCTTCCTAAGAACGCTCACCGTTATTTATTTGCCTTAACTTGCCTTAAATCCTATCGAGGAGACTTGAATGAAGAGAGAACTAACCCCTTCCCAAACGACCAAGCGCCAGGCACTAAAAATGTCCTCTGCGCTAGCGGCTTCCGTTGCCTTAGGCGGTACCGCCAGCCGGGCCTTCGCCCAAAAGAAATATGATCCAGGTGCAACCGACAAGCTCATCAAGTTCGGCCAAACCATGCCGTACAGCGGCCCCGCCTCTGCGTACGCCACCATTGGAAAGTGCGAAGCCGCGTACTTCAACATGATTAACGAGCAAGGCGGCATTAATGGCCGTAAGCTTGAGTTCATCAGCTTGGACGATGGTTACGCGCCACCAAAAACAGTGGAAATGACTCGTAAGTTGGTCGAACAGGACGAAGTGCTGTTCATTTATGGCATGCTCGGGACACCACCCAATAGCGCGGTGCACAAATATCTCAATGGCAAGAAAATTCCCCATATTTTTCTGGCCACCGGCGCCAGCAAATGGAACGACCCGAAGAACCATCCCTGGACGATTGGCTGGCAGCCCAACTACCAGAGTGAATCGAAGGTCTATGCGGCTCATTTGCTCAAAAACACGCCGAACGCCAAAATCGCCATCCTCTATCAAAACGATGACTACGGCAAGGATTACTTAAAAGGCTTTAAAGACGGCTTAGGCGACAAGGCCAAAGCAATGATCGTGTCTGAGGTCAGCTATGAGGTGACCGATCCCACCATCGACTCACAAATCGTGACCCTTAAAGGTAGCGGTGCCGACGTGTTCTTCAATATCACCACGCCGAAATTCGCAGCGCAAGCCATTCGCAAAGTGGCCGATATTGGTTGGAAGGTCACGCACTATCTGAACCAAGTCTCCGCATCTATCGGTTCCGTGCTCACCCCAGCCGGTCTCGACAAATCCGCAGGCTTGATTTCGATGCAGTATCTTAAGGATCCAAACGACAAGAAATGGGCGAACGACCCAGGCCTGAAAGAGTGGTTGGCCTTCATGAAGAAGTACTACCCAACGGGTGACTTGGTGGACGCCTCCAATGTGTACGGCTATTGCTCAGCCCAAACCTTGGTGCACACCTTGAAAGCCTGCGGCGACGACTTAACCCGCGCCAACGTGATGAAGCAGGCCACGAACATCAAGAACCTGCAATTGTCCATGGCCATTCCAGGCGTCGTCATCAGTACTACACCTGACGACTTTGCACCCTTCCAGTCCATGCAATTGACTAAGTTTGATGGCAAACAATGGGTTGACTTTGGCGACGTGATTAACGTTCGCTAATCAACACTAACCATGAAAAGGGCCCGAAGCAATTCGGGCCCTTTTTTTATTTCTTTTGACCGATAGGAGGCGCCGCTCTATTGTACTTTCATAAATCTCTGCGCTCGCTTACCCGTATCTACTTCAGAGGTGTACACACTGCCCTGCGAGTCGATAGCAATATTGTGTACCCAATGAAAGTCTCCGGCCTGCCGCCCAGGGCGCCCAAAACTTCCAATCACCGCACCACTGTCGCGCAAGACAATCCGCACTTCATTATTGCTGCCATCAGCAATCAACAAGTAACGTTGGCTTGGGTCTTCCGACGGCACTAAATCCCACACTGAACCAGAGCCCTTGGTCTCAGGATCGTATACAAACTGCCGAATAAACTCGCCATCTTTCTTGAACACCTGAACCCGGTTGTTCATCCGATCACACACATACAACAAATTATCGCGGGTCATTCGCACACAATGAACGGGCATGCCAAACTGAGGTGACTCAGGGTTATAGTCGGGAATCTTGGTATCGTCCGGGCGCTTGCCGTAGGCACCCCAGTGGCGTTTGTAAGCCCCTGTGGTGGCATCAAACACAATCACTCGGCGATTACCATATCCGTCAGCGACATAGAGCTCATTGGCCGCCCCATCGACTTCCATATGAGCGGGCCGCCCAAGTTGTTCAGGATCGTTACTTCCTTTGCTGGCGCCAGGCTTACCGATTTGAAGAAGAAACTTGCCTTCAGCGGTAAACTTCAACAGCATGTGATCGGTTGCCGCATTGCCCCCCACCCAAACATCTCCCTTTGGATCGACATAAATCCCGTGCTCATTCGCGGGCCAATCAAAGCCCTGCCCTTTGCCGCCCCAACTGCGCAACAAGTTTCCATCACGGTCAAACTGTAGGACAGGTGGCGCCGCACTGCAACACTTCGAACGTTTGGGGTTGAGGGTCGAACCGCGCTCATCCTCGGTCAAAGTCAAAGGGCGATGAACCATCCAAATCGTATCGTCCTTGGCGGTAGCGATACCCGCGACCTGGCCAAGAATCCATTGATTGGGGAGGGGCTTGGGCCATGTCGCGTCCACTGCGTAACGCGGGCCACCGCTTCCCAGCGATGCACCTTCAACTCGCTGTTTGACCGTAGTACAAGATGCCAGGGCTGCAAGCGCAACGGCAGCAAACAGCGACTTTAACCCTATGATTTTTGACATAACCTATCCTTCATGACCGGCAGTCAAAGACTCCCATAGAGCATCTTAGCGAAGCGCAAGTGGTTTTCCGACCGTGCATTCCAAGGATTGACTAGGCTTTACTCGAAATGATCGCGGCACCACCTACGACTTTCTCAATTAACTTCCAGTCCTTGGCGATATGACCATTGAGTAATAACTCAGCCAAACCGTGGACAAGCGACCAAGCGTGCAAGGTCGCCGCTTTTTTCTCGGTCTCGCTGAACTGACTGGGCATTTCCTCATAAATGCCCTCCCTTAAACCCTTCATGGCTGAGCCCACGTCATCCAATTCGGCGTCC
>JAYVKZ010000034.1:0-21723 GCA_043767985.1 Betaproteobacteria bacterium
CCTCCAATTTAAGCCACTATGCCGAACGCCTGGACCTTGACCCACAAAGACTTCAAGAGATTGAGAGCCGGGTGAGTGCGCTGTTTGCCTGCGCCCGTAAGCTAAAACTTGCCCCCGAGAACCTTCCCTCCCAGTGGCAGGCCTTGCAACTTCGGCTGAGGGATATCGAGGAGTCTCAGGACCTTGCCAAGCTCAAAGTCAAACTGGCGAGCGCGCAAATCGACTACGAGATAAAAGCTGCACTGCTAAGCAAAAAGAGAAAAGCGGCTGCCAAGAAACTAGGTGAAGGCGTGAGCTTGATTTTGCCCAGCTTAGGGCTGAAGGGCGCCAGTGTTGCCGTGCAGTTAACGCCTCAGGCGCCTTCCGAATCAGGCAGCGATGCCGTCGATCTGCTGTTTGCCGGTCACGCCTCGACCCAAGCGCGCGCCTTGAGCAAAGTTGCCTCGGGCGGCGAGTTATCGCGGGTGAGTCTCGCCATTGCGGTACTAGCCGCACAAGCCAATCCGGTGCCTAGTTTGATTTTTGATGAAGCCGATGCGGGCATCGGCGGCGCGGTTGCATCGGTCGTCGGCAAACTCATGCGCCAATTGGGGCAAGATCGACAGGTGTTTTGCGTCACGCATCTTCCTCAAGTGGCAGCCCTTGCCAATCAGCAATACCGGGTGAGCAAGGCGACTTCAGGCAAGGCGACTTTGAGCCGGGTAGAGGTATTGAGTAAGACCGAGCGAGTGGACGAGATTGCTCGTATGCTGGGCGGCGAAGCCATCACCGCCAGTACCCGTAAATTGGCGCGCGAATTGCTGGAGTAATGATGTCGGACACCTCTAAAGCACTGGCTCAAGCACTCAGCGAACGATTCGGGGAAGCATTCTCTATTCCCGAGGGGCTACCTAGTCTTGATCGCCTTCTCAATATCGCCAGCTATACCAGTCATCGCAGTTGGTCAGAGCAAGCGCTTGATCCCGCGCTGCTTCGCTTGCTTGTTGCCTGCGCCCTTTCGGCACCGAGCAAAAGCTATTTGCAACAGGCCGACGTCATTGAAGTGCGCGACCCCGTGCGGCGCAAAGCGGTGGAGCAACTGGTGCCTTCCATGCCGTGGTTGAGTAGCGCCCCTGCCCTCCTTGTGTTCTGTGGCAATGGTCGTCGCTTTCGACGCTTGTTCGCATCCCGCGACCTGCCCTTTACCAACGAGCACCTGGACGGATTTTTCAATCCGGTAGTGGATGCGTCCCTGGTGATGATGAATTTTATTCACGCCTGTACCAGTGCAGGGCTTGTGTGCTGCCCCATTAGCGTGCTGCGCGACCAGGCAGTGAGGCTGGCCGAGATTCTCGAGATTCCTGACCATGTCGTTCCCGTTGCGGGCTTGTGCGTGGGCTATCCCTCGCAAACCCGACGCATTAATCCAAGACTTTCGTTGACGGCAACGCTCCATGTGGATCGCTTTGATGACCAGGCGAGCGATTCGCTGATTGAAGCTTTCGACGAACGTTATGTTTCGGCCAGGGTCGCAGTACTCAAGGGAAGTGACGTCGGGCCAAAGGCACCAAGTAGCGCGCCGTCACCTAGCACCTGGTCTGAGGAAAAGGTAAAACAATATGCCCAAGGGCAGCGCAAGGACTGGGGAACATTCGTTAAGAGCAAGAAGTTTGATTTGAGCTAAGACTCCGGTCTCAAGGGAAATTCATAGGACACTTCAACATGATGACTTTGTTATGACGACACCGCTGGTACTTATCGAGCGAGCCGCCGAAGGTTATGCCGTGCTCACCCTGAATCGCCCCGAGGCGATGAATGCTTTATCCCGGAAGTTACGGGCCGAACTGGCGAGTGCGGTCGCGACGCTGGAAGCCGACCCCGCCATTCGGGTGCTGATTCTTACCGGTGCTGGCCGAGCCTTCACAGCTGGCCTCGACTTGAAAGAGCTTGGCGCAAGTGACCCGAGTACCGCAGTGTTTGGTCAAGCGGTGCCAGACCCGGTGACGGCTTTGAGCCTGTTTAGCGGGCCGATCATCGGTGCCATTAATGGCGTTGCGATTACGGGTGGGTTTGAGCTTGCCTTAGCCTGTGACGTTCTATTCGCTTCGTCCGAAGCAAGATTTGCCGATACCCATGCCAGGGTCGGCGTGATGCCTGGCTGGGGACTCTCACAGAAGCTCAGCAGAGTCATTGGCATTTACCGTGCCAAGGAGTTATCACTCACCGGAAACTTTCTCAGTGCTCAACAAGCTTATGATTGGGGGCTCGTGAATCGCGTGGTCGAGCGAGAGCTTCTGATGCCGCAAGCGCGCGCACTGGCGATCGATATGTTGTCAGTATTGCCCGACATGCTGGTGAACTACAAGAAACTGATCGATGACGGTTATCGAAGCAGCTTCGGTGAGGGCATGGCACTTGAGCTGAGCACGTCGAGGGCGGCGAACTTGACGGTCAGCGCGGACCAGATCGAACAGCGCCGCAGCGCAGTTCGCGAACGAGGGCAACAGCAGGGAGCTTCACTGGAAGTTAGGAAAAGGCCACTCAAACGACCAAACGCTTGTTGAGTCGGGAAAATCAAAATGGTGTTGGGCGGTTTATTCGCTGGCAGTCGTAGTCCACATTTACTCGTTTGGGCGAAAATTGCCGCGCTGCTGTGCACTGGAATGTCGCAAGCGCTCGCACAATCGAGAGACGCTAGCTGCGCTACCGTGTTGAGCGCGATCACTCGCCTGCGAGAACAGTCATGGGTACACGTCCTAGGCCGAGTCACCCAAGGGGCGCATCCCGAGGGCTACACTCGGATGGAGTCGATCCTTCTTGGCAGGCATCAACAGGTGCGAGTACTTGATGGCACGCGCTTTACGTCCATGATTTCACCCGATCACCACGAGGAGCGAGATCGCATCACGGGAGCTGCGGACTTGCTACCTGATTCACCATGCCTTCGTGTGGAGCTCGATCTCACAAGGCCGTCACCCCTAATCGAATACACCTACAGCACCATTGTGGCTCGCACAGAGGCGTATTTTACAATTGGCATATCGCCCATTTCTGGATTGCCCGTTCGAGTGCACGTCAACGGACCGCAACTGTCCTATCGTCGTTCACTTAGCCGTCCAGGCAAACCTCCTCAAGTCATGCTTGGGGCGACCGGCCTTCGTTATACGGAAATACTTGAATACAGCTATTCCGTCAGGCCGGCCGATCTTGGTGGCAGGTGAAAAATGTAGCTCAGTATGCTACGGTATCGAAATCGCTTGGGGGACATAGGCATGGTGCGTAAATTTGTAGATTTATCCATTTTTCTTGAGAACGATGTGGCCTCTGACCCGCCGGGTATGGAGCCCAAGATCGAGTACTTCACCCACGAAAATACTTACGAGCAAATCGCACCGTTTTTCCCTGGCTTAGGCAAAGAAGATTTACCCGATGGCGAAGGCTGGGCCGTGGAAATGGTACACCTGTCCACCCACAATGGCACGCACTTGGACGCGCCCTATCACTTCCACAGCACCATGGATGATGCCCTAGGGGAGAAGAAGAAGGCGATAGCTATTCATGAGGTACCGCTTGAATGGTGCTTTCAACCAGGAGTCAAATTAGACTTTCGTCATTTCCCCGACGGCTATGTTGTCACGGCAGCCGATGTCGAGGCCGAGCTGGCTCGCGTCAAGCACACTTTGTCGCCATTGGAAATCATCGCGGTCAACACTCGTGCAGGCTCGCGCTATGGCCATAAAGACTATGTATCGGCCGGTTGCGGGATGGGCTATGAGGCCACTATGTATTTGCTTGAGCGGGGTGTGCGCTTGACCGGCACCGACGCCTGGAGTTGGGACGCGCCCTTCGTTCATACGGCCAAGAAGTACAGCGAAAGTAAGGATGCCTCCCTGATTTGGGAAGGTCATAAAGCAGGTCGCGATATTGGTTACTGCCACATCGAGAAAATGCATAACCTGGAAGCCCTGCCCGCGACTGGTTTTTATATCAGCTGTTTCCCGCACAAGATTCGCGGGGCGTCCGCTGGTTGGACTAGGGCTGTCGCGATCTTTGATGACCCTACTGGTTCATGCCTTTTTGCTGGGTAACACGAGCGATTGTCGAGAGCTTTTCTTCGCCACCGCCCACTCTTACCCCCCTTACCGGGCAAGCGTCGTTATAGTCCAGGCCAATCGCCAACTTGAGATGGGTACCACCTGCATTACGGGCATTGCTAATATCAAAGCTCAACCAGCGATTTGCCAACCACACCTCGGCCCAGGCATGGCTTGCCACTTCCTCTAGCTCCGGCGTGTACACATACCCGCTCACATAGCGAGCAGGGACGCCCATTGCCCGACAACATGCGGTGTAAACATGCGCGTGATCCTGGCACACCCCGGCCTTGGCGGCGAAGGATTGGCCAGCGTTAAAGCTCACTTCGGTGACGTCTTTGGTGTACGGCATGGCATCGAGCACTGCATGCATGAGGTCCGTCACGCCGACCAAGGGGCGTTGCCTGACCATTTGCCGCATGGGTTCAATGAAACCGAGCAAGGCCTCGTCCATCTGCGTGAATTGCGTCGAGCGCAAAAAAATACGGGGATCCAGCCGACCGACCGGTTCGCCTTCTTCCACATCCGATATTTCAACTTCACCTTGCGCCAAAATATCAATCCCCTCATGGGGACGATTCAAGGTGAGCAGATGGGTAGGGTTATCAAAGGCATCGTTCATCGATAAGCCAGGCGACGGCAAATCGACGCGCCAGTGTTTCACTTTTTGTGTAGCACTCGGGAAGGGACTTAGACGAATGTACTGAGTGCTCCGCGACACCGGCTCAGCATAGCGGTAGGTAGTAGCATGGTAGACGGATAACAGCATGCTATTTCAACTCCAAGTAGGCGGTTTGTACGGCGATACCAAGGCCTACATTGTCTTTCAGGAAACCTTCTAAAAACTCTAGCAAGCCGAGCTCATAGGCTTCGTCGACATGACCGTAGGTCAAACGCGCTTGCATTTGAGCCGCCCAACGACGCGGCAAGCGACTGGCGCTTGCGGGCAGATGCCCGAGAAGCTGCTCGATTTCATCATAGCAAAACCGTAAGGATCGTGGCAAGGTGGGATGAAAAATCAAAAGCTCGGCGACTCGACGCGCATCAATGGTGTCTTTATAGGTGTCGCGGTAGGCTTCCAAGGCCGAGACCGAACGAAGCACAGCCGACAAGGAGTAATAGTCACTTTCATCGCCAGGGCGATGAGCACTCTGCTTCACGCTCAAGATACGGGCGGTATTGTCTGCACGTTCGATGAAGGTTCCCAAGCGAATGAAGTGATAAGGCTGGTCACGTCGAATGGTGGCGAAGGTGATGCCGCGTAACAGGTGGGAACACTGCTTCACCCATTCATAAAACTCGGTGTCAATCGGGTCGTTGCCTTCGCGGCGTTTGGTTTGAAGCTGCAACCAAACATCATTTATGCACTCCCACATTTCAGACGTGATCGAACCCCGAACCGCACGCGCATTTTCGCGGGTGGCTTCCAGACAATTCACAATGCTGGAGGGTTGGGCCGGATCCCAAGTTAAGTAGCGGGCGACGTTTTCTGGCGTCGCGGCCATACCCGTGGCCTCGAACTCTTTGAGATGGTCGGTGATAACTAAAGGCTCTAAGGCAGTTTCGGTATCGTCTTTACTTTGGGCAAGGAGCGCCAGGGACTGACCCACATCCAAAATACGAGCCATGTTTTCGGCCCGCTCCATGTAGCGGGACAACCAATACAGGTGTGAAGCGACTCTTGACAGCATCAGTCCACCACCCATGTATCTTTGGTGCCACCGCCTTGCGAGGAGTTCACCACCAAAGAGCCTTTTCTTAAGGCCACTCGGGTAAGGCCTCCGGGCACCATGCGGATATCTTTACCCACCAAGACGAAAGGCCTCAAATCAATATGACGCGGCGCGATCCCTTCCTCCACAAAGGTGGGGCAGGAGGACAAGGCCAAGGTGGGTTGAGCAATATAGTTACTAGGGTTAGCCTCCAACACTCGGCGAAACGCCTCGATCTCCGCCTTGCTACTGGTGGGGCCAACCAACATGCCATAACCCCCAGCACCATGCACCTCTTTGACGACCAGCTCAGGCAGGTGAGCGAGCACATGTTTGAGCTCATCGGGCTTACGACACATCCAGGTTGGAACGTTTTTGAGAATGGGCTCTTCGCCGAGATAGAAGCGCACCATTTCCGGGACGTACGGATAAATTGACTTATCGTCCGCCACACCGGTACCAATAGCATTAGCAATCACCACATGACCGAGACGATAGGCACTGAGTAGGCCCGGCACCCCGAGCATAGAGTCTTTGCGAAAGGTGAGTGGGTCAAGGAAGTGATCGTCCAAACGCCGGTATATGACATCCACTTTCTGCGGACCCGAGGTCGTACGCATAAAAACGTAGCCATCTTGCACAAACAGGTCTTGGCCCTCTACTAGTTCGACGCCCATTTGCTGCGCTAAAAAAGTATGCTCAAAGTAAGCGCTATTGAATCGACCCGGAGTCAACAAGGCCACCGTGGGGTTGTCAACACTGGCCGCAGCTTGTAGTGTCTGCAAGAGAAGCGCCGGATAGTGCTCTACCGGACGCACGGCGTAGCGACGAAAGAGGTCCGGAAACAAACGCATCATCATCTTGCGATTGCTCAACATATAGGACACGCCCGAGGGCACGCGCAAATTGTCTTCCAAGACGTAGTAGTCGCCATCACTATGGCGCACGATATCGACGCCGACGATGTGGGCATAGGTTTGATGCGGCAAATCGATACCAATCATCGCCACCTGATATTGATCATTGGCGAAAATTTGCTCGGCGGGAATTAAGCCCGCCTTGAGAATGTCCTGACCATGGTAGATATCATGCAAAAACCGGTTGATCGCCCGCACTCTTTGAGCCAGCCCTTTCTCCAGCTTGGTCCACTCCTCTGCGCAAATAATGCGCGGCACCACATCCGAAGGAATTAACCGCTCGGTACCGCCCTCCTCGCCGTATACCGAGAAGGTAATCCCGAGGCGACGAAAAATAAGATCAGCCTCGGCGCGTTTGGATTCCATCGAGAGGCCGCTAATGCCCCCCAACCAGTCTTGGTAGGACGCGTAGTGCTCGCGAGGTTCACCCTGCGCCAACAGCATTTCATCGAACACGCCGGGCAAAGGCGCATTTGGGGTGAGACCTTGACTAGATTTCAAAATGTCTGTGCTGCTCAAGCTTGTCCTTCACGATGAATACACTTTTCGCGCGTACAGTGTGCATACAAGGACAGTGCATGGTCTTGTAAGCGAAACCCTCGCTCGCTCGCGACTTGATGCTGACGGCTTTCAATGTCCGCATCAAAAAACTCTTCCACTCGTCCACAATCAAGGCACACCAAATGGTCATGATGGGTGCCTTCATTAATCTCAAACACCGCCTTGCCGGGCTCAAAGTTATTGCGCTTCAAGATACCGGCCTGTTCAAACTGCATCAGCACTCGATAAACGGTCGCTAAACCAATATCGGCATCGTCGGCCAAAAGTACTCGGTACACATCTTCGGCCGTCATGTGCCTTTGCTTGCCGGCTTGAAAGAGTTCAAGAATCTTCAGTCTGGGGAGCGTGGCCTTCAGGCCCATGGTTTTGAGATCGTTACTGTCGGCCATTTTCTGTCTTGAATACTGAGGCTAAAAACTGCGGCTAAAGGAGGGGGCTAAACCTTGTTTGCGTATGATAGCGGTTTGGCAGGGGAATCGCGAGCAATTGTCGACCCAGCCAACGGGATAGCGATTGCGCCCAATTGCGGTGCGAAGTCATCCTTGGTTTTTGTGATCAACCGGCCCAAGTTAAGTGCATTGTTCTATGTTTAGTCTTTTGAAAACCTCTGACCACGCCGCTTCGCAGGCGCCAAAAGTAGGCCCCTCGCGTCGCGCAACACGCGCCTTGCCTAAAGCGCTCCTAGTGATCTTTGCATTGGCGGGCCTGGTCGGTTGCAGCGCAACCAACAACTCACGTAGCGGCTTGTTTGAACCTTTCAAAGTAGACATTCCTCAAGGGAACTATGTGACCCAAGACATGGTGGCGCAAATTCGCACTGGCATGACGACCGATCAAGTGCGTTTCGCTTTGGGGGCACCTCTTTTAAACAACCTGTTTCAGCCGGATCTTTGGAGCTATGTGTTTCGCTACAAACATGCAGGTGGCCGAGTCGATCTACGGCGCCTCGTGATTCATTTCAAAGATCAACGTGTGGCGAAGATTGAGGGCGACGACCTCCCCGCAAGCGAAGATGGATCGGACCCCTTCCTGCCGGGATACAAGGGCCCCCCGAATAAGGCGGCTCAGAAATGAGCAAGGTGAGAGTCGCTGTGGCCGGTGCCTCGGGCCGGATGGGCAAAATGTTGATCGAAGCGATACTGGCTTCATCAGACTTCGAATTGGTTGGTGCTTTGGATCGTGCGGATAGCCCCGCGATTGGCCGAGATGCTGGGGAAGGCTTAGGTAAGCAAACCGGAGTTTTGGTTCAGGCCGATATCGCTTTGGGCTTAGCGAAAGCGCAATGCCTGATCGACTTCACCCAACCGGGCGGCACGCTCGCTCATCTCGAAGCCTGCGCGGCGCGTGGCGTGAAAATGGTGATTGGCACCACCGGTTTTGATCCCGCCGGAAAAGTCAAAATTACCGAAGCGGCCCAGCAAACTTCGATTGTGTTTGCACCCAATACCAGTATTGGTGTCAACGCAACTTTCAAAATCCTGGAAGTGGCCTCGAAGATTCTTGCTGAGGGTTACGACGTTGAAGTGATTGAGGCCCACCATCATCACAAAATTGATGCCCCCTCTGGCACGGCGCTGCGCATGGGCGAAGTCGTCGCCAAGGCGATGGGGCGCTCACTCGATGAAGTGGCCGAGCATGGTCGGCAAGGCCATACGGGTGCACGCCAAGCGCAAAAGATCGGTTTTCACGCGATTCGTGGGGGCGACCTGGTAGGCGATCATACCGTCATGTTTATTGGCGTGGGCGAGCGCATTGAGATCACCCATCGCTCCTCCAGCCGAGCCAACTATGCACAAGGGGCCCTACGAGCTTGCCGATTCTTAATGGGCCAAAGCAAGGGCCTATTTGATATGCAGGACGTCCTCGGACTGAAGTAGTGCCCACGGGTCAACACGATGTTAGATCGTAAGATCACTGCATGGATCAAACCAGGGGTGGATCAACTTGCTCATTGCGCGGCACGACTGGGCCTATCCGCCAATACCCTTACCTTGATTGGGTTTTTTCTCGGTCTCCTGGCGGCGGTTCTCATTGCTTGCAAACGTTACGAGATCGGTTTAGGCCTGATCTTAGTTTCGCGGCTTTTTGATGCCCTGGACGGCGCAGTTGCCCGTCTGGATCAAGCCACAGACCGCGGGGGATTTCTTGATATTTCGCTCGATTTTTTGTTTTATGCCAGCATCCCGCTCGCTTTTGCCTGGGCTTCACCGGGGCAAAACGCTCTGCCCGCCGTTGGCCTGTTGGCTGCCTTCATGGGCACGAGTACAAGCTTTTTAGCGTTCGCCATCTTCGCGGCCAAGCGCCAAATGCTCAGTCAAGCCTACCCGCATAAATCCTTTTATTTCTTGGGTGGCCTGACCGAGGCCACGGAAACCCTGCTTTTTTTCGCAGCAATGTGCCTATGGCCAAGCCATTTCCCTGTGCTGGCCTATTGTTTTGCCGCGCTTTGCGTGGTGACCATTGTTAGCCGCCTGATCTGGGGCTGGAAAACCTTTAGCGACCGTCCATCGGCCTAAACAGCCCCCCGGCCGTCACCGCTTGAGCAGCCAGCTCAAACCCTTCAGTCTCGTGAAAACACAACACCTTTGTCGCCAGGGAAGACCAAAACCGCGAATGAAGGGTTCACATGAAGTCTGCTCAAAGCCGCACTGCTGTCCTAATGGGCACTGCTTTCAAACGGAGAGCCTTTGGCGTTTTGGCGATTGCGACGGGTCTCTGGTGTGCCAGTACGGCCCCTAAAGCACAAGGTCTAGACCGCGCCGCTGGCTCGGCCGCAGGTATCGCCGCCAACGTCGCGCTGCAAGCCGCTCCTACGGGCAAATCGGAGCGTTTTACGAATCGATTTTTAACGGAAGATCCAGTTGTGCTCGCCGAAGCAGCCACTCGCGCCATTAACAATATCCGCTCCAAGCTCGATTCCTGCGGCGACGACGGCATGTTGGCCCTGCCTGAAGAACGCGCGAGATCTGTCCGAGCAATCAAGGTGTCGAGCAGCGACATTGCCGCGCGCCCGAGCTTGGTCTTTAACCCCCGACTGGCTGATGCGGCCCAGAAGCATAGTCGTTCGATGGCCGAACAAGGCTTCTTTGACCATACGGACCCAAACGGTAAAACCGTCGGTGGGCGCAGCAAAGAAAGCGGCTACCGCTACCGGGTGGTTGGCGAAAACATCGCTGCGGGACATGATTCCGTCGAAGACGCGGTTCGCGGCTGGCTCATGTCGGCGAGCCACTGCGAAAACATGATCGACCCACGCTTTATCGAGTTTGGGATTGCTAAGGTGACCAGTACCAATCCATCCGACCCTTACGGAAGCTATTGGACCTTGGTGCTGGGCCAACCGCGAACCGATCAAACGGCTAGTCGCTAACATATTCTATTGTTCGGCACGCGCACTAGCGCGCCACCGCGAGATGAAGTAAATTGCGAGGATGAACTCTTTCGAATTACGCCCTGACTCGCTTGAATTCGTCAACAATCCCTACCCTAGCTTTCAGTATTTGCAAGAGCATGACCCGGTGCATTGGTCGCCTCGACTCAAGAGCTGGGTACTGACTCGTTACGGCGAGGTGCGCAAGGTGGCCATCGCCAGCGACATGTCGTCGAATCGCCTGAAGCCTTTTTTTGCGGCCATGCCCTCAGAAGAAGCGCAGAAAGTTGGCGAGATCATTCGCTATCTATCGTTGTGGATGGTGTTCAATGATGCGCCGGATCATGCCCGACTGCGTCGACTGACCACCAAGGTATTCACGCATGGGCGCATGCTGGGCATGCGCACAACCATTGAAGCGCTGATTGAACATTTGCTCCGCAAGATCGACGACCGCGAGCAGATTGATCTGGTCGCTGACTTTGCCGGGCCCTTGCCTGCACTGGTGATTATGCGAGTGCTCGGGGTGGATATCGAACACCTGGCCTTGATCAAGCAGCTTTCCGATGATATGGCCCTCTTCATTGGCAGTTCACGCGGCTCGCCCGAGAAGTACGCCATCGCTGAACAAGCTACGCATCACATGGCTGTTTTTTTTAAGAGCCTGATCGCCGAGCGACGTCGCACACCAAGCACCGATTTGATCAGCGAGCTTATCGCGGTGGAAGATCAAGGCGAACATCTTAGTGACGATGAGCTCATCGCCACCTGTATTTTGCTGCTCTTTGCGGGCCATGAAACCACCACCAACCATATTGCCAATGGCATGCTCTCTTTGCTCAAGTTTCCTGAGCAAATGCAGCGCCTGCGGGACGATCCCGGGCTCGCAGCGCAGGCTGTCGAAGAGCTACTACGCTATGACGGCCCCAGTGGCGCTCAGGTCAGAATTGTGACTCGTGAGACTCAACTCGCGGATAAAATCTTGGAGCCTGGACAGAGAATTTTTTTGATGCTCAATGCCGCCAACCGTGATCCTCTGGCCTACAAAAGCCCCGATGATTTACTGATTGGTCGCAAAGGACCACCTCACCTAACCTTTGGGACCGGGCGACATTTATGTGTTGGCTTTCCATTGGCGCGCTTGGAAGGTCAGCTGTCGTTTCCTGCGCTGCTAAAACGTTTTCCAAAAATAGAGTTGACGGATCAAAACCCGCCGTGGATTCATTCCCTGGTGTTTCGTGGGGTACAACGTCTCCCCGTTCGTGTGGCCTAGGTTCGCGGCGCTAGGCTTGCCTATGAGAACCTGCGGGTGGAAGGCGAATCCACAAGCGATCTAGGCCAGCCAGCAGGCGCGCGACCCAAAATAAACGACACCCAGGACGCATGCATGATGTTGGCAAGTTCCTGAGGTGCGCCAGGTCCGGTACGCGCCAGAGCACACTCGCTGCCAAGATGGTCAAAGGCAAACGGAAGTTCTACGCCATGGGTTGCCCCCCAACCAGGATCAACCGACGCAGAGCGCCAAGAAAAATGGTAGTGCCAAGCTCGCGCATCGTGACGGGCGGCCAACAAGGCAATGTCACGCGCTGGCGAATGAAAGTAATACGCCGATTGAATCGCCACGAGTAACTCGCCAGGCGTGGCGTTCGGCATGCGTTGTCGCCATTCTTTAAACGGCACGCCTCTAAGATTGGCTGCACGCACAAAGGCTTCCAGTCGATCATCATCGACTTGATCGAGCTCTCGGGGGTGGAGATAGAAATTCATTTCGTCGGCATTCGCACCCACTAGAAGGTCGGGCACAGGCCACTCGAGTCTTGACCACGAGCGCTCCAATTGCTCGAGCGGCGCGGCCTTAATCACGCTTGAATCAACCACTACCGCCACTGGACAAAAACTACGAGCGCTGATGCCAACCTCAGCGCGTAGGCGCGCATCCGTCTGTAAGCGCGCGAGAACAAGGGCCATGTCGTAGAGCGGCACTTGACTGAAGGCTTCGATGCTTGGCTCAATATCAAGTAAGCCCGCCACCGCTAAGCGGGTAAATACGGCTTCTTGGACGCTTTGAGTCACCACTTGAGGACTTTGAAGCAGCGCCCGTTTGACCTTGCCCTTGAGCGTTTCCAAGCCGAGTAAATGACAGATCGATGCGGCACCTTCTGAGTCACCACCCAAGGTGATTTCATCGGGATCTCCGCCAAAGCGCGCGATGTTCTCTCTGATCCAAGCGATCGCGGCGAGTTGATCCAGCAGGCCGCGGTTATTCAGGTGATCCGGGAACTGCATGAAGCCATCCATGCCCACTCGGTAGTTCAAAGACACAAAAACAATCCCATGCCTAACAAATTGAGTACCGTTGTAGACGGGATCATTAGCGCCCCCGCCCATGTGGCCGTTCCCAGGAATCCACACCAAGACAGGAAGCTTATCGCCCACCTTTGCTTGGGTCAACACATTGACGCTAAGACAATCCTCTGCACCAAGCAGCATCAAGCCAGCACCAAGGGCTTTGGGCGCTTGCGGGGCCACAGGACCAAAGTATGAAGCCTCTCGCACGCCCGCCCACGATGACGGCGGCTGGGGCGCCTGAAAGCGATGCTCTCCAAATGGCGGCGCCGCGTACGGGAGACCACCATAAAAGTGCATGGTCCCAAGATCACGGCCTTGCACGCGACCTTGGGGTAAAACAAGTTCTAAAGGAATCATCGTGTGCGCTTTTCCTGCAAGGTAGGCTCCACAGTACCGCACATCGTCAAGAAGCACTAAACTCAATCGTCGGAAAGTGTGAATAGATCGGCAAAACCGCCCCGGCTTAGGCCGTTTCGCTTAAAGAGTGAGTCGCAAGGCCTTTACTAATGCGCCCGGTGCGTAAGTTGCACCAAATGCCCGCTGATCGTAAGTCGATACATTGGCAATGGCATGGGACACACTGCCGAGCGCTTCCAATTGCTCACCAAATACTTGATACAAACTATCATCAATGCGCATGGCGGAGAGCGGCGCCACGGGCACACCGTTTTCAACCCAAAGCGAAGCGAATCTCGTCATCCCAGTGACGCCGCAGTTCAAGCGATCTGAGAAATTGAGGTACCAAAGATTGCTAATGTACAAGCCGGTGCCCAAAGCCTGCATCGCCTGAGCTTCATCCATCGTCCCGGGATGAAGTTTGATGGCGCGCGGCGACTCGCCGGGGCCATAACCATTGTGGGGGGACGAAAACTCCTGCGCGCTACGCGGCGACGTCAGAAGCTCAGCGGCCACGCCTTTTTCGATCAACCGAACCGTTTCGGGCCCGACAAACCCTTCACCTTGAAAACGCGGCACACCCGCCTCACTCGGACAATCGCTCACCGTCATGAGGGGCGAAAATTTTAGGCGATCGGTGAAGGACTGGGTGCCGCTCATGCCACCGTAGGCACGCTCTAGAGGACTATTGCCGCGACGCAAACTACTCAGAGAAAAACCACCCCAGGCCATCATTTCCAGCAGGTCAGCAACGGCAGCGGGCGCCAACCAAGCACGGAAGTGTCCGGGCGCTAGTCGCTTGGCGGGCTTGAGTAACACTTGCGATTGCTCGGCGGCGGCGCGTATCGCCGTCGCGATTCGCTCGGGCTCCCAGCGCGTATCGGAAATACTTTGTTTGACGGCTTTATCGCGAATATCCGCCGACTTGGGGAAGCTCAGACCGCCTGCATAGACCGAGAAATCGAAGAAGTAACTATGCTTAGACTGATAATGGCTGTGTCCGAGCGAGCTAAGTAGTCCACGAGCCCGCGGCCCCAACCCCAAAAAACCGACCAGATCGACGCCGCCGTTTGCGCCATCTTGGTCATAATCACTCACTGCTCGTTCAATCGTGTGCACCAGAACTTCAATGCCGGGCAGATCGGCCACAAGACTGTGTTCAGAGCTTGAGGGCGTTTCATTGAAAAGAAGTAACGGATCTGAAGCCGCTTCGACCATTAAACCCTGTAAGCGCTCCAAGGCTTGGCTGCAGCGTGCTCGATCAATCAGAGCCTCGCCGCTCCCATTGAGCTGAAATTGCAATTGGGCAGCACGCCCATCTGCGCGTTTTTCCACCAGGACCAAGGTCAACTTTAAGGTACAAACTCGACCGGCCTGGCGAACCTTGGCTTGATTAAAGCGCACATAGTCCGACTCGTCAGCATCAAAATGCAGCATTAAGTACTGCTGCTTTGGTAAAACTAACCATTGAATCCAATCGCGCAAATCGGAGAACGAGGATTCAAACGAACTCATGCCTGTCCACCAAAAACTTCCACGCCAGAAAACAGGCAAGCAGGCGACGCATGACCCACTCGAATCACCTGTCCCGGCTCGCCTTTGCCGCAAAATGGTGTGCCCATCACTTCGTGGGTGGTGGCATCGCCTACCGCTTTAAGGGAACGCCAGAACTCTGCCGAGATCCCGCGATAACCGGGGTTTTTAACGACTTCAGCGAGTTGTCCTTGCCGAATCATTTGCCCCCACTCGCAGCCGAACTGAAATTTATTGCGCGAATCATCAATCGACCAGGACACATTGGTCTTCATCATTACGCCCAGTTCAATACTCGCGATCATGCTCTCGAGGCTACTGTTACCTGGTTCGATATTGAGGTTAGCCATACGGTCTATGGTGGGTCGATGCCAACCAATTGAGCGGGCGTTCGACACGCCTTCCAGTGAGAAACCTTGAGCTTGGGCTCGCGCGATCGACAGCGCACTGCCCAGAGGGCGCATCAACAAGCCTTTTTCGATCAACAAGGTTTTCACCGAAGCGAAGCCCTCATCATCTTTTGGGTAGCTTGCCAACTCTTGCGGATAGCTGTGTGGATCAAAGCTCACATTGAGTAAGGGCGAACCATATTGGTAGCGGCCGAACATCTCCGGCCCCACAAAGCTCGTGCCTGCGAAGTTGCGTTCGTCTCCGAGAATTCGATCCAGCTCTAGGGGATGCCCAATCGATTCGTGAATTTGCAACATCATCTGGTCGGGCATCAGCAGCAAATCAAGCTTGCCAGAAGCACAGGGCGCAGCTTGCACAAGTTGTCGCGCCTCCATGGCCAAGCGATTACCACAGCCCACGATGCCGGAACGCTCGATGACCTCAAAGCCGCCCTGTTGGCAATACCCGTTGTATCGGCCCGCCAGGCTGCGCGTCTGCGCATCCCCGTCCCGCGCCACAGTCACCTGCGCGTGCGGCTCAACGAATTGAGTTTCAATGTCGTCAATCAAGACGCCGTCAAGCCAGTGCTGGCGGTGGCTCTGTTGAAGGGAAATCTTGAACTCGCTTGCCACCACATGAGGTTGTGCATGTGCAGCCTCGCTTTCGGCCATCAGCAGCTTAAGCAAGTTCGCCCGCCCAGGCATGGCTTTGATTGGATCGGGCGCAGGCCGGGTCGGCGCAAGCTCAAGAGCAGGCAGCGGCAATGACGTTGAATCGAACAAACCCGACGCTGCAACGAGCTTCGCCCGAGATATCGCAAGCACGCTAGCCCGCTCAATCGCCAGAGGATCGAGCGCAGCCGTTGCACAGTAACCCACACCACCGCTCACATAGGCCGTGACCATCAGGCCTTGATCTTGCAACAACAATAGAGGCTCTTGCACCTGGGTGCTCAAGCCAAAGATTTCGCCCTCCGAGCGCACCCAGCGAATGCTGAGACGGGCGCCGAGTTCCTTAGCACGTTGCCAAGGAAAAAGAGAGGGGTTCAATTTAGTGAGAACTATTGATCCAGTTCAGGATCGAGCCCCAAGTTTGACGATCCTGATCAACTCGCTGGGAGGGCACATCAAACACCGTCATGCCATGCGCGGCAAGATGCACATAGTTTTGCGTGTCGCGCACATAACCAGCGACAGGAATACCGACTTGGTCGATAAACCGAGCCAGTTGCTCGGCCGCCTTGGTGCGCACATCCACTCGCATACCTACGATGGCAACCTTCTTCGCCATCTCTTTTGGTGTTTTGAAATGGCCTTTAAGCTCTTCCAAAAATTTTTGCGTGGCCATCACATCAAACATTGAAGGCGTAAGCGGCACGAGAATTTTATCGGCAGCTTTCACCACATCCGTGAGGGTACGCCCTGTAATTGCAGCCGGTGTATCGATCACCACATGGGTCACACCTTTTGGCGGCTTGGCCAAGGAGCCACTCATCTCCCAAGTTTGAATGGGAGCCAGCGCGGGAGCGCGCAGTTTGAGCCATTGACGCGCGGATTGTTGTACGTCTGCATCACCAAGCATGGTGCTCAAGCCACGGGTAGAAAAATAACCAGCAAGATTGGTAGCTAAGGTAGTTTTACCGACCCCACCCTTCGGATTCACAACCGCGACAATTGGCATAGATGCTCCCAGTTAGTAAGGCAGCAATACTATCAAATCATGGCCGAGTTAATGTCGCCAATAGGAGACGCGCAGCAATTCATTTTCGAAAAATGAAACTGATGATGCCCTGTCTTTAAGGCGCTAAAAATTGCTCGGCTGGATGCCCTTTGCAGCTTAGTATTTGACACTACAACCATAGGGACGCGTGTTGTTTTCCGCCACAGGCTTACCCGCTTTTAATTGGTCAAGCGCCACAGCAACATAGTTTTTCGCGCTCTTGATGTCTTCTGGGTTACTGGAGCGCTTGTCATCAATGCCACCCGCGTAGGCAAGCTTTCCCTGCGGATCCACAATAAACATATGGGGCGTGGTTTTCGCACCCCAGGAGACGCCGGCCTTGCCATCAGCGTCCATTAATACCGCGGTCGCATGCCCTTTGAGTTGAGAGAAACGCTCCGACAATTTACTAGGCTCGAGATAATCTTGGTGCGAAGGGTTGGTTGAATTGACCACCAACCATGCCACGCCCTGACGCGCGTATTTGTTTTGCAAGCTTTGCATGTTGTTCGAGCCGTAGTGCTTTTGCACGAAGGGGCAATTTGGGTTGAACCATTCGATCACCACTGTTTTGCCGCGAAAATCTGCAAGATTAACGGCCCGACCTTGGGTATCACGAAGCTGCAAAGCAGGAGCGCTCTCGCCTACGGTGATCGCGGCATTGACCGTGCGAGTCGTGAAGCCAATAGCGGTTAAAGCCAGCACGAATGCCGCAAGGTATTTTGACAAGTTAAAAGCTTTGTAAGCTACCCAATTTTCGAAAATACTTTTCATTATGTCTCCACTATTCGACGAAACGTAAACAGTGCCCTCATCAGTCCTCAAGCTCACGCGACCGAACCCCATGGCTCTGGGAATACCTGCCCACTCTAACGCGCCGCGGCTCCAAGGGCTGACAACACTTGCGCCTGGGTCAGCAATTCTGGCAAGATTTTAGCCTGAGTTTGCCCAGGGAGAAAGAGCAAGTACAGCGGCACGCCGCTTCGACCATGACGATTCAACTCCGCCGTAATCAGGGGATCCTGTTTGGTCCAATCGGCTTTGAGCAGCAAAGTCTTGCGCTTTGCGAAAGCTTGCTCGACGACATCCGTTTCCAACACTAACTTTTTGTTGGCCTGACAACTGACACACCAGGCGGCCGTAAAGTCCACGAACACCGGGCGGCCTTCGGCCAATCCAGAGGCAACCGCCTGCGCCGACCAAGGCTGCCAGGAGGCTTGGGCAAAAAATTTGACGTCGATGACCACCATTTGACTGCCCCTCACCAACGCGGCGGCAGCGCTTGATAGCCCCGCGACCATGAAGAGCAAGGCCAAAAGGCCGGACCCGGAGCTTAGGCGAAGGCGCCCTCCGCCTTGAAAAAACCGGCCATAAAGCCACAGCGCGAAGGCCAGACCGATCGCGCCGAGGGCTAAACTCATGAGGCCCTCAGGGGAAGTTTGTAAGCCGAACACCCAGAGCAGCCACACCGCAGCGGCAAACATAGGAAAGGCCAGAAACTGCTTGAAGCTCTCCATCCAGCGACCCGGTCTCGGCAGGTGCTTTAGCCAGGCCGGAAACGCCGCCAAGAGTAGGTAAGGCATCGCCATTCCCAGCCCCAAAAAAGCAAACACAAGTAAGGCTTCACCCGCCGGTTGCGAGAGCGAAAAGCCCAGCGCCGACCCCATGAAAGGCGCCGTACAAGGTGTGGCCACCAAGACCGCCAGCACGCCCGACAAAAGTGCCTGCCCAGGATGCGCGCTCGCCTGGCGATCAAGCGTCGATGGACCTGTCTGATCAAGATTTCCAAGCTGGGTGAGGTTCAGCCCTACTTCAAACAGCCCCGCAAAATTCAAAGCCAGAGCAACGAACAACAAGACCATGGCTCCCACAAAGAGAGGCGACTGGAGCTGAAACCCCCAACCCACCGCTTGACCTGCCGAGCGCAAGAACAGCATCAACCCACCCAAGATCAAAAACGACAACACCACGCCGCTTGAAAAGGCCAGGGTTTCCAGTCGAAGTCGCCTGCGGTTGACTGGGTCTAGCGACGCCCCACTCCCGCCTTGTCCGGCGAAACTCATCAGCTTCAAACCAATCACAGGAAAGACGCAGGGCATGAGGTTGAGAATCAAGCCCCCGAGGAGGGCTGCGCCAAGGCTTAGCCAAACGCCCAGCGCCGCCTCCGGTTGGGCGGGGAGAGTGCTTGGCGGATCGACTGTAGGTTGCGCCGAATCGCGCCTCGCATCGGGCGTCGCCTTTCCTTCACCCGTGGTTGCCAAACGAAGCGCCTCCGCTGGAGTAGGTTGATGACTCGCTGAGCGGGCAGGGGCACCTGCCAAAGTTGCCACCAGGACGCCTCTCTCGGCGTTCGACGGGGCCCCCGCCAACACAACGGCGGGCGTCACGACAAAAAACTGGCCGTCTACATCCAACACGCCCGCAGCCCGCTGCGATGACTTTTCAAAATCAATCTTCTTTACACCTAGTAAGGCAATCTCGAGGCGGAAGCGACCGTCGTTGAGCCTAAATAGCGATTGTGGGGCTGGATGATCAATCGTTTCTTCCACCCCCGCGAAAAACTCAACACGCTGGGCCTCCTTAATGGAGGTCGGTAGGATAATAGACAGTTTATCGGCTTGCGCGACAGCATCAACCGGCAATACAACCTTCGCCTCGCGCGCCCAATTCTTCTCGAAAAGAGGATCATGCATGGAGGGCTTGGACGGGGCGCGGCTGACTGGCAAGCTCAAACGGACTTCAGTTTCGCCGGGGATACAGACCTCTTTACAGACCAACCAAGAAACCTTCGCGAGAATCTCAAGCTTATCCGCGGAAAAATCAATCGGAATGCTTAACTCTCTAGACAACACCACTTCGTCCTCGTAGCCGTAATTGGCAAGCGGGGGGATAAAGATGCGCTCAGGTTTTGGCCAGTGAATGGGGCCTGTCGTCACGCCAGGAGGCAGCACGAGCTCGAACTGTGTGGGCAGGCCAGAATCCCCAGGGTTCTTCCAGTAAGTGTGCCAATGCGGATCATGGCGCATGCGCAGTCCAACCCAGGCTCTTTTACCCGGCACCACAGACTCAGTCGGGCTAATCAGGTCGACCCGAACATGGTCTGCGGACGGGGATAAGCCAGGGCCTTGCGCAAACAAAGGGAGGGGCGCAATAGCGACGAAGCCCAACACCACCATCCGGACAAAAAAGGTGTGGCAACTCACAAACAATTTGCGCAAAACGTGATCAACTTTCAATTCTTGAATTTGGGGAATCGGCAGGCCAAGCCTTTGAAACGCTAGAGTTCTAAGGAAAACCACAACATTACTGTTAGTCAATTTTAACAAAGTGGTGTATAAATACGCCTCAACCCCTTGATTTTAGGCTCTTTTTGCCCTGGACTGCCATGGATGAAGAAATCGATCAGTTAGCATCAAAAGTCGACACCTTGATCAAAGGTTCGTCGCGTTTAGCCGAGCAAAACTTGCAACTTAGTGGTCAAATCAAACACTTGCAGGCTGAATTGCTCACGCTTAAAGGTAACATGAAAGAAGCGCGCGCTCGGGTCGCAGCAGCGCTGTCGCGCCTACCTGACGGTGAGTCGGCAGACCAGCACGCGGCAAGTAAGGCTGCAGTGGATGCCGCCATTAATCCGCTGGCCTAATCGGACGAGGAAAGAACGCTGATGGAACAAATCACCGTCAAGATCCTGGATCGGGATTACAAACTCGCCGTATCGGCTGAGGACAAAGATCGGCTAGCAGGTGCCGCTCAGCTCGTTGATAGCCGCATGCGTACGATTCGCGACTCGGGGAAAGTGTCTGGTCAAGATCGTATTGCAGTGATGGTGGCATTGCAATTGGCTCACGAACTTTCAGACCCCTCGAATGCCAGTGCAACCCTACGCTCAGCGAGAAGCGCAGAGAAGTTGCGCAAGATGGCAGAAGACGTTGACCAAGCGATTCGTAAGCAAGATAGTTTGTTTTGAGCGACCCTTTGTGTCGACCATTGGTCGGCCTTCAAGTCGACCCTGCTTGTGCTCAACTGACATTAGATTACAATAGGCCATCCCTGCGGTGTTCGAGTGGGCTATATATTCCTTGAACCAATGCTTTTGCATCCCAGGTCGTGGCTTTTCGCCTTGCTGTTGTGATCGTCCCTTCGTGGATGAACCTGATGCGAGGCCAGTCGTGACCGCTCTGAACTCAGGTTCAGGATGCTAGCCCTACGGCATCTGCGGGGTACCACCTTTTTCTGGGTAGGCATCTTTCACGCTTCCGTGCGAACCCCATGTATTGGCTGATGAAATCTGAGCCTGAGGAATGTTCTTTTGCGGACGCACTCGCGGCTCCAAAAAGCACTGTACCCTGGATCGGCGTTCGCAACTACCAAGCCCGTAACTTCATGCGCGACCAAATGCGCTTGGGCGATGGCGTGTTGTTTTATCACTCAAGCTGCGAAGTACCGGGTATTTACGGGATTGCCGAGATTGCTTCGCCCGCCTATCCCGACGAGACGCAGTTTGACAAAAAATCAAAGTATTTCGATCCGAAGTCAACACCGGCAACACCCCGTTGGCAATTGGTCGATGTGAAGGCCCTGAAGGCCTGCCAGCCCATTTCATTAGCCAGCATGCGGGCAGCACCCGAACTAAGCGATATGATCTTGCTCCAGCGCGGCAGTCGCCTGTCGATTACACCGGTCGAGCCGAAGCACTGGAAGCT